>CALEDV010000034.1 GCA_937949555.1 uncultured bacterium | reverse complement strand
ATAGATATCAAGATAGACAATGGCTTAAAGGAAAACAGGGCGCTTACTATCAGGATGTTTACCTTTGCCATGACCTTTGCAGCCATCTCCATGGTAGGGCTCTTTGGTAAGTTACTCAGGTTGTTTTGATATAAGACATGGTTGCAGTGCCCATTCATGTTGAGCCCATTATTAACAACCCCCTCAGGGCACACTCAAGGGGTATGGCGATTCATCAAAATATGTATCGCTTCGGCGTAATCGTAATGATACTTTGAATGTTTCAAGCAGTTCAAAGGGGTGGAAGGTTTTGAAGTATTCGAAGGTTTAAATACCATTTACTGTATCCTCTCCCACACAAGGTCCCTGAGGTTGTTTTTATTGCCTAAGGGAGTTACCCATCAGAGTTGCTCAATGAGCCTCTTAAGGTTTGGAAGTTTGGATAATGCTAATGGTGCCTTTGTCTTTAGGAGTCTCAGGGCATTTGGTATGTGCCTTAGGAAATAGCGCTTGTGTCTTTTTATTGCAAGAAAGCTATAGGCGCCTATGGCCTGCATGAGTCGTTGGGCAATGCACACAGTGAGGGACTTCCTGAATTCAGTCACATCAAAGTCTTCCTCCTGAAGCCTCTTATGGATGTATATTTCACAGAGGCGCACTCTGAGCTGATCATCTATAGAGACATAAGGGTCATAGCAAAGGGAGGCAACATCATATGCAGGGGGGGCAAGCCTTGCACCTTGATAGTCGATTAGGAATATGCTGTTGTTTTTTATCATTATGTTCTGAGACTGTAGGTCCCTATGGATGATACAGGTCTTGAATGAACTGGCCCTTTCAGCAAGCCCTTTTAGGTCATCAATTACCCCATCCTCTAATGAGGTTATACCCCTTAGAGCCTTGACATAGTTTTCAAGGAAGTATTGGCCTTCCCAAAGAAAGTATTGGTAGTCAAAGTCCCTGAATTTTCTCCTATCCTCCTCTATTGTGTGTAAGGCTACTATCACTTCAATAACCTGATCATAAATATGGATTATAGACTCCTCATCCCTATTACATCTCATCCAGTTGTATAGAGAGAGGTCTCCTAAGTCTTCAAAAAGCGCCCAGTATTGGTCGGTCTTAAAGTCAATCAGCCTTGGAACCCTAATCCCCCTTTGAGTAAAAAATTTTGTGTATTCTATATGCCTTTTGTAGTCTATGTCGGACTGTTTACACTGCATCTTAACTACATTACCCTCGCTGTGATGGCTCGTCCTTGAAAAAGTCCTGTCAGAGCCACCAGAGCCCAATGTGGCAGACAATTTTGGATTGATTGGTATGCAATAGTTATTGCCTACAATGCTATCCTTAATAGTCATTGGCTTATCTATCCTTGTGCCTGGCATGACTATGGAGTTTTTAATGGTCAATGGGGCTGAGGCACTACAGTTTCTTTCTATAACCACCATACCCTCATAGTCAACCCCCGAGCAGTCCTTAAAAGACCGGTCAATGTAAACCTGCTCACCCTCCCTGAGAATATTAGTAAATACTGTTTGTGCGTAGGCGTTAAAACTACCTATATCAGACCAATAGGTACCAGTAACATCAAGGGTCTTTATCTTCTGCCCTGCCTCAATAGCCCTCAACCATCCCTCTACTACCGATGAACTACCCTCTGGTAAAAATGCAAGAAAGGCAGAGGAGTAGATCGCTATGCCTGTAAAGGTCCTCCTACAACAATCAACCCTTTGAACATCGGAGATAGGGGACAACAGACCCTCCTTATTAATCTGAAGAGTGTTGATATCTGGAAAGTCAATCACACAGAGCGTAGCTATGTATTGGCTGTTATCGTGAGCCTTAACAAGCACAGAGAGGTCAATATCTGATAACACATCTGCATTATGCACAATAAAGACATCCTCTGATAGCAGCAGTTCTTCGGCATTCTTGAGGGCGCCTCCTGTGCCTAATATCTCAGTTTCTGGATAAATTCTTATACGGTCCCTCATATGATGCCACTCTGCCCATCTTAGGAAAACCTCTTTTTTGTAGTGGATGTTGATACATATATTAGTAGGATTCAAGGCAAGGGATTTCTCTATTATGAAGTCTATAATCGGTTTGCCCATTATGGGAAGCATAGGTTTAGGAATATCAAGGGTTATTGGACGAATCCTCTCGCCAAAACCTGCTGCAACTATAAAGATATTCATGTCTATTATGCAGCTCCAGTGTATATGTCCAATAAACAGGACAATTCCATGGTTAAAATAAAAGGTATGACCGATTTTACACTTCTACTTACAACTTATTCAATGAGAGCCATTCACTTGTAAAAGTAATTGTCCATCCTTTATTAGGATGTCATTGCAACAAAACTCTATATCATTACAGTATAATGTTCAATGGATGATATAGCCTATCTCTATCTCGTTTTTCATGAAACCTTTGAGCTTGCAAATAGAACTGAACAGGCAAAAAAATGTCATTTAAAAATGGATTGACATATTCAAGTTCAAATATTATTATTAGTGCATTTAAAAAGGAAGATAATATAAAAATGTCCTATCTAATAAGATTGTTTAATTTCCCATTGTTATCAATATTTATTGTAGTGATTTTTTTCTCCTTATCCTGCAGCAGAGACCAGCATGGCACGCATAGCGTCAAGCCTCCAGCAGAGGTGACAGTCTTTGAGATAACGCCCAAGACTATACCTGCGGAATTTGAGTATATTGGTCAGACTGAGAGTTCTCGACTTGTGGAGATTAGGGCACGGGTAGACGGATTTCTTGAAAAGAGGGTATACGATGAGGGCTCGGTGGTAAAAGAGGGGGCAGAACTCTTTTTAATGGATAAGAAGCCCTTTGAGGCATCCCTACAGCAGGCAAGGGGAGAGCTTGCACAGCAAGAGGCGAGGCTTCAAAATGCCAGGGCAACCCTCGCAAGGATCAAACCCTTGGCTGAAAAGAATGCCATGAGCAAGAAGGACCTCGATGATGCTATTGGCAACGAACAGACTGCCCAGGCAGCCCTATTGACTGCCCAGGGCAAGGTGAGACAGGCAGAGCTCAATCTCAGCTACACAACCATCATCTCTCCCGTAATGGGTATTACCAGCAAGGCCCGTAAGCAAGAGGGGAGCTACATATCCTCAGCAGACAATCTCCTGACCACTGTGGCCCAGCTTAATCCTTTATATGTAAACTTCAGCATCTCTGAGAATGAGTCCGTAAGGATAAAAGATGATGTCAAAAAGGGGCTGGTGAAACTACCAAAGAATAATGACTATTCAATAGAGATAGTGCTCTCAGATGGTAAGCCCTATCCCCACAGGGGCAAGGTCAACTTTGCAGAGCCTTCCTTTAGCCCTGAGACGGGCACTTTTCTCGTTAGGGCCGAGATTGCTAATCCAAAGGGTGAGTTGAGGCCTGGACAGTTTGTAAGGGTCAGAGTGCACGGGGTTTATAGACCTAACGCAATTGTAGTGCCACAAAGAGCAGTGCTTCAGACGGCGCAAGGCAATGTCGTGTTTGTGGTAGACAAGGATAACAAGGCCCAGGTTCGCCCTTTAAGGACTGGAGAGATGACAGGTGATAAGTGGATTGTCTTGGAAGGTCTCACGGGTGGCGAGAGGGTCGTAGTTGATGGGGCAATGAAACTATCTCCTGGTGCGGCCGTGAGGATTGTAACTTCTCCCAGTCCTACTACTGATGGTAACCAACAAAAGACTGCTCCAACAGAGAAGAGCCGTACCTAATGCTCTCCCATTTTAGTATCCGCAGGCCTGTCTTTGCTACGGTGCTGTCTATAGTAATAGTTATTGCAGGCCTTGCCGCCCTTGCCAAACTCCCAATTAACCAGTACCCTGATATAACCCCACCACAGATTACCATTACCGCATCTTACCCTGGCGCTGATGCTGAAACCATTGCTCAGGCTGTAGCTGCCCCTATTGAGACGCAGATAAATGGGGTGGAAAATATGATCTACATGGAGTCTTCAAGCTCTGCTAATGGTGCTTATTCTCTGACTGTGTCTTTCGAGATAGGGACGGATCCCGATATTGCACAGGTTCAGGTGCAGAACAGGGTCAATCTTGCCTTGCCCTATCTGCCTGATTCAGTTCAGAAGACAGGCGTATCTGTCGTAAAGAGGTCTGGGTCATTCTTGATGCTTATTGCAATTCTATCACCTGATGGTAGATACGACAGACAGTATATAGGCAACTATGCCAATATTTACATACTGGATGCCATTAAAAAGATCAAAGGTGCAAGCCAGGCAGGTATACTGGGTTCTCCAGATCAGGCCATGCGTATATGGCTCAACCCTGATCGCATGGCAAGTCTTGGCATAACGGCAGGTGATGTTGTAAGGGCGGTATCGTCACAAAATCAGCAATTTGGTGCTGGACAACTCGGTCAATCACCTATGAGAAAACCAGTCGATATAACTATTCCCCTTGTAACCCAAGGCAGATACAATGAGCCTAAGGATTTTGAGCGAATAATACTCCGCACTGACCCCAAGACCTCTGCCATTGTGGATTTACAGGATATTGGACGGGTTGAGTTGGGGATGAAGGACTACATGGTTGATGCAGAACTCAATGGCAAGGCTGCTACATACATTGCCGTATATCAGCAGACAGGCTCTAACGCCATTGATGTTGCAGAAGAGGTCAAAAAGACCATGGAGGACCTAAAGAGGCATTTCCCCGATGGTTTAGACTATGCGATCTCTTTGGATACTACTACCTTTGTAAAGGAATCAATAAAAGAAGTGATGATCACGCTATTAGAGGCCGTGGCCTTGGTTATACTTGTGGTATTTGTGTTTTTGCAGAGTCTCAGGGCAACAATTATCCCCACTGTAGCGGTCTTTGTATCTATCATTGGTGCCCTTGCTGGGATGTATATTGCAGGTTTTTCTATCAACATGCTTACCTTGTTTGGTCTTGTGCTTGCGATAGGTATAGTTGTTGACGATGCCATAGTAGTGGTTGAGAATGTGGAACGCAATATGAGGCATTTTAAATTATCTCCAAGAGAGGCCGCCCTTAAGGCAATGGAGGAGGTGACAAGCCCAGTAATAGCCATTGTGCTGGTCCTATCAGCAGTGTTTATACCAGTGGCATTTATTAGTGGCACCACTGGCTTGCTCTACAAACAATTTGCTATAACCATAGTGATCTCCGTAGCTATATCGGGTTTTGTTGCCCTTACCCTCACCCCTGCCATGGCAGCCATAATCTTAAAACCCCATGAGAAGGAACATCGTGGCTTTTTCCGTTTGTTTAACAGTGTCTTTGAATCTATGACCAAAAGGTACACCGATGGTGTAAGGCTTGTAATAAAGAGGTTTGCTATAGCCAGTATAGTATTTATGATAATGGTGGGTGCTATAGTGTTTCTATTCAAGATTGTCCCAGCCAGCTTTGTGCCTCAAGAGGATCAGGGTTATCTTTTTGCCGCTGCCATATTGCCTGATGGGGCAAGTATAGACAGGACCAAAAAGGTATCAAAGGCGGTGGCACAGGTCTTCTCATCGCATCCTGCTGTTGATCAATGCACCACTGTGTCTGGGTTCAGTATCTTAGATGGACAGATAAAGACAAGCGCCTCAACATTCTTTGTTACCTTAAAAGAATTCGATGATAGGAAACAGAAGGAACTTTCCGCCTTTTCTCTGATCAATGAGGTTAATACTAAATTTGCATCAATCAAGGAGGCTATCGTATTTGCCTTTATGCCCCCTGCCATATCTGGCCTTGGCACTCAGGGTGGGTTTGAGTTCTGGATCCAGAGCCGTGGACAGGGCGATCTCAAGGCCCTTCAGAATATTACGAGGGATTTTATCAAGAAGGCCTCAGAGAGGAAGGAACTCTCTGGACTTAATACTACCTTTAATGCTACCTCGAGGCAATTGAAGATTGAGGTAGATAGGGAAAAGGCAGAAACCCTTGGTGTGCCTGTGCAGGAGGTCTATGACGCCCTTCAGACCTTTTTTGGATCCGCCTATGTAAGTCAGTACAACAAAAACAGCAGGGTATGGCAGGTCATTATACAGGCCGATGCCGACTATAGGATGACCCCAAAAGATATAGACCATATACACGTAAGACAAAATAGTGGGAAGATGGTCCCATTATCAGCAGTCACCTCCACCCATTTTGTCACTGGCTCAGAGATAGCCCCAAGATTCAATGGCTTCCCAGCAGCAAAGATCACAGGAAACGCTACTACAGGCTATAGCTCTGGGCAAGCCATTAAGGCAATGGAGGAAACGGCTGCCAAATTCCTTCCCGAAGGATATACCTTTAGCTGGGCTGGTCAGGCCTTTGAAGAGAAGAAGTCTGGCAGTGCTTCAGCGATTGTGTTTGCCTTTGGCATTATTATGGTGTTTCTGATACTTGCCGCCCAGTATGAGGCATGGGGATTGCCCCTTTCAGTTATCATGGCTGTGCCCTTTGGCATATTTGGGGCCCTCTCCGCTGTATGGATGAGGGGGCTTGAGAATGATGTGTATTTCCAGATAGGTCTGGTCACCCTTATAGGTCTTGCAGCCAAGAATGCCATCCTTATCGTGGAGTTTGCAGTATTAAAGAGGCAAGAAGGCTTGTCAATTAAAGATGCGGCAATAGAGGCAGCAGGTATCAGGTTGAGGCCTATTATAATGACCTCCCTTGCATTCATCTGTGGAGCTATCCCCCTTGCTATTGCTACAGGGGCAGGGGCAAATTCGAGGCATTCCATTGGCACTGGCATAATAGGAGGCATGATAGGCGCTACAGTCTTGGCATTATTCTTTGTTCCACTTTTCTTCTGGATTATTGAGACCTTGAAGGAGCGATTTGCTAAAAAAACAGTGCCTAATGCCTCTATAGGCAGTGCGGAAGGTCATCAGACATGAAAGGGGTAAAGGTTTCATCCTCCTTCGTAAGTACTCATGAGGCCGATAATCGTGCAATTTGTAGCAGTGCTCGACTATTATTTAAGCATCTTTTAAAATTTGGCAGCGCCCTGCTATTTTTATTTATCCTCACACTGATCCTCTCAGCCTGCTCTCAAATGCCCGTATATACAAGACCTTCTGTAGAGATGCCTGAGCGATGGCGCAATGAGGTCAGGGCATCGAAAGAGGCATCTGAGGCCCTTTGGTGGCAACAGTTCGGCGATGCTGGGCTCGATGCCCTCATTGAAGAGGGGATGAGAAATAACTATGATCTTCTTATAGCCTCTGCAAGGGTTCAGGAGTTTATTGGACGGTATGGGGCTACAAAAGGGGCCCTTTATCCTCAGGTTACCTCCGTTGGCACTGCTGGCAGAGGCAGGAGTAACATCATGGGGGAATCTGTCATATCAAATGCATATCAGATCAATCTCAATGCAAGCTGGGAGATAGATCTTTGGGGAAGGCTCAGGAGTGCCGAGGAGGCTGCAAGGGCACAGATAATGAGCGCAGAGGCAGCGCAGGAGGCATTGCTATTGACCACCGTAAGCTCTATCGCAGAGACATATATAAACATACTGAACCTTCATGAGCAGCTTAGGATCTCAAAGGAGACTGCTGATTCCCGCAGAGACTACTACGAGATATTTAAGCTGCGCTTTGAGGGAGGCGTCATATCGGAGCTTGAGCTCAATCAGGCAAGGTCTGAATATGAGTCTGCCCTTATATCTATCCCCACATTAGAGCGGCAGACTGAACAGCAAGAAAATGCCTTGAGCATATTGATTGGTAGGAATCCCCAGCCTATTACCTTTAAAAAGACCCTCGATGACTTGAGGCAACCCCCTATAATCGCTGGGCTCCCTTCTGAGTTACTTCATAGAAGGCCAGATATAAGACAGGCCGAGGAGGATCTAAAGGCGGCTAATGCACAGATTGGCGTTGCAAGGGCAGCCTTCTTTCCCACTATATCACTCACAGGGCAGTTTGGATGGGCGAGTGCTGAGTTGTCTGACCTCTTTACAGGACCAAACAAGACTTGGCAATGGGCAGGCTCTTTTGCAGCACCGATCTTTAAGGGTGGGAGTCTGTCTGGTAATTTAATGGCAGCAGAGGCACAACAAAGGCAGGCGCTTCTTAAATATCAACAGACTATACAGAGGGCATTCAGGGAGGTTGAGGATGCCCTCATAGAACATAAAAAGACGGAGCAACAGTTGGAGATCCAGAACAGGCAGATTGCATCACTGAGAGATTATGCAAAGATTGCCAGACTCAGGTATGAAAACGGTTATACAAGCTATATCGAGGTCCTTGATGCAGACAGAAATCTCTTTAATGCAGAATTGTCTCTTGCACAGACAAAGACATTGCTATTAAAATCAGTAATAGCCCTTTATAAGGCAATTGGCGGGCAATGGACTAAGTTTTTTGTTCCTGAATCTGCCGACAGAAGATTATAAAAGTTGGGCAACAACCTTTTTTAAAGCTCCATTGGTTAGGAGGATGCAAACTACTCTCTGATACACCTTGCAAAATTTATGAATAATTATGCTATTAAAAAGTTTTTACTTCTTCTAATCCTCTTCATAACATGCCATGGTTTTTACGCAACAGCTACACACATCCATGACGCTGTGGACGAGCACGAAGACTGTCTAATCTGTGTATTAAGCCATAGTAGTCCTGCAGTTTTTAACGGGTTTAGCAGCCTTCAGACAATAACGGAGGTTTCAGAATACGTACCCATATATGTTAGCTTCATTTTTAAAGAGCCCTTTTTTTCCATACTCACAGGTCGCTCACCTCCTTTACATATCTAAATCTTCAATCTTCTTAAATTCACAGGCTTTGTAAGACAAACTCAGGCGAGGGATGATCTGCTTATAGTACACCTTGTTATCTATGCCATGATGTTTTGTCTTTCCTTCTGTGATTAGCTTTTATCTTCACTAAAAGACATAAGGAGGATTTTATATGTTAAAGGCAATATCTTTTCTGTTCATATCCTTTTTATTAGCTACAAATAGCCTTGCAAGTGATACAGTAGATAGTTTAAAACAACAACTTTTAGAGCAAAAAAAGGTTATTGAATCCCTACAAAAGAGGCTTGAGCAATTAGAGCAGTCAAGACCAAAAGAGGTGCCTGTTACAGAAACGGTCAGGGATGAAAAAAAGACTGAGGTCTTTGGTAATCTTCAAGATAGGACATACAGGCTCAATCGTAGGTTTTCAGACAGCACTATCTATCCAGTAGCAAAGGTGCCAGGTAAGTTCTTCCCAGACCTATCACTCATCGTTGATGGCTCCCTGGTAGGCAGAAACATATCTGACAAAGACTACGGCTTACTTGAAATACCAGCCTATACCCATGTCCACGCTGGTCATGGGGATCATGGCCATGAGCATGCAACATACAATGCCAAAAGGGGCTTCAATCTCAATTATGGTGAGCTGACTATATCTTCTGCCGTTGATCCTTACTTTGACCTAACGGCAACATTGCATATCTCTGAACACTCCTCAGAGATTGAGGAGGCATTCTTCAACACTCGTTCACTGCCAGCAGGGTTTCAGATCAAGGCAGGCAAGTTTTTGAGTTCCTTTGGAAGGCTCAATAGTCAGCATCATCACATATGGGACTTTGCAGATCAACCATTGGTATATAAGGTCTTTTTTGGTGATCACGGACTACTGGAGAAGGGTGTTCAACTAACCTGGCTTGCGCCAACGAGTTTTTATCTGCTTTTTGGGCTTGAGGCACTGCAGGGTGAAAATGAGGTTAGCTTTGGCTATGAAGGCTTCGATGTGACCATGTTTCAAACACATCAGGTCAAGACAATAAAGAATGCCAATGTGCCTAATGCCTGGGTAGGATTTGTAAAGAGCTCCTTTGACCTTGGCAACCTTACAGTGCTCGGAGGTCTATCCTATGCCTTTGGAAAAAGCAGGATAAACCATCTGGAGATGGAGGACATTCCCCATGCCCTTGAGGCTAAGACCAATATCTTCGGCATTGACCTCACTGCAAAATACATGCTTGACTCCTATCGCTATCTGCTTTGGCAAAACGAGTATATCTACCGTAAGATGGATGGGACCCGTTATGGCTACACCAATAGGGATGCCGATGGAAACTTCACTCAAACTACTACTGCTTCATTAGAAAGAAAACAGGCAGGACTTTACAGTCAACTGATATGGAAGTTTGACAACCAATGGAGGGCTGGCTTCAGGTACGACCTTCTCGATAAAAGCTCTATTTATATGAACGGTATCAAAAGATATCTGACCAGTGCGAGACAACCTGTTGATAAAACTCTGCCAAGGTATACCTTTATGGTGGATTACAATCCTACAGAGTTTTCAAGGATAAGGTTCCAGTATAGCAACGATAGGTCAAGGTACTCAGGTGCAGAGCGCAAGACAGTAAATGAGTTTTTAGTGCAGTTTAATATGGCCATTGGCGCCCATGGAGCGCATTCATTTTAATAATTAAAACTCAAGTTAATAGGCTAAAGGCTTGATGGATGAACCTTTAGCCTATACTTACAAATTAAAGGGAGAAATGATATGTTCATAAAAATGTTGTTATTTATATTGTCCTTCTGTTTAATACCCGCCTTCGCTCAGGCAAAGTTAAATATACTTACCTCCTATCCCTATCTTGCAGAGGTAACCAAGCAAATTATAAGAGACCGAGACGAGGTGTCATCTTTATCAATGGGCTCAACGGATCCACATTTCATTGTGCCAAAGCCTTCACTTATTGCAAAGGCGAGGCAAGCAGACCTCATAATTGCAAATGGCGCTGACCTTGAAGTAGGCTGGCTTCCACAGATAATAAAACAGGCAAATAACCCCAGATTAAATAACAAGGGCTTTCTTGAGGTCTCAGAGCATATCCAACTAATAGATGTCCCAAGGGAACTCTCAAGGCATCACGGTGATGTCCATCCTTATGGCAATCCTCACTTTCACTTAGATCCTCATAATATCCCTATCATAGCAGAGGCAATTACCAAGAGGCTCTGTGAGATACAACAGACAAATTGCAATTACTACAAAGAAAACCTAAAAGATTTTCATCTCAGGTGGAAGGATGCACTCAAGGGATGGGATAAAATTGGTGCGTCTTTAAAGGCTAAAAAGATTGTCCAGAGCCATACGCTCTATAACTATCTCATCAAACGCTACGACCTTCATTTGATAGGTAACATTGAGCCACTTCCTGGCATCCCTCCTTCAAGCCGACACCTCGAGTCATTGATCAATGTCATCAAAGAAAAAAAAGCAGACCTGATAATCCAGGATATCTATCACTCTGACAAGGCAGCCAAGATGCTCTCTGAAAAGACATCAGTGCCTGTGGTTTTAATCCCCCATGATGTGGGGTCAACAAAAGAGGCAAAAGACCTCTATAGTCTATTTGATACCATCTTTGAGAGGCTTTCAAGGTGACAGACATACTTTTGTCAGCCCTTCTGCTGTCTATGGTCTTATTAGGCATACACGCCTATTTCGGCTTAGAAATAATAAGACGAGGCATAATCTTCACAGACCTGGCCATAAGCCAGATGGCAGCATTAGGCGCTGCTGTAGCCATACTTTCACACCTTGAAGATTACTCCTATGCAATGTCTGTAGTCTTTGCCGTATTTACTGCCGCATTAGTAGCCCTCATTTGTCAAAGATCAAAAGGAAGAAATAGCAACATTCAGGAGGCATTCATCGGTCTACTTTATGTGCTTGGCATCTCTGGCTCTTATGTAGTGCTTTCGAAGACACCCCATGGCATGGAGGTATTTCAAAGGCTACTTGCTACAGACATACTTTATGGTTCCTTCAAAGAGACCCTTCAGATTGCAATCCTTTATCTTTTTATTGCAACTATCCTCTATCTATCAAAAAGGTTAAAGGAGGGTTTTACAAAGGAGCTAATTTTTTTCACTGCCTTTGCAGTTACAGTTACAAGCTCGGTCAAGTTGGCAGGTGTACTAGTGGTATTTACCCTACTTGTAGCACCTGCCTTGATTTCTATTACATTAAAAGCAAAGAGCACCTTCTTGACAGCATGGCTTATTGGAGCAACTTTAAATAGCCTGGCTATTGTGATGTCCTATCAACTCGATTTGCCTACAGGTTATACGATAGTGTTATTAAATGCCCTATGCGCATTGCTTTTTGTAATTAGCAAGGATTACCTTTTAAGTATCAAACAAGGACTCCTCAATAAATCTGTTAGAGATTTTTTTAACTAACAGATAGTGTTGAACTTCATAGTTGAACCTGCCATTTTAAAATAGTAACCACACCCGATCTAAAAAACATTGAAATTTTGACCCCATAGCCTTTATCATCAATCCATTATGAATAGCGGCATGAAAGACTTCCTCTATGCGAGTTCCGTTGGAATACACTTTGTCTTGTGCTCTATAGTAGGACTTGTTATGGGGTACTTGCTTGACGGTTTTTTTAAAACCTTTCCCTATCTATCAGTTTTATTTTTTATAGTAGGTATCTCAGCGGGAGTTAAGGAACTGCTCAGGATTGCAAAAAAGGAAAGGATGAAAGATAACAATGCAAAATAATTGGGATAAGAGCCTCAAAAAGATTTCCTTTGTTTCTGTCATCATTCTTCTGCCTGTCTCCTTAGGATTGCTTTTTATGTTTGATTGGAGAGCATCCCTCAGCATATTATTGGGGGGATTCTTTGCGGTGCTCAATTTTATGGGTGTTATATGGGGTGTAGAGAGTGTGATGTCCCTAGAGAAGGGCAAATCAAAGATGATATTCATGACCTTCTTCAGGCTCCTGGTCCTGTTCTCTATACTTCTTATATTGCTTATCTTTAATGTAATAAACATTGCTGCTATAGCCTTCGGACTTTCTGTGGTCTTTATGCTTATATTGCTTGAGGGGTTAAAGAGGGCACGGGAGATGAGAGATGCTTAATTACCTTATAATTGCTGCAGTCATATTAGCGCTGTTAGCTCTAAAACTGACAAAGTTTGTAGTGATAGCCATAGTGCTTGCATTACTGCTTTTTATGATTGCCTATAATATAAAAAGACACAAGGGATAATAGTGGTTGGTTTTGTAGATTTTTAATCTTTGATTAGGGAATGCAAAGACAATAGGCTATGAAAACTAATCGCCCGATAATGCAACCGAGGATTTTAACCAGCTTAGGTAGTCTTCAGAGCCAGCTATTATAGGCATAGCTATTATCTCAGGCACAGTGTAGCTATGCATTTCTTTTACTTGAGCACATAGTTTTTCAAAGCACCCTCTTGTGGTTTTTAGAATCATCAGCAATTCCTGCTCATCTTCTATTTTCCCCTGCCACGTGTATATTGATCTGACTGAAGGCAGTATGTTTACGCAGGCGCATAGCCTTTCTTTTACCAAAGTGTGAGCAATCCTCACCGCCTCTTCTTCGTTGGATATGGTGATATAAACAACAATGGCTTCCATGGTTTGTCTTAAGAGATATTATCACTAATGAGCAGCATAATACAACAGATATTACGACTATATTCTGAGACTATGAAGTGCCTTCAAAGTTCAAAGGGTTTTTACCTTAAGATGTTATTTTTTGTATTTTTTAGCCTACCTTTATTGATACTAACAAACTACTATCAATGTCCTCATCCTCAAAGGGACGAGATGCCCTATCCAGCCTCAATATACCTGCCTTTGAAGTAGGCAGGGCAAATATGAGCGGCAATTGGAGACAGGGGCAGGACTCAATAGCCCTAAATATGCAGGACGTTATCTTCCTCGCCCCTAATTTCAATGCAAGACCTGCTATCTGGGCTACTGGCAACATAAATGGCAGCTACACGGGGAATCCTCAGGGTGCACAGGTGTTGCTAACAGGCAGCGGATTAACAGGTAATTTTAATGTCCTAACTTGGGATCAAAATAGAAATCTTTGGCTCTCATCTATAACAAAGGGCTCTGGCGGGCTTTCAGGGGGACCGCCAAATATGCAGAATATTTATTTTCAGGGCATATCCACAGGGACAATCAACAATAATTCAGGAACCTTTTCAGGCACGGGGTCAGGTATTGTAAAATAGTATTCAGCAGATGATTTAATGGAGATGGATGATTAAATAACCCCATCTCCATTAACCTGTTATTTTGATAGAAACCTTGATAATTCCTGAATCAACCTTGTGACATCAAACTTTACGAGATATCCGTCAGCTCCTACCAAGTTTGCCTTTTCCCTATTTTCATCTCCGCTCAAAGAGGTGTTGACTATTATAGGTATTTGCTGAAGTCGTGCATCCTCTTTGACTAATTTTGTAAAGGTCAATCCATCCATCTCCGGCATCTCTACATCGGAGATCACAAGATTTACAAAATTAAGTATAGACTGATCCCCGATCTTTCCGAGGAAATCATTTAGGATTGACAACGCCTGCTTTCCATCCACTGCCTCTATAACATGTAATCCGGCATTCTCAAGGGTATCCTTAAGAATCTTTCGCGCCACTGTGGAGTCATCCACAATGAGCACATTACCCTTGAGTTTCCTTTTGCTAAGCCGGTCAATCTCTTCCAAGGCGATCTCCCTGCGAGGCATCAGGGCTCCTATATCGGATATCACACTTTCTAAGTCAAGTATGAGCAGGAGGGCATCCCCATCATCATCTATCTTGGTTACTCCAGTAATCCTGCCGCCGTGTTTTGCCTGAAGCAGAGATGGCGGGGGTTTTATTTGATTCCACTTGATCCTCCTTATCCTCTCCACTTCATGCACTATCATGCCTACCGTTGTTCCGAGCATCTCCAGCACAATCACCTTTGGTCTGATGTCCACATCAGGAGGGATGACCAGTTTCATCCATTTTCCTAAGTCTATTATAGGTATTACCTCGCCTCTCACCTCAGCAAGGGCATGGGCATATTCGGGCATATCTGGCACCTTTGTAAGCCCTGGCATAGGGATTATCTCCCTTACCTTAGCTACATTTACTCCATAATCAAGCAATTCGGGGCTACCATTGTCAAGGGTGTTATACATCTTAAAAACCACAAGCTCCATCTCATTAGTGCCCACCTTTAGAACATCAGGCAACATGCCTGCCTTTTGTGCCATAAGCGCCTCCATAATTTATTAAGAATCATTAAATTATATATACTAACCTATTAATTTGCAACAAAATCCATCAATCAGCAACCTTTTATTTCCTATGTCTTCTTTTGCTGTTTTCTCTTTTTATACTGCATAACATGCAACACCCTAAGGAGCCTTTCTATCTTATCTTTAAATACAATGGCTATTATCACAACAATAATTGCCACGCCAAAGAGCATAGAAAATCGCAGATATTGATGATTGCGCAGAAAATCTCCTCCTAATGTGAGGAGAACAGTCCCAAAAAGCCTGCCTGTGCCTCCTATCAACAAAAACTCCGCTGTAGAGAGGTGTCCTAATCCTAATATGTAGCATAGATAGTCCTTTGGCACACCAGGTATTAAAAATAATAAAAAAATCAGGAATGCGCCCTTATGATGCAGCAGATAGTCAAAACGACTCATTACTGACTTATCTACAAATCGTTCTACAAAGGGTCTGCCAAAGGTTCGGGAAAGCTTAAAGGCAATAAAGGAACCCAATGTCAAGCCAATAGTTGACAGCACTGTGCCAAGGACAGGACCATAAAGAAATCCACCAATTAAGCCTGTAACCTCTCCTGGAATAGGGGCAGCCACTACTTGAAGAGACTGCAGCAAGATAAATCCAAGAAAGCCAAGGGGACCTAAGGAGTTGATAAACCTCTCCATCCTATCCTTGTCCATGAAGAAACTAAATAAACCAGCCTTATAAAAAATGAATGTTACAATCCCGATGCAGAGCAGTATTAAAAAACCCTTCAGCCAAATACCCTTATAAGAGCCTGTGTCCTGTTTTTCTTTGTTGTCTTCCGAATCCATCTGGTCTGAAGGGTTATTCTGATCTTTCAAAAATAGACCCTATCTTGTCTCAGCCCTATTGCCTGTCTCCTCCGAAATCTTCTTCATGAAAGGCGATAGAAGGTCTATTGGAACAGGGAATATGATTGTTGAATTTTTCTCGGTGGCAATTTCTGTAAGTGTTTGTAGAAATCTCAATTGCAGGGTTGAGGATTCAGAAGAGATTATCTTTGCTGCATCGGTCAGTTTTTGGGCTGCCTGCAATTCTCCCTCAGCATGTATTATCTTTGCCCTCCTCTCTCTCTCAGCCTCTGCCTGTTTTGCAATCGCCCTGAGCATCTCCTGAGGCAGATCAACATTCTTTACCTCTACAGAGGTCACCTTTACACCCCAAGGCTCTGTCTGTTGGTCAATAACCTTTTGGAGTTCAGCATTGAGCTCTTCCCTCTTGGCAAGCAGGTCATCGAGTTGGCTTTGTCCTAAGATGCTTCTAAGGGATGTCTGTGCGATCTGTGATGTAGCATAATAAAAGTCCTCCACTGCGGTTATTGCCTTTATGGGGTCAACAGGCCTGAAATATACAACGGCATTAACCTTTACAGTGATATTGTCTTTAGTGATAATGTCCTGTGGTGGTACATCCATTGTGACAGTCCTCATGCTCACCTTGACCATCTTATCAATTATGGGCCAGATAAGCACAAGCCCAGGACCCCTGAGAGGTATTATCCTTCCGAGCCTAAACACTACTCCCCTTTCGTACTCCTTAAGTATCTTGATTGCGCTTGAGATAATGTAGATAATCAGAAAGATCAAAAAAAGCAGTGTCATTGAGGGTATTGCCATTTTACTGTCCTCCTTTTTGGTTTTTTGTAAGTAATAGGGTATTATACTTAAAAAGCATCAAAAGGTGATAACATTAAGGTACAGTCAATGCAGCCATCATGACCTACGGGCATATTAAGAAGAAAGAGCAGCAGCGCAATAGGGGTCTTAGGTTTTTGACTATTGCCTAATACACTGCAGCTCTATCGTAATATCTTTAGATTGATAGTGGGACTAAGCAAGAGTTTATCTAATAATATTCATTACCTCAGCAGTAAGTCCATCGGCAGTGGTGATTACCTTTGAGCTTGCCTGAAAACCCCTCTGAAGCTGTATCATCTTTACAAACTCATCTGCCAAATCCACATTGCTCATCTCTAAGGAGTTGCCAAAAATAGTCCCTCTCCTGCTTGAGCCAGGGGTTCCGACCGAGGCATCTCCAGAATCATAGGTAGGTAGATATAGATTGTCTCCATTGCGTTTAAGCCCGTCATAGTTGGTAAACTCTGCAAGGGCTATCTGAGCTATATCACGTTTGTCGCCATTTGAGAAAATGGCCGACAGTATGCCATTTTGGCTAATAGTGGTAGCAATAGCGGTTCCTGCACCCCTTCCATCAGTCTTATTGACCTTCTGGTCAGAGGGCTGCCTCCACTGTTTGGAATTGCTATTGATGGTTAGATTTATAATCTGAGGAACCGCTGCGCCAATAACAGCAGCCCAGTTAAAGGACAGTTGCTGTGCCGTAGTCGGTGATGTGAGATTGCCGCTTGTATCAAAAACTAGATTGATTGGCCCCAATGCCTCAAATACAGGGGCATCATCAGTGCCAGTGTTATAGACAAAACGGGCCTCCCAAGTATTTGCGCCGGTTTTGGTGTAGTAAGACTTTACCTGATGCTTATTTCCAAGACTGTCATATACATAACTTGAATTGCTATAGTTAAAGCTTGAATAGGCTACCTCTCCAGTGTCGGGATTAAGGTCTGCATCGGACCAGGTCTTCACCGTCTCTTGTGAATCCAAGCTAAGCAGTAGATCAATTTCAGAAGTGGCTATAGGGCTGCTTGTGAGGTTTGACAACTTAATGTCCCCAAGCTTTCCAGTAGGCAGACCCGAGGCATCGAAACCATATCCTTGAAGTCTGTAGTTTAAAGGGTTTACAAGATATCCTTCGTTGTTTATCAGAAACTGTCCTGCCCTTGAATAATAGGTTACACCATTTGTGCCATTGACTATAAAAAGTCCTTCTCCCTGTATAGCCATGTCAAAGGGGTTATCTGTCTGACTGATTGAGCCTTGAGACCACAGACTCTGCACATCCATTATGAAAGACCCTGCCCCACCCCCATTTACAGCGCTTACAGAGCTTACAAGATCCCCGAAGACCGGTCTACTGTGCTTGAAACCAACAGTATTAAAATTAGCGATGTTATCGCTTATTACCCCAAGACCAAAGCCATTGGATCTAAGACCACTTATCCCTATTGACATGGCTCCAAACAGACTCATTTGTATTCCTCCTTTTATCTAAGGAGACACCGAAGTAAAAAATTGTGTCCCCTATCATTATTACTTATTTTTTCGTTGTTAAATTGCAATTACTTAATCAGTTGTTACCTCATTATGTTCATTATCTCACCGAGCAGACCATCACTAGTAGTGATGACTCTGGTGTTTGCCTGAAAGCCCCTCTGAGCGGCAATCATCCTTACGAACTCATCGGCCAGGTCCACATTGCTCATCTCAAGGGAATTGGCCATAATCCTACCTCTACCAGAGGTGCCTGGTGTGCCTACAGCAGGCTGTCCAGATTCCGCTGATTCTGCAAAGATATTCCTACCCATCCTTGTCATATTACTTGGAGATGTAAACTTTGCAAGCACTACTTGGGCTATTGGTTTTACCTGCCCATTGGTGAAAACACCAGTAAGAATACCGTCCTGACTGACTGTCAAAGCCCTAAGGGAACCCGATGTCCAGCCGTCCTGAGTCTGAAATACGGTTGTTGAAGGCGCACCATACTGGGTAGAGAAATTACCTGCATAGCCAAAATTGACATTAATGCTCTGAGGTGTGACATTTCCCCAACCAGCATTCCATGGAAACTGTAAGGCCGTTGCAGTCACCGGGCTTGTCAATTGACCGCTTGAGTCAAACTGCAGTGTTATTGGAGAACCAGTTGCTTCTACATAGTTAGGAGAGCCTGGCATCCCATTGTCATAGACATAGTGAGCATTCCATTGCCCTGCAATAGCCGTTTTTCTAAAATAGACACCTACAGGGTGTGAGTTACCAAGGCTATCGTAGATGGTAATGGTAGTTTGAAAATTGTAGGAACCAGCGACAACACCCGTAGCAGGCACCACACCCCAAGCCGCTGAGGGTACCGTCGAACGGGAATCAAGATTCACCTGCACATCAATACTTGTAGTAGCTGATGGGTTGCTGTTTACCGTAGCAACATTGATATTGCCTATAGCACCTGTAGGCTGGCCTGCGTCATTGTATAGGTAACCTTGTAGATACAGGTTCTCTGGATTGACTACATAGCCATCTTTATTCATAACAAACTGCCCTGCCCTCGTGTAAAAGGTACCGCCCTGATACTCCTGCACCACAAAAAAGCCATCTCCATCAACACCTAAATCAAGGGGATTGGACGTAGTCTCAAAGGTGCCCTGCGTAAAGAGCTGTTGCACTGCAAGGAGCTGAGAGCCTCTACCAATGGACATCCCAGTAGATGCCTGAGAAAGGACATCAGAGAAGACCGCCCTGCTACCTTTGTAACCTGATGTATTTGTGTTGGCTATATTATCACCTATTACCGACAGCGCCAACCCGTTGGTAGCCAAACCTGTGACGCCTGTAAACATTGAACCTAATATTCCCATAGCATCCTCCCTTTATAATTATAAGTTAATTGCAGCTTTGCTTAGCACAAAGCTTAACTGTTTGCACTCTTTATAACCTTCACATCACTTAAGGCTATGCGGTCCTCTCCAATAAGAAGATATAGCCCTGCCTCTTCAAGGGATAATCCTGTTACTACCCCTCCATTGCCCTGCGCATCCCTTACCTCCTTGCCTATCATCGCTGAAGCTGAGGCAATGCCCTGATTCTGCTGATTTGCAAGGAACTTCTCAAAGTTACTGCTCATGTTAGTAATCTGCTCAAGGGTGCTGAACTGTGTCAACTGGCCAATAAATTCCTTGTCTTCCATAGGATTCAGTGGGTCCTGATATTTTAGTTGGGCTATTAAGAGTGCCAAGAAATCGTTCTTACCCAGTTCACCGTATTTACCTGTGCTGCTGCTTGTATTTGGACCAGAACTCGCTGCTGCGCCCTTGTTATATAAAGACTCATTAACAATGCCCGTGCTCATACCATAATTTGCCATAGTCTTGCCTCCTATATGAAAAAGTCAAAGGGCTTAAAGTCCTCATCTTTTTCTTTGCTATGTTTATGTTTTTTCCCGTTCTCATTATCCTGATTATGCCTTCTTCCATCGGAATAGTACTCTTCCCTTATGTCAACAAAAAACTCACTTACCTTGATTCCTGCACTTTCAAGGGAATTTCTTATCTGAGGCGCTGCAAGGTTCATCATATCCTTAACCGCTGCATTTTCAACCCTCACATCTGCCCTCACCATACCATCAGCTAACACCAATTTGATTTTTAGGGTCCCTAACTCAGGGGGCTCAAGTCTGATAGTGAGGCTATTTTGTCCCGACTCAACAGCCCTTATAATCTTTGCATCAATCTCTTGAATCCTGCTCACATGCAGGGTCTCCTTTATTGCCTGCTCATTCCTTGTTGTCGCTGTCTGGGCAGTCTGGTTATTTGTTCCGCCAATAGAGGCACTTTGCAGTCTATTTGAGTCCTGACCTGCTGCATTGTTTAGTGAATCCTTTAGGGCACCGCTTAAATTATCACCAAGATTTGATGCCTTAGAACCACTGCCTGAGATCTCCTCTACTATTGCCATCTCACTGAAGAGATCCAAGGTTTCATTAATTGATGCCTGTTCAGAAGAAGTGCTTACAGCCTTGCCCTCTGCTGTATCCTTACCCCTTAATAAATAAAAATCCTTGAGTGAAATATTGCCTTCTTTATTGCTACTTATCGAGCCAGAGATGTTTTCACCCTTAATAGCTCCCTCCGCCATTTTTAATATAGCGCTGTGGAGGGCAGGTTTTATATCGGTGATAGATGCAGTTATAGCAGAATTCTCAACATCATCTATACTCACGCCTGATATTGTCTCTGAGCTTAGGATTCCCTTAAAAAGAAGGTCTTCCTTCATCCCTTCTTTTATAAGCCCTGATGACAAGGGTTGCTTATTGTCACCATTGCCAATCATCTCCTTTAGCAATGCTGTCAACTCCTTGAGTTGTCCATAGTTCATCTGGGCAATCTCTCTAATGCCCCTGTCTCCAGTATCCATAATATCCTTTAGTAGGTCTTGAAATTCTTGAGGATTTCTCATCAATTGTTGGATAAGACTCAACAACAGGGGATCTAATCCTGTATTGTCATCTTCTGCCCCTATAAAATTCTGGAGCAAACCCTCTATGCTCATATTGCCAGACTTGAGCATTGACATCATATCTCCACCCTTATTGTCTCCATTGCTCATCATTGCGGCAAGGATATTTGTGAACCCTCCAGTGGATTGCCCTTGCCCTGATAATTGAGGACCATTAAATGAAGCCTTTGACATATTTACCATGCTGTTTATTTGAGGCGCTGTGATCATTTGTTCCTCCTTCTTTGACCTTACCGCAAAAGAGCAATTGATATGCCAAATTAAAGGCATGGGGGATTAATTAGTCGCATTCACAAAATAATGCACAATATGTATCAAGTGCTTCATAGAAAAGATGATCAAATAAGCGGGTTTAATCTGGCAAGTCAAAACTTAACGCAATAAAACACAAAAACCCCCTAACTCATGCAATCCTTGGAGGCTATTTGAAGAGGCAGATAAAGGAAAGATATATTAGGCTGCCCTTGGGGGGGAAAATATTTCCAAATTCTGGAGTTACTGGGTAGTTTTTTCCCTTTTTACCTTTGTCCTTGCAAGGATCTTTTTTGAAAGTGTGGCAGCCCTTGCCTCCTCTATCTGGGCCAGTATCCTCCCTGCTGTCTTGGGTTTTAGGGCGACAATTATGGTAACTGCTGTGTCATCATCGAGTTTTTCGAGCCTCCTTGCAGCCTCCTCGGCCTGCATTGACTCGTATATCTTAGCAACTTGAGCAAGTAGTTCTATATCCTTCTGCTCTACCTTCTGGTCAAAGAGTTTCTGGAGTTCCTCTATCTCCTTTTTAATCTTTCTGAGTTGATCTAACTCCTTTTTAATGTCCTCTCTAACTATGCCAAGTCGTTCTTCCTCAAAGCTCTTTTTCTGGACTGTCTCTTGTTGAGGCTGATTAGGTTGCTGCTGTGCCGGTGCCTGTCTATTTGCCTCCTGTTGTGCAGAAAGTGGGATAGACAATAACAGTATTGTAAGGGCAATCACTATCCTCTTCATATCAAGATGAATCCTCTATTCTCCTTTAACCTCTATAAGTGCCTTATTGTATCTCTTTTAGCCGCAAGGAGGCTTGATCTGCTTATGTTTTGACACATATAAAGCATTTCATCAAGATACATGCCTGTCAATCCTCATCAAAATATCTAACCCTCGTCGTAGCACTCTCATCGGATAGACGTTGCTCAATGCTCAGGATCCTTTTTGCCTCAGCCTCCTGCTGCTTTTCATGGAGCCTTTCAAATATCTTCTTCTCCTTAGTTGCCTCAACGAGTTCTACCCTTGCCTTCTCAGCAATCTTCTCCTTTTGCTGGATCTTTGTCCTTTGAAGGGCGATCTGTTTTACCAAAGAGTCCTGATATTCCAGTGCCCTTCTTATCTCCTCTACATCAAAGTCTCCCTCTTTGAACCTAAGAAATTCCCTTTCCACGCTGATAAGCGCATCCTCAAGGTTTCTCAATCGATCCTCCTCAATAGCCACATCTCTAAGGGCAAGGGCAAATAGGTTCTTTGCCTCCTCTTCTTTCCAGGTCTTAAGTCCTAAGAGGCTCTCAATTGCCGTTGACATTTATGTCTATTCACTCCCCTTCTCAAAGAGTTTGTATAGTTTATCCAACGAATCATTGATGTCCGAGTACTCCCTAATGCCCTGTCTTAAGAAACCTCTCAGTCTATCCATCATTTCTATAGCATAATCAAGACGAGGATTTGTCCCCGCCTTATAAGCGCCTATGGTGATTATATCCTCATACCTCCTGTAGGTTGACATAATATCCAAGGCTCTGCCTACATATTCCACCTGTTTTTGCCCTGATATATCCTTCATAAGTCTGCTGATACTCTGAAGCACATCTATGGCTGGGTAGTGATTATGGTTGGCAAGCTCACGAGATAAAACTATGTGTCCATCTAATATAGACCTAACTGCATCGGCAATTGGTTCATTCATATCGTCTCCTTCTACAAGGACGGTATATAGCCCTGTAATTGTCCCCTCGCCCTCACAGGTCCCTACCCTCTCAAGAAGCTTTGGTAGCAAATTGAAGACTGAGGGGGGATACCCTTTTGTCGTTGGGGGCTCTCCTGCAGTAAGTCCTATCTCTCGCTGAGCCATTGCAAAACGAGTTACCGAATCCATCATGAACAACACCTGCTTACCCTGCGTCCTGAAGTGTTCTGCTATAGCCGTAGCAACAAAGGCTGCCCTGATGCGCATAAGGGGTGAATTATCGGAAGTGGCAACCACAAGAACAGATCTTTTAATGCCCTCCTCGCCAAGGTCCTTTTCGATAAATTCCCTTACCTCTCTGCCTCGTTCACCAATCAGGGCAATCACATTTACATCGGCAGAGGTGTTGCGCGCTATCATCCCAAGCAAAACGCTCTTGCCCACCCCGCTACCTGCCATAATGCCCATCCTCTGTCCCTTTCCACAGGTAAGCATTACATCTATTGCCCTTATACCGAGGCTTATTGGGGCAGAGATGCGTCTTCTGTGGAGAGGATTTATAGGCTCATTGTATATTGGGTACAGATGTCCCCTAATTGGTCCCCTTTCATCAAGGGGATTTCCAAGACCATCAATCACCCTTCCTAAAAGACCCTGCCCTACCTTGATATACTTTTGCCTGCCCCTTGATATAATTCTATCACCAGGGCCAATCCCCATAGTGTCAGCCAAGGGCATCAAAAGCACAGTGCCCGCCTTAAATCCTATTATTTCAGCCTCGATGCTGTAATTATCAGCAGGATTCTTTGACTGAATCTGACAGATATCTCCAATATTAGCCCTTGGATTTGTTCCCTCAACCACAAGACCTACACCCTTTATAACCCTACCACATACCTTTATTGGGTCTCGGTCTCTTACAAACTCTCTACAGGTCTCTATTAGTTGCTGTGCTGACGGCATCGGCCATCTCTCCTATCTGCTCTCCAATACGGGCATCAATCTCGCCCTTTTCAGTCTCAATGAGGCATCCTCCTGCCTCAATAGAGACAACGGGTTCTACAGAAATGTTCTTAAGCCCCGTTGAGTCTTTCAATATAGAAAGATGCTCTACTATCACATCGTAATCAATAGGATTGACCTTTATTATCACAGCGGCATTGCTCTCTTCAACCCTTCCAAGGGATTCCTGAGCAATGTAGCTAACCACATTCCTGTCAAGATCAATCTCCTTGCGGACTATCTTAGAGGCTATCTCAACGGAAAGGTTTATTATCTCTGGAAGCAGCTCCTGAACAACATCAGATCTGTAGTTGTCCAGTCTTTGTATTATTGACTCAAGCCTGAGACATATCTGGTGAATCCTTTTTTCTCCCTCTTGCAGGAGTATCTTCTCCTCTGCTGCAGCCTTTTCTTTACCCTCAGCATATCCCTTTTCAAAGGCCTCCTTCTGGATCTGAGCAAGCCTCTCTGCCTCTATCTCTTTTGCAGACTTAGGTTTTTCCTTCTTTACCCTGCCGTCAAAACTATCGGGGGTGTAAATCCTGATAGTCTCCTTAGCCATATTAGGATATTATCTCCTCAGCACCCTTCCCACCAATTACTATCTTGCCTTCCTCTTCAAGTCTTCTTGCCACCCTCACTATATTCATCTGAGCCTTTTCAACATCGGAGACCTTCACAGCGCCCTTAGCCTCCATCTCTTCCTTGAGGATTTGAACTGCCCTTTGGGACATATTCTTAAAGATCTTGGCCTTTAGCTCCTCAATAGCCATCTTCAATGCAAGGGCAAGGTCATCGGTAGTGATCTCCTTTAGCACCATTTGAATGCCCTTGTCGTCTATATGAACGAGGTCATCAAAGGTAAACATGAGCTTCCTTATCTCATCGGCCAGTATCTGGTCTTTCTCCTCAATATTCTTCAGTATCAGATCCTCCGATGCCCTGTCCATCTGGTTCAATATCTCCGCTACTGTCTTAATACCACCTATCTTCCTTCCCCTTGTATAGCTCTGAAGCTGCGACTGAAGCACATCCTCAAGCTCCATAAGAATATTTGGCGATATCTGATCAAGACTTGCAATCCTCAGAGAGACATCTATCTTTACATGCTCGGGAAGCTTGGACATCACCTCTGCCCCCTGAGTAGGCTCGAGGTGTGCAAGCACAATAGCTATTGTCTGGGGATGTTCTCTTGAGAGCATATTCGCCACTGCATTGGAGTCAAGCCACCTGAGTATATCAAAGGCAGAGGCTCCGCTTTCTATCTTTTCCATCAGTTTATTTGCCTGTTCCTCTCCAAAGGCATTGAGCAGTATCTTCTTTATGTAGTCCTCATCAATAGCTATAGTGGCATTTCCTGTTTTTTCGTAAAAATCTCGTATTACAAGATTTGCCTCATCAGGGGTTATCTTTACCTTTGCCATAAGAGGGACAACCCTCGCAAGTTCAAGGGGATCTAAGTGTTTGAATATCTGTGTAGCCGAGTCCTCACCAATAAGAGATAAAAAGGCTGCAACCTTTTCTACTCCTGTCAGCTTCTTCACTTCCTGTCACCTCCAGATACATTGATTGCCCTGTTCATTGAATTGACTATTCGGTCATCCATCCTCTAATAATGTGTGCCGCCTGTCGGGGGTCTTTCTTTACTATAGTAAGAACCTCCTCCTTCATAACCTCTTCAGGTGAAAGTTCTGGCTCGGGGGGTTTTGTAGCCGCAGCAGTTGCTGCTGCGAGCGCTGCGTCTGCTGGAAACATAGGCGGCTGCTCCTTTTTAGGCTGTGCCTTTAAAGTAGCCAAAAGAGGCTTAATTACAAACATTATAAGTAGGATAACAATGATGAGAGGCACAAGATACCTGAGAACGGTAGTGGCAATTGCTATTATGTCTATCTTTTCTGCTGGGAGTTCTTCTGGGGCGCCTTCAAAGGCTACATTGTCCACGATAACCTGATCCCCCCTCTGTTGATTGAAGCCAATTGCAGCCTTGACTACATCGGAATATTTTTTTAACTCCTCTTCAGTGCGGGCAGTATATACCTTTTTGTCCTTGTCCTTTTTGTAGGTGCCATCTACAAGCACAGCCACTGATATACTCTTTAGCTCTCCCCCGGGTTGAGATACCCTGTTTAAGGTGCGGCTTATCTCAAAGTTGGTAGTCTCTATCTGTTTTTGCGACACTAACTGACCCGATGACCCCGCAGCACCTCCAGGCTGTCCAGGTTGATTCGATAATACTCCTGGTATCCCTCCAGAGGCCGCACCTGTGGTCTGTTCAGTAGTCTTTTGCTGCGTCCTTGCAGTAGCAGAATCAGGGTCAAACTTCTCTTCGGTGGTCTCTATCTTCTTGAAATCAAGCCTTGTGGTAACCCTTACTATCGCCTTACCTTTGCCTACAATACCCTCAAGCATGGTTTGTATTTTCTGCTCAAAGGATCTGTCAACAAATCGTTGGTACTCTATCATCTTCCCATCCATCAAGGATTCGCCGTCAGAGGGTTTTGAGAGCAGATTCCCTAAGCTATCAAGTATAGTGATAGCTTGAGGTTGTAATCCTTCAACACTGCTTGATACAAGATGGAGGATACCGCCTACCTGTGCCTGTGTCAAAGACCTTCCAGCCTTGAGTTTGACAACCACAGAGGCTGTGGGCTTTTGATCCTTCTCAGTAAAGATGCTCCTTTCGGGCATTGCGATATGGACCCTTGCTGTATCCACCTCACTTAACTGTCTTATGGTCCTTGTCAGCTCGCCCTGTATCGCCCTTATGTAATTGAGCCTTTGGACAAACTCTGTAATGCCAAAGTTTGTCTTATCAAAGATCTCAAACCCGATCACTCCCCCCTGTGGTATCCCCATAGAGGCCAATTCAAGCCTAAGTTCATAAACACGTTTCTGAGGCACATATATGACATTGCCATCCACCCTAAAGGGAACCTTTAGTTCCTTTAGCTTGCCAATGACCTGTCCTGAGTCCTCTGGGGTTAAGTTGCTAAAGAGCACCTGATAATCTTCTTTTTGTGTCCAGAGCGTAAGGGTTATTAAAATTGCTACGGTAAGCGCAAGTATGGTGAGGGCGGCAGCCTTCTTTTTAAAGGACCAGGCTTTTAAATTTTCAGCTATGTCGTTTAGAGCCATTGATTATCTCTTTATTAGCAGTCCTATTATCCAAGCATCAAAGGGTTGTATGTTTGTAGAGACTGCCCATTAAACTGGTGTCCTCATAATCTCTTCGTAGGCGCTCAGAAGTTTATTCCTCACAGACATCAGTGTCTGGAAGGACATATCAGCCTTTTCCATAGCAAGAACCACACTGTGAATATCTTTCACATCTCCTGTGGAAAAATTTTCTATTGCCCTTTCTGCATCATTCTGCACTACCGAAACCTCCTTTATAGCCTCTTTTATTGCCTGTTCAAAGGAGCCCTTTGCAGCGGACGATGTTGACTGCCTTGAGGTCTCTTCAATAGTGCCCTGGATACTGCCGATGTTCCTTATCTCATCCATATCCTACCCCTCCTGTTAAGTATATTAAAACCTCTTCTATCTTTATTGTAGCAGACTTAGGATGCACTTTTAAGCCCTCAGTAAATCAAGGGTTCTTGAGTAAGAATCCTTAAAGGATGTTATCAGCGTAAGATTTGCCTCGTATGCCCTTGAGGCATTCATAAGATTCACCATCTCTTCAATATTATTGACATTAGGATAGTTGACATACCCTGACTGGTCAGCATCGGGATGGGAAGGATCATATACTGTCCTGAAAGGTCTCTTGTCCTCCACGATCTTTGATATATTGACTCCCACTGAGTTCTGATCAAACATGTAGGATTCAAAGACCACATCCCTTTTCCTGTATGGCCCTCCCTCAGGGGTACGTGTAGAACTTGCATTGGCAATGTTGGAGGCTATTACATTCATTCTCACCTTTTGTGCCTCCAACGCCGTAGCGCTTATCTTAAGGGGCATAAATAAATTATTCATAGAAGCCTATACCTCCCCTGCTTTATCTGGACTTAAGGGCATCTCTCAGCATCCTTGCCCTTCTGCCAAAGAGTTGAACCGCTGTATTGTAGGTCATTGAATTTTCTGCTATCTTTGCCATTTCTATATCAACATTTACCGTGTTGCCGTCTCTGTTAGGCATCGTATTGAAGGTTTCAAAAACCTCATATGTGCCTTTATCAATCCTCCCAACCTCTAAGTCCCCTAAGGCTTTAGACATCTCTCGCTTAAAGGATATATCCTTTGCCTTATAACCTGGCGTGTCGGCATTGGCTATGTTAGATGCAAGCAAATGCCTTCTGTATGAGGCTATATCCATCATTTTTTCCAGTATGATCATGCTTCGGTCTGGCATCTTATCTCCCTTTTAGGAATATTAACTACACCTCTATAATCGTGAATATATGCAATAATTATTCCATAAGAAAGAGCCCATATTCTACTGTTGTTGGCTAATGCCATATTCCTTTAATTTGTTTCTTATTGTCCTTGAGGTAACCCCAAGCACCTCCGCAGCCCTTGTCTTATTCCAGCCTGTTTCTTTCAAGGTTTTTAGAATCAGTTCCCTTTCCATATCCTTAACAGTAATAGGAGAGTCAATTCTCTGAGAAGTTTCTTCAGAGGCTTCCATCTCCTCTTCAGGCGTATATATATCCTCCGATTTTGATACTACAGCGATCCTGTAGAGATAATTCTCAAGTTCTCTAACATTACCGTTCCAAAGTCTCTTCTTGAGATGTTCCCTTAGCTGCTCTGAAATCCTGAAGGTACGTCGCATACGTTGGGAAAGTTTCCTTAAAAAGAATTCTGCCAGAGGTATTATGTCTTCTGGCCTCTCCCTAAGGGGGGGTATTTTTAAGGGGAAGACATTGAGCCTATAATATAAGTCTTCCCTGAATCTTCCACTCTTTACCTCCGATAGCAGGTCTCTGTTTGTAGTGGCAATTATTCTTACATCCACAGGCACAGGAAACCTTCCCCCTATCCGATCTATCTCTTTTTCTTGAATTACCCTTAATAGCTTTGCTTGCAGAGCAAAGGCCATCTCACTTATCTCATCAAGAAGCATGGTGCCTTGATTAGCCAGTTCAAACTTGCCAATCCTACGTTCAGAGGCTCCGGTAAAGGAACCCTTTTCATAACCAAACAATTCCGATTCAAGCAGACTTTCTGATATGGCAGCACAATTAATAGCTACAAAGGGCTTATCAGACCTATTGCTCATTCTGTGTATAAACCTTGCAATTACCTCTTTGCCTGTACCGCTCTCACCCGAAAGCAGTATAGAGATATCGCTATGGGCAATCTCCCTTGCGGTAGATACAAGCGCTGTCATTGCCGAAGATACGGCGATGAGCTCCTGTTCATCAGTAGGCACTACCCTTGCTATAGTCGCTTTCAATGCATCCAGAGAAACGGGTTTCATTATATAATCGGTAGCTCCAAGTTTCATCGCCTCTACAGCATTCTCTACGGTGCCAAATCCTGTAATCACTATCACAGGCACAAATAGCCCTTTTTTCCTGATGTGGGTTAGAAACTCCAGCCCACTCATCTTAGGCATCTTCATATCTGTAACAATTAGTGAATATTCAGACAGGTTTACCGTTGATAGCGCATCGGCTGGATTGCTGAAGACCTCAACCTGAAAACCGCATCTCCTAACAGCCTCCTTCAGCGCAGTTGCCATGTCCTCTTCATCGTCAAGTATGAGCGCCCTTTTCATAATAATATATTGCCTCCATTGCCTCTTGTGCGATCAATAGGCAATAGGATTGTAAAAACAGTCCCCTTGCCTGGACTACTCTCTACAGATATGCTCCCTTTGTGTGCCTTTATAATACTCGCAGAAATAGACAACCCCAGTCCTGTGCCTCTGTCTTTTGTTGAGTAAAAGGGCTCAAATATATTTGGCAACAATTCCTTCGCAATGCCTATACCTGCATCGGAGAGTCTTAGGCTGAGCATCTTAATATCCCCCCTTTTCTCCTCAGTCACCTCTAATACTATCTCCCCACCCTCAGGCATAGCCTGTACTGCATTTATCAGCAGGTTTATTAATGCCTGTCTAAAAAGACCCTTATCAATGGAGACCTTGTAATCCTCTTTAAGTATTGTCTTGAGTGTAACATTGTTGTTTCTTATATAGCCTGTGAACTCTTCACTTATCTCATCTACTACCTGCTTAATAGAATGTGATGCAAGATTTGGCTTAAGCTCCTTCGCAAAACTGAGCATATTATCAAGGGTGTTGACCAATGTCCGTACTGACTTTGATATCCTTCCTGCATACTGCCCCTGTTCACTGTCCTTTAAGTCAGACTGAAGTAGCCCCGCAAAGAGCTCTATGCTGCCTAAGGGATTTCTGATCTCATGGGCTATCTTCATAACTAATTCGCCCATCGCTGTAAGCCTCCTGTTTCTCTCATTCAACGCCTCAAGTTCCTTCAATCGGCTTATATCTTTAAAAATCAGCACATTTCCTATAATAGTCCCTGTATTATCAACAACATCCCTTCTGGAGATAAGGGCAAAAAAGGGCTTTCCCTTTTTAGGTATTATCATGTCTCCCTCTATGGCGGCTCCAAGTTGCCTCTTCCCTATCATCTCCTCAGGGTCTGCATTGATCAACTCTTCTGCTGCCCTGTTTATCATCTTTATAATGCCCTCGGTATCAAAAAAGACCACACCAATATCAATGCTGTCCAGTATGCTGTTTAAAAGCTGCTTTTTATGATCTACCTCCTTTGTAAGCACTATTACACGTTCCTCAAGGCTTCTGTAATGCTGGAGGAGCGTGTCCGAGACCCTGTTGAAGGAATGTATTGCGTCACTTAAGAGTTCAATATTATTTATAGATCTTGCAGGCACAGAGTCCATTTAGAATTCCCTCAGGAGTATCTTTGCAGCCTCTGCTATCTCACCCTTGCCAGAGGCAGCGTTCTTGAGATACTCCTTATTTCTTGTTAGTTTCCCATATTGGTAGTTTATCCAGATATATTCGGGTTGTTCTTTGGATATGCCTATAGCCTTTTTGTAATACTCAGAGGCCCTTTGATTATCGCCATTGAGATAATAATAGTCCCCTGCCTTAATAGAGCCGGTGAGATTGCCGCCGGCCGATGCAAGAACATAGTATTTTGCAGCCTCTGCCCTATTTGACTGTTGCCAGAGTATATCTCCAATGCGTTCTGCAATCTTTGCATCCTTAGAGACCTCATATATCTTTTTGTAGTACTCAAGAGCTGAAGCAGGATTGCCTTCCCTTTCTAATATTTTCCCGAGCATTACTGCGGCTTGACGGGCATATCGAGGGTCAATGGAGAGATAGTCCAAGGCCTTTTTTGCCTCTGAATATCTATTTTCCTCCAAGAGCAACTCTGCCATGTACAGAGATGCTATACCGGCTGAGGCGCCCCTTGATGCCCTTCTTAAAAGCTCAATAGCCCTTTTCTTATCCTTTTCTGAGACAAGTTGTCTTGCCATATCTACAAGCAAAGGGCTGTTATCGCCAACATAATTGCCGTATCTGTTGATGTAATGAGTTGATGCAGGGTCCTTCTTTGAAAGAAGGGTTTTAAATCTCTTTTCGAACTCCTGTTCTTTTAATCTCCTCGACTCAATATATGAAAGCACCCTAAGAGAATTTGCCATATCGCCCTTTTTGTCGTAAAGCTTAGCAAGCCTTATCTTGAAATCGTCAGAGTACTCATAGGCAAGCATTGCATTGCCTACCCTTATTGCATCATCAGGGCGGTTTTCCTTTGTATATACCTGCCAAAGCACCCTAAACGCCCTTAGTCTGTTTACATTGGTCGTATCTGGCAAGGCAATGAGTTTGTTGAGCTGCGCCTCCGCATCCTTTAGTTTATTGGCATAGTAAAGTATCTGAGCCTTTTCTACAGTCATGTCAAGTTCCCTGAGCATCTTGTCATCTAACCTGGTGATTGATGCAACTGCCCTTTCGTGCCTTCCCTTCAGACTGTCAACCATAGCCCTAACAGCCACTCCCCTTGGGTGCATCTCTATCTCAATGTTTCTCAATGTTTTCAGCAAGGTCTCAGCCTCTGTCACATGGTTTAATCTAAGGGCAGCCTCTGCCATCGCTATAGTTGCCCCAACTTTTAGTTTCCCAGATACATTGCTCAGATGCCGCTCTGCAAGCCTATAATTGTATAAAGACAAGGCAATTAGTCCTAAATAATAATTGGTCTCATTGACAATCTCAGGATTCTTTGTCATAGAGATCAGCCTGTTTAGGTTTTCACGGGATTCGTAATACCTCTTAAGAAAGTAATCAGCCTTTGCTACACCCAATAGCGCCTGTTCTGCTAAAGGTCCTTTATTTTTTAAAAAAATATCCCTATAGGAATCTCTTGCCTCAAAGTACTTTTTGCTTTTCAGCAACAAATCAGCCCTGTTGAGCTCCTGATCTGAGGCATCCAAAGGGTAGCAACAGAAAAACAATAGTGCAATAATTATGTAAATCCTTGTCTTTATCATAATTGTGTTAATTTAACAGACAGTGATCACTAATAGAAAGATTTATGCCAAAGATAACCAATTGAGATTCTTTGAAAACAGAGCTACTATAGGGTATTCACGGACATTAGGACAATAGATAGTCAATATATTGACCATAAAAGAGTTTGTTTAAGGATGTTATGTCAATTTAATGACATTTTGGTCAATGCCATGCCGCTTCATTTTCTGTATAAGGGTAGTCCTTTTAATATTGAGATATTTTGCTGCCCTCGACTGAACCCCCTCATTCAGATCTAAGGCATGGAGTATAAGATTTTTTTCATATTTAGCAATGGTTGCATTTAGATCTATTCCATTTATAAAGGGATTTTCATCATCCTCAACGGTATTAGGAAATTCTGGTATCCCTCTGTTGATTATCTTATCAGGCAGGTCATAGGGGGTGACAGTATCATCCTGTTTCAACACAAACAACCGTTCAATAAGGTTTTCAAGCTCTCTTACATTGCCAGGCCAGGAGTATTGCAATAGATAGTTCATAGCACTTTTATTTATAGTTAATCTCTTGCGTCCAATTTTCACAGAATATTTGTCAAGAAAATATTCGCACAACTCAGGCAGGTCCTGTGTCCTTGTCCTCAAGGGAGGCATTGTGATAGGTATAACATTAAGTCTGTAATAAAGGTCTTCCCTAAACCTGCCTTCTTTGACCGCCTGTTCGAGATTTTTGTTAGTAGCTGCAATTATCCTCACATCTGCATGCACTGTCTTTATGCCCCCTATACGTTCAAAACTCTTTTCCTGAAGCGCCCTTAATATCTTGACCTGAAGGATTGGAGGCATATCACCGATCTCATCAAGGAACAATGTGCCCGAGTCAGCCATCTCAAACCTGCCAGCCCTTGCAGTAACAGCGCCTGTAAAGGCGCCCTTTTCGTAGCCAAAGAGCTCTGACTCAAGAAGTGTCGAGGGTATAGCAGCACAGTTTACATGTATAAAAGGTTTGTTTGCCCTAGGGCTTTTGTAATGGATATTTTTTGCTACTAATTCCTTGCCAGTTCCACTCTCCCCAAGCACTAGCACCGTGCTGTCAGTTTTAGCAACCCGATTGATAATCTCGAATATCTCCAGCAAGGGCATAGATGAGCCGATTATTGCATGGGGATCAGAATGAAAAGATTTCACAGATAATGTCATGTCATAAATATGACACAGAATGTTTCTAAAGGTCAAATGTAAGCAGGAATGGTGAAATTACTGCCTCTCAGGATATGTAAGGTTTCTACCCTTAGATGCTTAATGCCAAGAAGTCTGTGATGTAGGCAGAGAGAAGCGGTTGCGATGTCCTTATATTTTTTGCAATGCACCTTTAGATTCATAAAGAACCTTTGCCTGTTGCAAGGCTTCCTCTGGGGTGTTGATCTGCCCGGCAAGTATCCCTATGTGAATGCTATAGAGGATCTCTTTGATTGTGCTTGATGGAGGCATATTGAGCTTGGAGATAAGGTGATTGCCACTTATCATATTGAGCATGGGTTCTCTTGCCCTGTATTGATTATCGTAAAAAGCAATAACCTCCTTTGCGTAATCATGAATGCTTGGTTCTTCACCCAAATATAAGGCCGTATCAAGCAACAAAATACCTAAGGCATCCATTCCTGAGGAGTATAGCAACTCTATAATTCCCCTGTTGTAATAGTTCTTGTTATTCCTATATATTTCATAAAATTTGCCGCGCCTTGCAATAAACCTCTGAAGCAGGTCTTGTTCTTTTCGGGATAGTTTTAATAGTTTAGCTGCCTTGATAGCAGTTTTTTGTCCATCAAATAGGGAGGCAAACTTTAAGCAGAAAAGTCTGTATTTATCACTAAGGTAGTTCCTTAAGGAATTTGATTTAACGGACATATCTTTATCCATAGCATCAATAATACCCTCAAGGCTTGTATAGTTTACCAATGATCCCTCTGAGATAGTCATTGCAAAAATGTGTGTAAATACCTTCAGTTGGGTCATGAGTGAAACCACCGATGAGGAGTGAGGAGATAAAAATATGATTCTTAATTCTTCGGCAATCCTTTCATAGGCCACAGAACCTATCAAGGGAACAAGCCTTTTGGCAGCTTGTAGCGTGCCTCCTTCAATAGCAAAATCTAAGGTTACAGCAAACCTGAATACCCTTATAATCCTCAAGGGATCTTTGATGAAATTCTCCTCAGAGACCATTCTTAAAAGGCCTCCGGCAAGGTCTTCCACGCCGTTGTATATATCAATCAAAGAACTTTTTGCATCTTCAAGACTGTTTAAGGGGATAGCCATAGCATTTATGGTTAGATCTCTCTCAGACAGGTCAATAAAGAGAGAGTCACACCTCATCCTTGAAATATCAATCCATTGCTGCCCCTTGATAACCCTCATTATAGCGAACTCCTCATCAAGGGTTACGCAGGATGCATCAATAGTATAGGCAAATTCCTTTGCAATCTTCGATACATCGCCTTTAATTGCGATGTCCAGATCCTTAGTATCACGCTCCAGCAAGATATCTCTGACTGTACCGCCCACTATGTAGGCGTCCTCAAGCAGCCCTTTGTCTTGCAGGAAGGCTTTAAAGCGAAATAACAGATAGTCCATGTTTTCCTATTAGCAAATCAAGTTGTTTATAATAGAACAAATAAAAGATTTTTTTAAAACACCTATAAAGGAGGAATCAATGGCAAGGGTATATTTTGCATCTGCAAGGGTAAAGAAATGGAAATACAGCGATAGCATGGCGGGCAAGCTCGAAACCCTGCTTAAAACAATCAATCTCTCTGAATACTTTGAACCCAAAGAATGGGTTGCCCTTAAGACCCATTTTGGCTCTGAGGGAGCCCATAGAATCATTAGACCTGTTTTTTTAAGAAAGATTGTTGAGGCAGTTAAGGCAGTAAAGGCCAAGCCCTTTGTTACCGATACCGTAAGGATTAAAGGGCTTGATTATCTTGAGGTGGCAAACGAAAACGGCATAAATCATCTCTCTGTGGGCGCTCCAGTAGTGCTTGCCGACGGACTTTATGGCAATGACAACATTATGGTAAGGGCTGGGGATATACTTGGAGAAATAGCGGTCGCTTCGGTTATACATGATGTGCCTGCGATGGTAGTATGCACTCACGTGAAGGGACACATTCAGGCAGGTTATGCTGGAGCCATTAAAAATCTTGCTATGGGTGGAGTTAGCGGCAGCCATAGACACTGTGGATGGAAATGCGGAAGAGGGGCAATGCACACTATTGGAGAAGGCAAGCTCGTATGGGACGAAAATAAGTGTGCCCTTTGCCTGCAATGTCAGGAGATATGCCCTTTAGAGGGCATTTCTTTTGTTGACAATAAATTTGATTATAAAGATGACCTCTGCTGGCGCTGCGGAAGGTGCACAAGGGTATGCCCTGAGAACGCAATATCCCTGCCTGGAGGAGATGACGAAAACTTTATGAAATCTCTGGCAGAGGCTGCAGGGGCAGTTCTGAGCACCTTCAAACCAAGAAAGGTAATATATGTCAATTTTCTTACAGAGATTCAACCGGAGTGCGATTGCATGCCCGCCGCCGAGGTGCCAGTTATTCAGGATTTAGGCATTATGATATCCGATGATCTGGTTGCCATAGAAAAGGCATCTGCCGATATGCTTTTAAGACAGAAGCCTCTGCCAGCCTCCTTAGCCGAGGATGAAAAGGTTTCCGAGGGCAAAGACATATTACTGGAGTTACACAAAAAGCCCTATAGGATACAGATGGAAGAGGCAGAAAGGATTGGATTGGGTTCAAGCAAGTATGAGATTATACATATTGATGAATAGATAAAAAAAAACTGCTGTCCAAAGGGGGATAGCGGACAGCAGTTTGGGGGAGGTAACAAGACGCTATTTATTTATAACTTAAAGTTACATGCTTTGTCAACCCTAATTACAATATAATATGATAAATATAAATTTAGTTTTTAAGGGATGTTTTTGGCTATGTTGAATAAATTCAGGCTTTATTTATCAATGATAAAGTTTTCTCACTCAGTCTTTGCATTGCCCTTCGCCCTAACCTCAGCACTTTTAGCCGCGCAGGGACTGCCCTCTGTACAACAGTCATTGCTTATTGTAATTGCAATGGTCAGCGCCCGTTCTGCGGCAATGGGTCTTAACAGGATTATTGACAGGGACATTGACGCCTGCAACCCACGCACCAAAAACCGAGAGATTCCCAGAGGGGCAATAAAGACAACAGAGGCATTTATATTTGTTGTCCTTTCCTTTGCAGTCCTGCTTGGAGCCGCCTATATGCTCAATGACCTATGTTTTCTATTATCGCCTGTGGCAATAGGATTTTTGATCCTCTACTCCTACACCAAAAGGTTTACCTGGTTGTGTCACTTAGTGCTCGGTATATGTATCTCGGCAGCGCCTATTGGTGCATGGATTGCCCTAAGAGGCACCCTTAACATGGAAATAATACCCCTTGCATTGGCAGTAGTATTTTGGCTTGCAGGGTTTGATGTCCTTTACGCCCTACAGGACATAGACTTTGATAAAAAGAAGGGTCTAAAGTCCATACCCGCAAGGTTTGGCATCAGAAGAGCCATAACCCTATCAAGGCTCATGCATACAGCAACATTCTGGTTGTTGGTTTACACAGGCATATTATTTAATCTTGATTTGCCGTACTGGATCGGCATGGCAGTAGTAGGGTTGCTGCTTGTATATGAACATTCCCTTGTGAAGTCTGAGGACCTTAGCAAATTAGACTTTGCATTCTTCAATATGAACGGATACATCAGCATTGTGGTCTTTATCTCCACAATGGGGGCATTGTTTCTATAAATCAAAGGTTGTAACTATCGCTGCATTTATGATTTAATATCATTCCTTAATTGGCGGCGTACCCAAGTGGCAAGGGAGAGGTCTGCAAAACCTTTATCCAGCGGTTCGAATCCGCTCGCCGCCTCCAGAAGATGTTGCTTATTTTTGCCCTTTCTCTCAAGAGACACACTGAGAGGTTAATAATTTAGTATTTCCATGTAATCAGCCAAATCTGTGGCTTCTACTCCTCTGGTTTGATTATATTTTTGCTGCAGATCCTTTTTATAAGCCTCCCGATTGCCCCTGTATTTTTGGTCTAAGGTTATTGCCCTGTTTAGCATAATGGCTGCGTTTCCGTAGTCGCCCTTTTTGTTAAAGGCAAGGGCAAGACCGTAATGGGGCATAGTAAAGGAAGGTGACAGCATCAATGCACTTTGGAAAGACCTTATGGCATCATCAAATCTCTTCATTCTGTAATAGGACACACCTAAATTGTAGTATGCCCTATCAGGGTATTGATATAGAGGATTAGAGATAGCGCGATTAAAGGCATCAATAGCCTCCTGATATCTGCCCCTATGAAGGTTGATTACCCCAATGCTGTTGTATGCCTCTGAGTACCTATCATCAATCTGAAGCACCCTATTAAAAAAATCCAGCGCCTTGTCTTCCTCTCCGAGCTGCATAAAGACAATGCCCAAGCTGTTTAAAACCTCCTTGTTGTTTTGATCAAGTTCATAGGCCTTATGCAGTTGCACATAAGCCATCTTAATATTACCTTCATTAAGGCTTGATATACCCATCTTGTAATAATAATCTGCCTCTTTATGGGTCTCCTCTGAAGGCCTTGCCTGTTGTCCTGCACATCCTGCAAAAAGAACTGCTAATAGCAGAACGAGGATAATCTGTAACAATTTCATCCCTTCCTCCTTTGATACTCGCTGTAAATACTCATAAGGGTTTCCTCAAGTCTCTTCATTGGTTTCTGCTGTGCCTTACCTGTACGAGCAATGGAAAAACCACCCTCTATAAATCTAAATCTTTTTATACCCTTCTGTAAATGATTTAGTGTATCAACAAGGTCCCTAAAAAAGTCCTCAGGCGCGCCATAAAGCTCAGGTTCAGTCCTCTGGAAATAAAATCTAAAATCCTCAGGGCTCTCAACGATCCTGTTTATCAATAACCTTCTTGACAATATCTTGACCCTGAGTATATCTATCAGATTTGATGTCTCCATTGGAATAGTACCAAAACGATCGGTAAGCTCAGCTTCCATATCATTGAGTTCCTCAAGGGTAGAACACTCCGATAGTCTCCTATAAACACTGATCCTCATGGTAATGTCATTAATGTAAGACTCTGGTATATAGGCAGACAATGCCACTTTGATCTCTGGATTGAGTGTTGCCTTTAGCTTTTCCCCCTTGAGTTCTGCAACAGCCTCCTCAAGCATTTCCATATACATATCAAACCCCACCCTAAATATATGCCCAGACTGCTCAGCGCCGAGGATATTTCCTGCACCTCTTATCTCTAAGTCTTTAAGGGCAATCCTAAAACCTGCCCCTAAATAACTAAGGTCTTGCACAGCCTGAAGTCTTTTCATGGCATCTTCACTTATCCTTTCCTCCTCAGGTATTAGCAGGTAGGCGTATGCCTGGACATTGCTCCTGCCCACTCTTCCTCTGAGTTGATATAGGTCAGCAAGTCCGAATATATCAGCCCTATCAATAATAATTGTGTTTGCAGAGGGTATGTCCAGCCCAGAGCCAATGATGGCTGTGCATAGGAGCACATCAATCCTCTGGTTCATAAAGTCAAACATCACCCTTTCAAGGTCCCTCTCAGGGATTTCACCGTGAGCTATAGCAATCCTTGCGTTACCTACAAGTCCTCTAATAAGCCTTGCCTTTTCCTCAAGGCGGCCAATCCTATTATGAACATAATAAACCTGTCCCTGCCGTTTTAGCTCTCTCTGTATTGCCTCTTTTATTATGTTGATATTGAATACCGATGTGAAGGTCTTCACTGATATCCTGTCCTCAGGGGGAGTTTCGATGATAGACATCTCCCTTATGCCAGATAGAGACATCTGAAGGGTCCTTGGAATAGGTGTTGCAGTTAGGGTTATTACATCAACGGATTTTCGGAGCTCTTTAAGCCGTTCCTTTTGCTGCACACCAAACTTGTGTTCCTCGTCAATAACAAGGAGACCTAAATCGGCAAAGGCAATGTCCTTTCTGAGCAGTGAATGGGTGCCTATGACCACATCAACCTCATGGCTCTTCAGCGCCTTCAGTGTCTTAGCCCTTTCAGAGGGACTCCTGAATCTATTGAGTGCATCAATCCTCACCGGAAAGCCCGAGAATCTTGACTTAAAGGTTCTATAGTGTTGTTCTGCCAATATAGTAGTAGGCACAAGCACTGCGGCCTGTTTCCTGTCGTAAACAGCCCTGAATATTGCCCTCATTACAACCTCAGTCTTTCCATATCCCACATCACCGCAGAGAAGCATGTCCATAGGCTTTTCGGAATACATAAGCCTCTTAATATCCTCTATAGCCCTTGCCTGATCCGGTGTTTCTTGATAGACAAAGAAATCGTCAAACTCTCTGTGCATGGCAGTGTCCTCAGAAAATACAAATCCCCTGCTTACAGTCCTCTCCGCATATAGCTTGATGAGTTTTTTAGCTACCTCTTCAGCACCCAGTCTTGCCCTGAGCTTGTTCTTATGCCAGTTTTTAGAACCAATCTTGTCAACCAAAGGCACAGCGGACTCTGAGGCACTGTATTTCTGGACAAGTCTGATATTTTCAGCAGGGATGTAGAGGCTGCCGTTTCCGTATTCAATATTTATGAGATCCTGTTCATAGCCTCCCATTTCCTGTCTGAGGATGCCCTTAAACCTTCCTATCCCATGGTCTCTGTGCACTATCCAGTCACCAGGCTTTAATTCCTCAAGGTTTAGCAGTATCCTAGAGAGTTTCTGTGGTCTTGACACCCTTACAGGAGGCTTCTCTCCAAAGATCTCGGAACCTGTAAGAACAAAAATATCAGGGAGGTTTATACCCGATGATAATGTCCCCGTAGTTATACAACCCCTTCCATAATAGGAGGAGACCTCTTGAGGTTCTAAGATAGGAACTAAGATATCATTCTCCTGAAACATATCCCTTAATCTATCTGCCTGTGCCCTTGAGGGCAAAACAACGATAAAGGGTTTTGAGGTCTCCTTTATAAAGGCAAGGAAATCGTCATAACTCTTTCTTTCCTGAGGCAGTATCCCCATACCTGCAAAGGATGACTCTAAAGATGCTGTGCCGCCTTTATTGATCGGGTTGTGGTAAACCTTTAGGGCTATATCATTCTTAGACAGATTTAGAGCCTCACTGTTAATCAGCCCTGCAATAAATAGGTCTGACTTTTTTAGGATAAGCATCTGCTGAAGCATATCCTCATCTACATATCGTTCTATCGTGGAAAAAATATCTAATCTTGATATATCCCTATCAGAAAGTTGAGTTTCTATATCAAAGGCCCTTATGGAATCTATGGAATCACCAAAAAACTCAATCCTTGCAGGCATATTGGCAGTACTTGGAAAGATATCAAATATAAAACTCCTATGACTGAATTCACCCTTGTCAATTACCATAGCTACCTCCTTATAGCCGCTGTCTAAAAGCCATTGCTTCAGTACAGTGCGTTCAATCTCCATATCAGGCATAAGGGAAAGGGTATCCTTTTGGAGACTAAAGATATCCATGGAATTGTCAAGGGCTGCTGGAGAGGTGATAAGGGACAGGACATCCTCTTGCAGATATTCCTTCAGCGCCTCAATCCTCCTCCCAGTGAGTTCAATGTTAAGAGGTGGCGGCAGTAAAAGGGCATTGGACTTTGAGCCTATAAGGCGCTGAAAAAAGGCAAAATCCTGATGGAGTCTCGATGCAGCCTCAGGGGTATCCTCTAAGAAAACAAAGGGCCTCTCCTGGAGACAAAGCATCAAGGCAGTGTGGGTAATAGATATATTACTTAATACCCGCTCACTGTCTTCTATCGCAGCCCTGTAAATTGACGATATATGACTTAAAAGTAAGGATGCGAATGTCTCAGCCATGATTTAAAAGCATTAGTTCGGTGTAACCAGGATTAAGATAAACCTGCCCTTTTAAGTATGCACACTCGTATTTGTCAGCGAAATAGCTTAAAAGCGTTACAGGCACAATCAGCGGAAGCCTCGATTGTTGATATTCCTCAATGACCCTCACAAGTCTCACTTTGTCCTTAGGGCTTAAATCTTTCTTAAAATAACCCATAATATGTTGGAGCACATTAACATGCCTGTTAACTGTTGCAATCCTTTTTAACCCCCCCATTAATAGGTTTATGTATCTTTCTGACAGGTCCTTGAGCGCAAGCTGCTTCTGGCCAGATATAAGTCTGCCCAGATACCTGTAGTGCTCAGGGCTATGGGCAAGCAAAAGTAGTTTATGTTCTCTATGGAAATCCATAATACCTGACCTATTTATGCCCTTTTGCAATAGATTTGTCCACCTTCTATAAACAAATACCCTAACAAGGAAGTTTTCACGGCAATCAATATTATGAAGCCTTTCCTCGTTTTCAATGGGCAGGCAAGGGATTTTTTTGTTCAATGTCCCAGTGAAAATACCGTCTCCTAAAGTAATAAGGGTTCCTGATTTGTTATATATTTTTGCATCTCCAATGCCGCAACTGGGCGAACGGCTTTTCAATATAAAGCCGCAAATCATTTGTTCCTCTAATTGTCCTATCTTGTTTTCCATCCAAGGCATCATATTTTTTGTGTAATTGATATTGTCCAAAATAGTTACAAGAGAGGGATTGCTTTTGGGAGTAATAAGCCTCATAGGTTCCCTCGGCACAGGCAGACCACATTCAACCTCAGGACAAACCGGGTGCCATTGTATAAATCTACCTAAGGTTTCCGTAAGCAACCCCTGGAGCTTATGCCCTCCATCATATCTAACAGGAATGCCCAGGAGACATGCGCTTATCGCTATCTTTAGGGGTTCTTGCATATGAATTTAAGTATTTTATACTAAAAAGACACACCGACTCTATAAATATTCTATCCTCTGCCTTCTCACAGGGGCTTATTCCTCTTTGAAGGGTCAAACTCTATGGCTACAGGGTAGATTGTCTTGCCCTCTGATCAGTAAATGATTCATAGGAGGCAACGCTGAGGTTATTTTAGATAAGTGCGACAGAGCGACAGTCTATAGGGCAATTTTAAGAGTGTTATTGTGAGTTAGACTGTTAAAAAACTACTAATCCTATTAAGATTAGGGAGGAGTCAAACCTATTTAATACAACATTTTTATTGATAAACAGGATATTTTAAGCCTTTATCTTGTAAACTTTTCACAATAGCAATAAAATTATCGAGGAGGATTGGCATGGACAGGTATTTTTTACACAAAGACATAGGTCTATTTTTGGTAATTGATATTCAGGATAGGTTGGCCCAGGTGATGAGTATGCGGGAGGGGGTAATTGCCAACACCCTTCACATGCTTCACATATCAAGACTTATGGATATACCAGTGGTTGTAACCGAACAATATCCAAAGGGTCTTGGCATCACTGTAGATAAGATCAGAGAGCATATACCTGAGTATATGCCCTTGGAAAAGATGTCCTTTGACTGCTGTAATGAACCCCTAATTGTTGACAGGTTAAAACTCTTAGGGCGCTCACACATAATCATTGCAGGCATGGAGACCCATATATGCGTCCTTCAGACCACCTTGAGCCTTTTAAGAATGGGTTACAATGTGCATCTATTGAGTGATGCAGTTTGCTCTAGAAGTAAACACAACTGGAAAACAGGCATTGAGATTATGAGAGATGCAGGCGCCGTGATAACATCCACTGAAACAGTCCTTTTTCAATTATTAAGACAGGCAGGCACTGAGGAGTTTAAGACAATCTCTAAGAGGATCAAGTAAGCATGAACCCTCCAACAGCATACACAAAGACTGCATATCTGGACTGTTTCTCAGGCATTAGCGGTGATATGATGCTTGGGGCTATTATTGATCTGGGCATATCTGCAGACCTACTCAGTGAAAGGCTTAAGGCTTTGCATATAAAGGGCTTTGAGCTTCAGGCACAACAGGTTATGAGGGCTGGGATTAGGGCTACTAAGGCAGAGGTAATAATAAAAGATCCGCAGAACAAGGCTGTTTATTTAAAGGATATTGTTTCTTTGATAAATAACTCTGGACTTGATGAGGATATTAAAGAAAGGTCACTGAAGGTCTTTAAGGCAATATTCACCGCGGAGGCAAAGGTGCATGGAGAGGAGCCCGAATCGGTACACCTGCATGAACTTGGAGGTGTTGACTGTATGGTAGATATAGTAGGCACTATTATAGGGCTAAAGGAATTGGGTATTGGACAATTGCTTGCCTCGCCAATTAATTTAGGCAGCGGCTTTGTAAAGACCTCTCATGGTCACCTGCCTGTGCCAGCACCTGCAACGGCTGAACTCCTCAAGGGGTATCGTGTTTACAACTCCAACATCCCCTTTGAACTTACCACCCCCACAGGCGCTGCTCTGGTATCCTCACTGAGCCGCCAGGAACAAGAGGCTGCCTTTACCATTAAAGGTGTAGGTTACGGTGCTGGAGGTAAAGACCTTAAGGAGCAGCCCAATGTATTAAGGCTCTTTTTAAATGACTCTGAATCATCCTATTATCGAGATTCTATCTTTGTAGTAACCACTAACATTGACGATATGAATCCACAGTATTATGAATCCTTGATCTTGACGCTTCTTAAGGCAGGGGCAAAGGATGCCTATCTTGAAAATCTTATCATGAAAAAAGGCAGGCCCGGGATAAAGCTGACCGTTCTTGTGGATGAAAGCAACCTTCAGGATATATTCGACATCGTATTTACCCATACCACCTCAATAGGGCTGAGATATCATAGGGTACACAGACAGATGCTTCATAGGCGTAACATTGAGGTTGAAACTAAGTATGGAAGGGTCAGGCTTAAGGCGGCAGGAGTAGAGGGGGCTGTGATAAATCTAACCCCAGAATATGAAGACATGCTCGCCCTTTCCCAAAGGCATGGCATCCCTCTTAAGGCAGTAGAGGGCGAGGTAACAAAGGCATATATTAAAAGGCATGACCGAGACTGAAATGTATTTCACCCCTACTTTCACCAGGGTTCCTGTTGAGCTTTAATCCATAGTCCACCCTAAAGGGTCCTACAGGTGTGTTGTATCTCAAGCCAATACCTGCGGTGTATTTTAATCCCGTAAGATCCGATGAGGTCTGCCATACATTACCGCTGTCTACAAATGCTACTATCCCTATTCCCTTACCAATATCTGCCCTCAATTCAAGGTTGGTCATTGCAAATAGATTGCCACCGGTGGGATTACCGTCAGCGCCCTTATGTCCCAGTGTGTCCTGCTCATATCCCCTTACGGTAGTTCTACCTCCCAAGAAGAATCTCTCTACGATAGGCAATTCCTGAGTCTCTCTAAAGCCCTTTGCAATGCCACCTCTGACTGAAAGTGCAAAAACAAGTTTTTTTGACAGACTATGGTAATGGTTGGCATAAAAGGAGAGCTTAATGAAATCTGTCTGAGACAATATGGCAAAGGATGCAAGCTTGGCAGTAATGCCCGCGAGGATGCCTTCTTTAGGGTCGAAGGGGTTGTCTCTGGTGTCATAAATCAAGCCTGGCCTAAGGGCGCTGATTATCAATGTGCCTGTGTCTTCTCTGCTTAGTATTATGTCTGGCTGCACATCATAGGTGTTGACTACAGAGAAATCATAGAAGAACTCCATATTTAAATTGGGTGAGAGTTTGCGTTCTATACCGGCGCTTGCAATAGTGCGGTACAGCCTGTATCGAACCGTCCTTGTATCAATGCTCCTTTCGATTCGTTTTTCATGAAGAAGCAATGTCTTAAGAGGGAGGCTCTCCCTAAAGAACCAAGGGTCAAAGTAGGACAGTATATACCTCTGCTCTACGGAGCTTAACTCGGTTCTAAAACTACCCTGTCGGTTCATACCCCATAGGTTTTTATAGCTGACCTCAGCAAAACCTCTGAAATGCTCGTATTCCCCATAGCCTACACCAAACTCAAAGGCACCGGCAGGGGCCTCATGTACCGTAAACATAACATCTTTGTAATACATATCATCCTGCTCTTTTCTCCTGTAAGGCTCAGTGGTTTCTATCTCTATATCAGAAAAAAGCCCTGTCTTATATAGCCTCTGACGCTCTTTAAGGAGTATGGATTGTTGGAAGAGATCCGATTCCCTGTGGATTAGTTCTCGGGTTAAGACTTGATACCTTGTCTGTCTATTGCCCTTAAAGAGTGTTTTACCAAAGAGTATAGGCTGATTTTCTTTTATGCTAAAGGTTATGTCAATGCCTTCCTGATGGAGCTCTTTGGAGATTGACACCTGTACCTCAGCAAAACCAAGTCTTCTATATGTATCGAGGATCACCCTTTTTGATTCAGCAATGTCTATCTCATTTAATGAACCTCCAGTCTTTAGGGGTATATGCCTTTGAAGTATTTCTGAGCTTAATATGTCATTATCCTGAAAGTATATGTTCCGTACCCTCTGCAAGGTTCCCTCATTGACTGTAAAAATAATATTTACCCCCTCCTCAGACAGGGCAACCTCTGGTTTCGATACTGCCACATTGCTATACCCCAAAGACAGGTAGAAATCGGTCAGGATGTCTATGTCCAAGGAGAGCATCTCAGGATTGTATGGGACTCCCTTACGAAGATTGAGCAGCCCCTTAAGTTTGTCTTCTGATAAGGAGGTGTTGAGAAATCGCACGCCTTCGACCACATATCTGCTCCCCTCATAGATGTAGAAGTTCAAGTCAATGACATCCTCTCCCTGCTCTGAAGAGGGGATAACCTGCACAAAGGGGAATCCTCTACTGAAGTATAGTTTGATTATCCTCTTCTGAAACTCCTGAATGATCTCTTCTGAGAACTCTCTAAAGTCAGGATCAGGAAGTTCTCTAAGTATGGAAGAGGAATCTATTTCCTCATTGCCTGTCAGGGAGACCCTAAGCTGTCTGCCCCTCTGAAGAGATACCTCCAGTATGCCCTCTTTGAAGCTGTAAGAGAGGTCTGTTTGAATATAAAGATTTTTTTTGAGATAGTCTTTTATTCGTTCCTTTGCCCTATCGATTGATAGGATACTGAAGGGTTCTCCCTCTGACAACTGGAGATACCTACTGAGCAGTCCAGCGCTGTCTTGAAGCCTGATCTGTCTTATCAACTCAGGGGTGCCTTCTTGGACGCTAATAATGATATCAGCCTTGAAGTTATTTCTGCTTACTATCGTGTATGCAACTTCCGCCCTTGGGAACCCTATCATCATCATCTGGGTCTTGAGCCTTTTAATGCCCTCCTCTATCTTCTTGTCCTGAAGGACCTGCCCCTTTTCAATGTCCAGATGCTTCCTTATAAATGAAGAACTGACAAGTTGATTGCCCTGAATATCTATGGAGTTGATTAAAAACCTTTCAATGACCTCTATGGCTATATTGCAAGAGGGCTCCTGGTTCCTTTGAAGAACTATAATAATATCCTCAAAGATGCCCTTCTGAAATATCCTTTTTAGGGATCTCGAAAGTGCCTCCTGATATACAGGCATACCCTTCCTTATATCCAGTAGAGACATGAATTCACCAACCCCCATTGACCTTAGTCCCTCAATACTAATATCCCTGAGGTCATTGCATAGAGGCGCCCTATCTTCAGCAAAAACTACTGAACTTTCTGAGGGCAAAAAGACAAGGCACAGCAACAGAAAGAGACAGGGAATGTTTTTTTGCAGGCTAATTGACATGGTTTTATTATTTGAACTCAAAACGGAATTTTACATCGGCGCCTATGCCACCCCTTTCATCCCTTACCCCTATTAGAGAGGTCCTAGGGTCAAGCCTGTATTCCAATTTCCACACCTGTTCTTCCCCAGAGGTTATGGAGGCGCTGTATGTTACATAGAGTTTATCACCCATAAGCCTCTTTGATACAGTAAGCCGTGGAGACACTGTAGAGGAGGTTTTGGATATGGCTGGATCAATCTGGATGCGGTCAAAACCTGTGATCTTCTTTGCCCTCTCTTCAAGGATATCTTGGATCTTGCCTGTAAGAAAGGATGCGGCCTCTCCTGCACCTATGCCTGCCTCCATGCCCTTGAGCTGTTTCCCTGTTTGTCCCACTGTCAAAAGCGCAAAGATGTCTGTTTCAGGCAGATAGGGATCCGATGACAGCGATAGGTTAAATTGATCTGAAAATCCTTCAAGGGTGAGCCTTATGTTGTAATTTTGAACCCTTGTGTCAGCTACTATATTGAAATAGGGCTTAATCTGCTCAGGATTAGCAAAATCTAAGTTTGCCTTTATGATCCTAAATTCGTTGTTCCTAAAAAATACAGTCCCCTCTTTTGTTTCAACCTTGCCAATGGGTATAGGGTTGTTGAGGGTGCCTCTTAGCAGTATATCAAGGGCAAAGGTTGACCGCGATAGATTGTTGTCCACCTGCAAGTTGCCTCCTGCAATCTTGATATTTAAGCCAATCCTATCAAGACGCCCCGACTCTACCCTTGCCTTCTCTATCTTTGCAGCGCCTATCAGCCAACTCTTCCAATCTACTCTCTCAGTGTATGTTCCTTTATTGATCTTAACATCTCCAAAGATCTGCTGATTGTTTTGGTCTCCCCTTGCATAAAGATCCCCTTGGAAATTTACAGAGAAGTCCCTGGAGGGAGATACGGTTGCATTGGTTATCTTGGCTTCCACAAAGAATTTATCCAACGCAAATCGTTTCAGACCTATGTTGCCCTTTAGGGTTATATCCCCTCCTGCAATCTTTCCCGATGCATTGGATATAACTATCCTGTCCTCATCGAAGAATACATAAGCCGATAGAGAAGTCATCGAGTAATAGAGATTTTTTAACCCAATAGAACCCTTTGAAATATCAATACCACCGTTTATTCTTGGCTCATTCCAGTTGCCGCTGATCGAAACAACAAACCTTGAATCACCCTTCAGTGAGTCCAACGAAGAAGAAAATGCCTTAAAGGGAGCAAGAGATGAACTACCCTCAAAGAGCAGGTCGTAACTTTCGCCAATGGCGAATTCCCCGCCCGCCCTAAAATTGGCGTTGTCGTTAAAAAGCACAAGATTATCCAGTTGTATCCTGTTTTTCTTAGCCTTTAATATTATGTCGCCTTTGTTTGAAAAGCCATTGCCGTAAAGATATATGTGTGCCTTATCAAATACTGCTGTCCCGTTTAAGTTGTCCCTGTCTCCCCAAGCCTTTATATTTCCATTTAGGTTAAGCACGAGATCCTCAGGGGCATCCTTAAGAAGACCAGAGATCAGGAAATCATATCTTGCGGTCTTCATGTCCACATCCAATGACCAAGGTCTATTTCCCATCATGGAGATATCACCCCTTATGGTCATCTTGTTGTCAAGCAGTTGAGAATGCAATAGCACCTTCTTATCACTACTGGATAATTTTACATTGCCCCTGACAGTGTACCTGCTGCCAGGACCAGTGATAATGACATTGCCAAAACCATGAATATTAGGTTCATCAAACTTGCCGTTACCGTGGATATTTAGGTTTTTGAAACTCAGGACCCCTAAGGGTTTTGTTATATCCCCTTTAATGTTCTTCAAGGATAGGGCATTGCTTTCTGCAAAAAGCGTAAATTCCTTGTCCAAAGATATGCTTCCCCTGCCTTTGATTTCCTCGTTGCCTAAGGACGCCGCAGTGTTGGTAAATACAAACCACCCTGATTTGTAGGATATTGAAGATCTCAAGGTATCACAGAGTTGATAGCCGTACAAGCCATATTTGTCAGCCCTAAAAGAGCCTACACTGCTGAATGAGTCTGGTTTGCCCTCTAAGGTGAATGTCCCTTTTATTAGTCCACTCATCGCTGGGAAACCGCTAAACAGTAGGCTTAATGATTTCAGATTGCCCCTGTCAACTGCAAAGTTCATATCGTATATAGGGGCCCTGAGGTCAAAGAGTGAGAGGGCCCTTTTGAAATGGATATTGCCCCAAGCCTTTATACTGCCTAAGGTTGTGTCAATAGTTAGCTCTTTGACGGAAAGCTGTTCTTTGCGGTAAAGAAGCCGCCCCTGTGATACTAATATAGGTATGTTGCTGCTGTTGAGAAGCTCCTGCATACCAAGTTTACCGGTATCAAAGCTACCGCCAGAGGATTCATAGAGCATGTCTATCAAAGGGTCCTGGAGGCTGCCTGTAAGGAGAAAGGAAAAATTAGAGGTTCCAGATAGTGCCGTAAAATAGGGAGACGAAAGCTCCCTTACCTCGCTGGTTTTACCTGAGCCTTTGATGTTAAGCAAACCCTTATTTATGTCTATAACACCTGAACCTAAGAGCTGCGAATTTGGAGATCTAATCTTTATATCACCCAAAGAGAGCAGGTCTTCATTGATCTTATAGGCTACATCAATGTGCTGAATTTTGTTGAGTATGTCTTCACCTAATCGTTCATTATGGTAAACAAGGCTCCCATGGGGATTAAAGGTTTTGCCCTTTGAAAGAAGAGAGCCTGTAACCCTCCCCTCGGCAATGCCAGGGTCCCATTTGATCAGTTTAAAAAGACCCTTGCTTGATATGTCCTTTACCTTTACATCTACCTCGAAGTAATTGACCACCGGCAGGGCGATCATCACCTCCATATCGGCATTTCCCCCGTAAAGCAATGCCCTACCTTCCTTAAACCGCATTGCCCCATCCCTGTAATAGACATTACAGTGTAGTGAATCAACGGCCACATCAAAGATGTCTCCATCCTTCAAATGGGCCTTTCCCTGTCCTTCTAAGTCATTAAGGGGACCCTTCACTACCCCTTTAAGGGAGAGAGAACCCTTTAGCGGCTCCGTCACCTTCAATAACTCCATAAGGGTCTGAAGGAAAAATTCGCCCTTTACATTGAGGTCAAGATTAACTGCCTCAAGTAAGGGCTTGCGCCCCTCAATAGTTATTTTGCCTCCAGACTCAACCCAGCCGCTGCCGTCATTTGTGAGAGAGAATATCCTTTTAAGGCCTTCCCACAGTATCTTTGCCTGTATCTCAAAGGGACCTTTGAGCTCATTTTTGTCAATATTTCCTGATAGGTCTATCTGCGATTTATAGAAACTCAGTGCAAGCCTGCTGAGGCTTATTGTATTTTCATTAACCCCGATGTGCGCCTCTATGCTCGCCCCAAGGTCTTTTATTGACTCCGTCTGTATCCTTAAATCCCCAATAAAAAGTCTTGCCCTAAAATCGCCTGAGGGCTGAGCAAAGACGTTAATACCCCTAATGGAGAGACTTCGGTTGCCCTCAGATATATCGGCAGATCCGCTCTCTATATCAATCGCCTTGACAACTACCTTCATCGGCTTTACCTTGTCCTCTGACAGATAAGTCTTCACCCTTTCAATAACAGGCTCAAGCGCCTCTCTTTGTCCCTTGATTTTGAAACCCCTAATAATCAACCTGTTTATAGAGATCTCTTTGTTTAATAAACCTGTTAATCCAAAGTATGCCTTGGCATTGTCAACCTCAATATTTACAGACCTGTTAATATCGTAACCCTTGATTGTGACTGCCTTAGCGTAAAGGGGGAGGAGGCTGAGATGGACCTTCTGCAAGGTAAATTCCATGCCTGTTATATTCCTCAACTCCTTAAGGAGTTCCTCCTCCACAGGGGCTGTAAGGATGGAAAAACGGGGAACTAGGAAAACAATTAAGCCCCCAAGGAGTAATATCAAAATAATCTTGGTCTTTGAATTTTTCACCTAAAAATACCTTTAATCTGTAGGCTATCTTTATCCCTTATTCAATTAAGAGGAGACTATAAAGTGCAGAGCCCTTAACAACTTTAAAGCCTCTTTTCCCTCAAGCTGCCTGCCCTTTTGCTGAATATAAAAAACATCCTGTGCAATCTTATCTTCCGTATTAATCACTGCATAGGTAATATCCACCTCGAATAGACTCAGTATCTTGGCTATGTCGTAGAGAAGTCCTATCCTGTCTGCGGCAAATAACTCTATGATTGAGTTAGCTGTAGAGGTCTCGTTGTCAATCTCTACAAAGGGTTCTAAGTTTACAAGATGAGAAGGGAGCATTGCGGCAGTAGTGGTGAAATTTTCTTTGTAGTTGTCCCTGTTAAGCTCCCCTAAAATTTTTATATCTGAGGATAGGGATTGCTGTATATTTTTTATAAGGGACTCTGTAAGTCCCTCCCCTTTAACGGACTCTACGTTAGAAAGTATTATCTTATCCAGCACCATCTCATTCTTTGCAGGATAAAGCCTTGCCTTGAGTATATTGATTCCTACAGCCCCGATCTGTTCAACTATCTTTAGAAATAGGCACTTAGCATCATAAGCTGCAACTACTAACTCCACAGTGCCAAGTCCTTTTTCCCTTATCTCCACAGCAGGCTCGCCGCTGACTGCCCTGCTGAATAGCACACTGTCTTGCTCTATGTCCTCAGGAGGAGTTGAGAGCAGATAATGCTCGGGCATATTCGATACAAACCATCCCGTATTCGCTGATAGAGCAACCTGATTAGTGATACCCCTCATGTGCTCAAGGGTCCGCATATACAGATCAAACAACATTTTTGCCTTCCAGTTGGAGAAGAATTCTGGGTTCACTGCTGCCATATCGGCATAAGTTATTAGCAGCAGGGCCTTGAGATTTCTCTCGTTCCCTACAATATCGACTATGTGAAGTATAGTCTCTAAAGTCTCTGTGTCCCTTGTAAAGGCAAACCTCGACAGCAAAAGGTGATTTTTTACCAGAAATTCTATCATCCTCCTTGAATCTATCGGGAGGTTGAACTCCTCTAAAAGCGCCTTGATTCTCTTGTATCCTTCCCCTTCGTGTTTCAAGCTGCTGCCATATATTCCCTTGCCTATATCGTGCAGCAGGAGGGCAATATACAGGACAATAGGACTAATATCCCTAGATATCGTACCAAGCATCGGGTATCTTTGCTCTTTATTACTAATGAGAGCCTCTAAGTGTTTTATCGCCCTAAGAGTGTGTTCATCTACAGTATATCTATGATAGGGTTCGTGTATGACAAGGTGTCTGAGTCTTCCAAAGTCAGGCAGTAACCTATCTAATATGTTGAGTCTGTGCATCTCATAAAGGGTTTCATAGACCCTCTGGCTGATAAGTATCTTTATAAAATAGCTAATGGATTCAGCAGAGATTTTGCGTCTCTTACCTAATAGATTTTGTCTCTTCCTTATGGAGTTCTGCAACGAGGAACTAAACTCCTTACCTGTTAAGGCATATACATAGAAAGCCTCAAGGAGTATTGTCTGTTCCTTAAGTTCAGAGTTTTTGTTTAAGATTATCTCATTCTTTGATAGACTGAAGTTGTCTGTCACCCTCTTGACAAACATTGGAGTGAATCTGTCAAATAACCGCTGACTGGACAAGTTAATGACCTTCCTCAGCGCCTCCATGATAGTCCTTGTATGCCTGTAATATACCCTCATGAATATCTCAGAGCTTAAAAAACGGCTCGTCTTTTTAAAACCCATCAACTTAGAGAGGGCATCCTGATACTCAAAGGATATTACCTCGTTTTTTGCCTTTGACAGGATATGCAATCCTATTCTTGCCCTGAGGATAAACTCGCATGCCCTATTGAAATACCTGAATTCCTTTGTGTCCATCAGGGTCTTTAATTCTGACAATCCCTTTATCCCCTGAGTTACCCTGCACAACCACAGTAATGTATGATAGTCCCTTAAGCCGCCCCGTCCTTCTTTGATGTTGGGTTCAAGTTGGTACAGTGATAGGCTATAGTTCTTATATCTTCTTGATACCTCTCTGAGCAATGCCTTCACAAAATCTCTTTTCTTTTTGTTGATTATCCTCTGATGGGCTTCACTAAGGAAATCCCTCCAAAGCTGTCCAGACCCTGCAAGGAAACGGCAATCTATCAGTGAGGTCCTGGTCTGCAAGTCCTTCATTGCGTCCTCAAGGGTCTCTGATATTGTTCTAAAGGAATGACTGATATTGATACCCCTGTCCCAGAAACTATAAAGAACCCTCTCTGCACCCTCTGAGGAAGCATTATCCCTCCTCTTTGCAAGCAGCATTATATCTATATCCGAGAAGGGCGCAAGCTCCTTTCTGCCGTACCCTCCTATAGCAACAAGGGCTAAATCCCTATCACCTGCTATAGAATTGAAATCCGATATGAGGATTTCATCAATCATACAGGCTAAATGATGGGATGTAATAAATCCGCATTTGCTTGTCTGTATCTTTGAAAGGGCTTCCTTTATAAGCAGGTTGTTAAGGTTCATAGCAATTAAGGATTATGTGTCTTCAGCAGCAAGGAGGAGCTAAATCTTTTTTTCTGCAATTATAGTTTCTCCTGCCTTTACTATGTCATTAAGTCTAACCGATAGGGCAAGGGAAACAGGCATAAATATATCTACTCTGGAACTAAACTTAATGATGCCAAAACGATCTCCTCTGTTGAGGCGGTCACCCTCCTTAACTCTGCATACTGCCCTCCTTGCCACAAACCCTGCAATCTGACGCACTAGGATATTCCCATAGGGTGTGTTAAGGAGCAAAGATATGCTCTCGTTCTGGAAGGATGCCTCTGGCTTGAATGCCGACAGAAATCTCCCCTTCTTATGCCTTACCTCAATTACCGTGCAGTCACAGGGGGCTCTATTTACATGCACATTTAAGGGCGACATAAAGATACTTAGCATGGTGCATTCTTCCTTCAAAAACTCCTCTTCAAGGATTTTGTCAGTCACAATCACCTTACCGTCTGCAGGGGCAACCAATACATCCCTTTGAGCAGGGATATTCCTTTCAGGGTCCCTGAAGAAATATCCCATAAAAAGGGTAATAAAAAGAGGCAGTAATGCTGCCATACCCCAAAGCATATAAGTCAAGAGGGTGATGGCAGCAAAGGTTAATAGGAATGGGAAACCTTCTTGGGCAAACCTCATAGCAGTTATGTTAGGCTTTGGATTTGTCCACTAATTTATCCTTCTTTAGCCAAGGCATCATAGCCCTTAGTTTTGAGCCCACCTCCTCTATCTGGTGCGCCTCACCCTTTTTGGTGAGGGCGTTAAATACAGGTTTGTTTGCCTTACACTCCTGCATCCATTCACGGGCGAATATGCCGTCCTGAATCTCCTGAAGGATCCTTTTCATCTCCTCTTTTGTCTGCTGGTTAACGATCCTCGGTCCCCTTGTCAGGTCACCGTACTGTGCAGTATTGCTTATGGAGTAGCGCATGTTGGAAATACCTCCCTCATAGAGGAGATCTACTATCAGTTTTACCTCATGCATACACTCAAAATATGCCATCTCAGGGGCATAACCTGCCTCCACAAGGGTCTCAAAGCCAGCTTGAATAAGGGCAGTAAGCCCACCACACAGTACAACCTGCTCGCCAAATAGATCAGTCTCTGTTTCTTCTCTGAAAGTTGTCTCGATAATTCCTGCCCTACCTCCCCCGATAGCAGAGGCATAGGCAAGGGCTACATCCTTTGTAATACCCGAAGGGTCTTGGTGAACTGCTATTAGACAGGGCACTCCGCTGCCCTTTGTGTATTCAGAACGAACCAAATGGCCAGGACCCTTAGGAGCAGCCATAAATACATTTATATCTGGTGAAGGCACTATCTGTCCGAAGTGTATGTTAAACCCATGAGCAAAGGCAAGGAAGGTGTTCTTTCTTATATTAGGCTCAATCTCTCCCTTGAATATATCACCCTGAAACTCATCGGGCAGCAATATCATTATGACATCGCCGATCTTGGCAGCCTCTGCTGGGGTCATAACATTAAAGCCTGCCTCTTGGGCTTTCTTCCAGCCAGATCCCTTTCTTATGCCTATCGTAACATCCATACCGCTGTCTCTAAGGTTATTTGCATGGGCATGACCTTGACTCCCATATCCCATGATAACTATCTTCTTATCCTTCAAAATAGAAGGATCTGCATCTCTTTCATAATAAATGTGAACCATTGGAACAACCTCCTTTTTGGATTGTATCTATATTTTTTTTTGAGTCCTCAACTGTGCAATAGCCTCTGTAGCAAGTCTGTCACATCTTTCGTTTTCCCTATGTCCATTGTGTCCTTTAATCCACTGCCATTGTATTTTATGCTGCCTGGCAGATGCAAGCAATCTTTCCCATAGATCCCTGTTTGATACCTCCTTACCCTGAGCATTCTTCCAGTTTTTTTTCAACCAATTAGGCATCCATTCAGTCATGCCCTTGACTACATAATTTGAGTCTGTTATAACCCTAACCTCTGATTTGTCTCTTAGAGACTCAAGGGCAGTGATCACCGCGGTCAATTCCATCCTGTTGTTGGTTGTTAGTTCTGCAGAGCCTGATAATTCTGTCTCTTTGTCCTCAGCCTTTATAATTGCCCCGTATCCCCCTGGCCCTGGATTACCGCTGCAAGCGCCATCGGCATATATTAGTATCTTTTCTCCCATTTAATAACTGACCTTAGGAGTTAATTTTTTTAATAAGCCATGCCATGTTGGCTCCAAGGGTCTTCATCGTTTGTAATCCCTCTGGGTCGTTCATAACCTCACCAACCTCTCTGCCTATGGCAAGATTCCAGTAGTTTGAACCTGGAACAATCATTTGTCCAATGAGAAAAAAGTAGTTTATAGAACTCAGCACATGGGTGGCTCCTGCCCTCCTTACCGCTACCACAGCAGCGCCAGCCTTTCTTTGAAACATATCCCCATTTGCCCTTGCAGTCATGCCTGCCCTCTCTATGAGAGCTTTCATCGAGGCTGACATGTCTGAAAAATATGTTGGAGACCCAAGCAGTATGCCCTCTGCCTGGAGCATCTTTTCAATGCACTCATTGACCACATCACTGTCAACGGCACATCGTTTGTTGAGATTCTTAAAACACCTGTAACATGCGATGCATCCCTGTATCTTTTTGCCTGATAGTTCAAAAAGCTCTGTCTCAATACCCTGCGACCTAATCTCCTCAAGCGCTACATTCAGGAGCATTGCAGTATTTCCACCCTTTCTTGCGCTCCCATTGATTGCAAACACCTTCATTTACCTTTATCCCTCCTTTGCAATTTAAATTTTTATTCTATTAGTTTTAGACACAATAATTCAATTTGCCTTAAGGCTCATTTCTCTCTTATATACACAAACAGACAGATCCTCTGTAAGTCTAAATAAATCTATATTGCCAAAATTGCCGATAGAAACCTGTAAGGAGCAAGAGGGCATGCCTGAAAGCCTTTATACTGCCACAGGGTTTATTTAAAAATAGCCATGGCTCATTCAGTCCCCAAGAGATTATTTAATTGGCATTTTTATGAAAGTCCAAAGGCCTTGTAAAAAGGTGTGGCAATAAAGCCTTTTCGGCACACCCTCCTGCTCCTATTGGCAAATCAAGGTATTACAATGCCTTGACAGCGCTTATTTACAAGAATTATCATTTATACATAGGCATTTCAAGGAGGCTCAATGGCAGGGCATTCAAAATGGGCGCAAATCAAGCATAAAAAGGCACACACAGACGCAAAAAAGGGCAAGACCTTTACAAAGATAGTTAAGGAAATTTCTGTGGCTGCAAGACTTGGAGGCGGAGACCCAGAGGGCAATCCAAGACTTAGAACAGCAATAGACAAGGCAAAGGAAGTGAATATGCCCTCAGAGAATATCAAGAGGGCGATTATGAAGGGCACAGGAGAGCTTCCTGGAGTTACCTATGAAGAGATTACCTATGAAGGATATGGACCTGGCGGAGCAGCTATTATTATTGAAGTGCTTACGGACAACAAGAACAGGACTCTGCCAGAGATTAGACATATACTCTCAAAGAATGGCGGCAGCCTTGGGGAAACTGGCTGTGTTGCATGGAACTTTCAGAAAAAGGGCTACATACTGGTAGAAAAAACAAAGACCGATGAAGATACTCTGATGGCCTTAGCCTTAGAGGCAGGCGCAGAGGACCTTAAAAGTGACCCTGAGGAAGAAAATTTCGAGATTATTGTATCACCTGAGATGCTTTCAGCGGTCAAGGATTCTTTAGAAAAGGGCTCTATACCTATATCAATGGCAGAGATCACTATGCTCCCAAAGACCTATGTAAAGCTTGAGGGCGCCCAGGGCGAGCAGATGCTTAGGCTCATTGACGCCCTTGAGGACAACGAAGATGTCCAAAATGTTTATTCGAATTTTAATATAGATGAGTAGGACCCTTTTAAGTTTAAAAGTTAAGCCAAAGGATATTTCTAAGCCTCAATGGTAGAACCCCTTAAGATTACCTTTAAGAGAAAGTTTATAGCAGGTCTGTTTGTTACTATCCCAACCCTTATCACTATAGGGGTAATTGTATTTCTTTTTAAACTCGTGGATGGTATCCTTGGACCCTTTTATGACCTCTTTTTTGGAAGGCGCATCGCTGGACTTGGATTTATAACCGCCATAATACTCATATTCTTCTTTGGAGTGGTATCCACAAATGTAATAGGCAAAAAGATACTATCCTATGCAGAGCAGGCATTGTTACATATACCCGTATTTAAGAGCATCTACCTTGCGATTAAACAGCTCGTGGATGCCTTCTCGCCTAAAAACCGTTCTGCCTTCAAAGAGTTTGTAATCGTTGAATATCCACGAAAGGGGTGCTATGCCTTTGCCTTTTTGACAAAGGAATGCCAGATCAAGGAAGGAGACAGTTCAAAAAAACTCTTTGCTGTGTATATCCCAACAAACAATCTCTATTTAGGTGAGATAGTCCTCTTTGAGAGCGATAACATTATATACACAAAGTTACACATCGATGAGGGCATAAAGATAATCCTTTCAGGAGGGATAGCGGCACCCTCAGAGATAGAGGCACTGAAAAGGGTATGAAGGTCTGTGCTGTAGTTCTTGCAGGCGGCTTGGGCACGAGGATGAGGTCCTCAACCCCTAAACTACTACACCCTATACTTGGCAAGACTATCATTGAACGAACCCTAGAGTCCATCCTTGCTATAAACTGCCAAAGAACCATTATTGTGCTCAATAAATCATCAGATGCTATCAGGCAGAGTATATCATGCTATGGAGTAGTAAGTATCGCTATACAGCAGGAACCCCTTGGCACAGCAGATGCCCTAAAAAGCGCATTGCAAGAGATGCCAGAGGATACAGAGGCAATCTTGGTCTTAAATGGAGACTCTCCACTGATTAGACCAGAGACACTAACTGCCTTTATAAACTTATTTTCAAAATCCTCCTGTGCCCTTGCACTCCTGTCTTTTATAGCTAAAAATCCCTCGGAGTATGGAAGGATAATAAGAGAAAATGGCAGAGTGACCGCAATAGTTGAAAACAAAGATGCCAATGATGCACAGCGCGCTATCTCTGAGGTCAATAGCGGAGTTTATCTAATCAATAGGAGCGCCCTCAGTCTATTGGCATACATAGATAAGAATCCCCTAAAGGGAGAATACTATCTGACCGATCTGTTAGGACTATGCGTAAAAAGGGGGCTCAACACAGAGGCCTTCAGCATTGCTGGAGAAAAGGAACTAATGGGTATAAACAATCAGGAAGAACTCAGTGTAGCTACAGCTATATTAAGGGAGAGGACAAACAGTCAGTGGATGCACAGGGGCGTTACATTTATTGATCCATACGCAGTTACAGTTGATCCAGAGGCTCAGATCGGCGCAGATACAATTATCTATCCAAATGTTATAATACAAAGCAGCACAATTATTGGGAGTAGATGTGTGATTTATCCTAATACAAGGATTTTCAAGGCTTCCATTGAAGAGGGTGTTACTATCAAGGACAATTCAGTAATTGAAGAGTCTCTCATCAAGAGCGGGGCCGTTATAGGTCCCTTTGCCCATATAAGACCCCATTCAGTTATCGGGGAGGATGTCAAGATAGGGAATTTTGTAGAGGTGAAAAAGTCAAATATAGCAAGAGGCGTAAAGGCATCCCATCTCAGTTATATCGGGGATGCGGAGATTGGTGAGGGGGTAAATATTGGTGCAGGGACTATAACCTGCAATTACGATGGAGTAAATAAACACAGGACCGTTATTGAAAAGGATGTTTTTGTTGGAAGCGATACACAATTGATAGCCCCTGTGAGGGTAGGTGAGGGAGCATATATAGGCGCAGGTTCAACAATCACTAAGGATGTGCCTCCTAATTCATTAGGCATCAGCAGGTCAACCCAGAGAAATATTATTGGCTGGGCTCAGAGAAAGAGGAAAAAGAACTGAATAAGATCTTCGGTTTACCATCAAAATGTGCGGAATAATCGGCTATATTGGTAGTAACAACGCTATCCCAATAGTTATGGATGGTCTAAAAAGGCTTGAATACCGGGGTTATGATTCCGCTGGCATAGCCTATTTTACTGATAACTCTATCGAGGTGAAGCGATGCAGGGGTAAGATTCAGAGCCTTGAGAGTCTTATCAAGGGTTTTGATATTTTTTCTGATAATGCAATTGGCCATACCAGATGGGCAACCCATGGAAGGCCTTCTGATGAAAACGCCCATCCCCATAGATCAGATGGCATTGTAGTGGTTCATAATGGCATTATTGAAAACTATATTGAACTAAAGAGGGCACTTATACAGGAGGGTTATCAATTCACCTCAGAGACGGACACAGAGGTGCTCTGTCATCTTATAAAAAAGCATTCCGAAGCCTTACCTTTAGAAGAGGCTGTTAGGGCTGCAATTAAACTCCTAAGGGGTGCCTTTGCCTTTGCTGTCATATCTGAATCTGAGCCCGATAAGATTGTGGCTGTAAGAAAAGAAAGCCCACTTGTTATTGGACTTGGTGAGGGAGAATACTTTCTTGCCTCTGATGTGCCTGCATTCTTGAGCCGTTCCAGGGATGTAATATTTCTCGACAACAACGAGATGGCTATACTCCAGAAAGAAGCCGTTGCTATTACTGACTTTGAAGGCAATCTAATTAATAAAGAGGTTGTCACCATATCCTGGAGTTCCTCAATGGCAGAAAAGGGAGGTTACCGCCATTTCATGCTCAAGGAGATATATGAACAGCCAAGGGCACTCGCTGATACCCTAAGGGGAAGGCTTTTACCGGAGAAGGGCGATGTGGTTATAGAGGAGTTTGGCTTGAAAGATGAAGACATCAGAGACATTGACAAGATCATGATAGTTGCCTGCGGCACCTCCTATCACGCTGCCATGATTGGTAAGTATATAATTGAGGATATTGCCAAGATGCCTGTAGAGACTGATATTGCCTCTGAGTTTCGCTATAGAAATCCCATTGTAGACAACAGGACTCTCCTTATTGCGATCACCCAATCAGGAGAGACAGCCGATACCTTGGCAGCAATGAGGGAGGCAAAGAGAATTGGCTCAAAGACCCTTGCTGTCTGTAATGTAATCGAAAGCACTGCAGCAAGAGAATCAGATTTTGTCTTTTATACACACTCTGGCCCTGAGATAGGGGTTGCCTCTACAAAGGCTTTTACCACTCAGATATTGGCACTCTACCTTTTTGCAATAGCCTTAGGGCGTAGAAGAAACAGACTTTCTGGCACCCAGGCATCGGTTCTTATAGAAGATCTTCTCAGACTGCCAACGAAGGTTGAGTCCTGTCTTGAGCTCAATAGTGAAATAAGTCTCATTGCCAGGGAACTATTTAAGGCAAGCGATTTTCTCTATCTTGCAAGGGGCATAAATTATCCAATTGCTCTTGAGGGGGCATTAAAATTAAAGGAGATATCCTATATCCATGCAGAGGGGTATCCTGCTGGAGAGATGAAGCATGGTCCTATAGCCCTTATTGATGAGGAGATGCCAGTGGTTGTACTTGTCCCTTCCGGCAGACTTTATGAAAAGGTGATGCTTAATCTCGAAGAGGTCAATAGCAGAGGCGGTAGGATTATAGCCGTAACATGCTCTAAAGAGGAGACCCTGAGAAACATGTGCTATAGGTCAGTATACATAGAGGATATTAACGAGATACTCAATACCATACTGTTCACCATCCCCTTGCAATTGCTCGCCTATCACATATCGGTATTGAGGGGATGCGATGTGGATCAACCCAGAAACTTGGCAAAAAGTGTTACTGTTGAATAAAAAATTAACCACGAAAAGGAGCACTGTAATGGCAAAAGATTTGCTGCTTGAAGACCTCAACGAACCACAGAGAGAGGCGATCATGCATACTGGCAGCCCTTTGCTTGTATTGGCAGGGGCTGGCAGTGGCAAGACAAGGGTAATCACTAGGAAGTTTGCCTATCTGGTAAAGAAGAAAAAGCTGTCTCCCATGTCAATATTTACAGTGACCTTTACAAACAGGGCTGCTGAGGAGATGAAACACAGAATATGTGGACTGTTAAGTATGGATGTGAAACAGACCTGGATAGGTACCTTCCACAGTCAGTGCAATAAGATTCTAAGACGAGAAATTAAGCATTTAGGGTATAAAAGTGATTTTACGATCTACGATGATGAGGACCAGTGTAGCCTCATAAGACACATATTGAAGGAATTGAATATCTACGAAGCCCTCTATAAGGGGATTGCCTCAAGGATAAGCATACTGAAGTCATCCCTTATCACCCCCGAAAATTTCCTATATCAGGGTGACGGGTTTGGTTTTGATGAGAAATTGGGAAGGGTATATATGCGCTATCAGGATGAACTCAAGAGAAGCGATGCCCTCGATTTTGACGATCTCATTCTTCTCACCGCAAGACTCTTTGAGGAACATCCTAAGATCTGCGCTAAATATCAGAGGTCCTTCGATTACATTCTGGTTGATGAGTTTCAGGACACCAATTTATCACAATACAGACTGCTTCAATTAATGGCAGCCGGACAAAACAACATCTGTGTGGTTGGAGATGACGATCAGAGCATTTATAAGTTTAGGGGCGCTGAAGTTAATAACATAAGGAATTTTGAAAAAGACTTCCCTGGCTTGAAGATAATCAAATTGGAGCAAAATTATCGTTCTACACAGAATATTTTAGATGTTTCAGGCAGAGTAATAGCCAGCAATCCAAATCGCAAGGAGAAGAGGCTCTGGACTGACAAGGGATGCGGGGATAAGGTCTGTTATTCAATGCTTGGCAATGAGGAAGAAGAGGCAAAGTTTGTAGCCAAAACAATTAAGGACCTATATCTAAAGGGACTCCATGAATACTCAGATGTTGCCGTGTTATATAGGATAAATCTTCAGTCAAGGGCTATAGAGGACGGGTTAAGGGCTGAGGGCATTCCTTATCATGTATTAAGCGGCGTAAGTTTTTATCACAGGAAAGAGATCAAGGATGTGATTGCTTATATAAAGTTAGTGGCAAATACTGATGATAATGTCAGCTTTCGCAGGATAATCAACAGTCCGCCAAGGGGCATAGGCATCTCAACACTTGCAAAGATAGAGCAAGAGGCAAAGAAGAATTCCTCCAGTCTTTACAACACTGTCAGGCAAATAGTGAAGTCTAATAATTCAGTGCTGAGTTCTATCAAGGAAAGACTCGCATCCTTTGTAAATATAATAGACCTCCTTAGGCAGGGTTCTTACAAAAATGCAGCAGAGTTAATGAAGGCTGTTTTAAACAAAACAAATTATCTTGACCACCTTGAAGAGGAAAGGGCTCAGAATGTGGTAGATCTAATTTCATCGGTCGAGAATGTGAGCGTGCATAACTTTCTTGATAGGACAGCCCTTGTGGCAGTGGCAGAGACAGATAATCCAGTCTCCGCAGTTTCTCTCATGACCCTTCATAGCGCAAAGGGGCTTGAGTTTCCTGCGGTATTTCTTGTGGGATTAGAGGAAGGCATACTTCCATATTTTAAAGCCCTTGAGGAATCTTCGGACATGGAGGAGGAGAGGAGGCTTTTTTATGTGGGCATGACCCGAGCAAAGGAAAGACTATTTCTCAGCAGCGTAATGAGGAGGAGGTTTTATTCCAAGGTACAGGATCAAGAGCCTTCAAGGTTTATTAAGGATATTCCAAGAGATTGCTGCCAATGGATTGAGAAGATTCAGCCTGTTCACCACTGTGTTGATAAATCAAAGATTCCCGCAGACCAAAAAATAAGTCTCTTCGATATAGGCTGCAGGGTGAAGCATCCCTTTTGGGGGATTGGTGTGGTCAGAGAATGCTCTGGAATAGGAGAGAATGCAAAGGTAACCGTAAATTTTCCAGGCATAGGAGTCAAGAGACTTGTGCCTTCCATAGCAAATCTTGAGAGGGTAAATATATGAAAATAACCATAGAGGAGACCCAGCATATTGCCAGTCTAAGCCGTCTGGAATTTAATACTGATGAGCTGGGCCGTATAAGGGATCAGTTAGACAGTATCATTAATTTCATAGACAAACTTAACGAACTGGACACAAGCGCAGTGCAGCCTACCTCCCATATCCTTAATATAAGCAATGTTACAAGGCAAGATACCCTGGCACATTCTATGGAAGTTCATGAGAGTCTCAAGAATGCACCTGATGCACAGGGCATGTTTTTTAGGGTTCCTAAAATAATCGAATAAGGAGCATCCATTAGGTGTTCAGATTTTTTTTGAAATCAAAGATACACAGGGCATGCATTACTGAGGCAAACCCTGATTACAAAGGTAGCATCACAATAGACAGCGAACTTATGGAACTTGCTGGATTACTACCCTATGAGCAGGTAGCTATAAGCAATTATAGCAATGGAGAACGACTGGAGACCTATGTAATACCTGCTGAGAGAGGTTCACGGGTTATTTGCCTCAATGGCCCTACCGCAAGGAAGGGCATGAAGGGTGATAGGATTGTTATCTTCTCATACTGTATGCTTTCAGAGGAGGAGGTCGAGAGTTTTGCCCCTAAGATTGTATATGTAGATGACTATAACAATCCATTATAAGGGCTCTGTATTTTAAATACTCACCTTTTATTGTAACCCATAGAATCTTTGTTTAACAGAAAACCTCAAGGTTAGCAAGGCCTAAGAAGAAACTCTATAAAATCACAGGGCTTCGGAGAATATATGTCTAAAGGGTTCTTTATTGCAGCAACTTACAGGGCCTGACATATCCGATTAGAATAAATTGCTACCCAAAGCCTTTATGAGGGCATAAGTAAGCCTTTCTGAAGGGGAGGTATTACAGTAGGCTCAGGCAGTCAAAGCAGCACCGAAGGCGCTATGCCAATAAGGCAGACAAAGAAGACCGTCAGTATGATTGCTATACTCAGGTTTGCTGAAACCGCCACTGGCCTGATACCCAATTGCTCGGTCACAAAGAACATCCTCACAACTATCTTCAGGTAATAGTAGGCAGACAACACACTAAACAAGACACCCACAACTGCCACCCAGGTGTAACCAGCATGCACTGCTGCCATGAAGACCTTAAATTTGGCAATGAACCCTGCAAAGGGGGGTATGCCTGCCAGTGAAAATAGCAGTATCAGCATCCCAATGGCTGTGTATGGATTAGTGTGCCACAGCCCTGTGTACCCCCTTAGATGTTCACCATCCTTTATGGATAGGACTATTGCAAAGGCCCCCAGGTTCATGAAGGCGTAGATCATCATGTAAATCAATACAGACTGTAGCCCCTCTAAGGAACCTGCAAGTATGCCCAGCATCATATATCCAGCGTGGGCAATAGATGAATAGGCTAACAGCCTCTTTATGTTTTCCTGTCTTAAAGCCATTATATTGCCAATTGCCATAGTAGCTATGGCTATGAAGATAAGGGCATTGACCCATACCTCTGGATCTGCCTTGAAAGCCACATAAAATACTGTACCCATAGCGCCCAACACCGCTGCCTTTGGGCCTACGGACATAAATGCTGTCACCGTTGTTGGAGCGCCCTCATAGGCATCTGGCGACCATTGATGGAAAGGGGCTGCCCCAGCCTTGAAGGCAAGGGCTATAAGGATAGCAAGGACCCCAACATACTGGTAGGGATTAGGTTCCCCGCTATTGTTGTAAAAGATTGCCCCTATTGCCTTTATGTCTGTTGTCCCGGTAATCCCGTATATGGCAGTAATGCCAAAAAGCAGGGTTACAGAGGCAAGGGTGCCGAGTATATAATATTTTAATCCTGCCTCATTGGACCTCAGATCGCATCTTGAAAAACCTGTGAGTGTATACATGCAAAGCGCCATAAACTCTATGGACAAAAACAGTGCTATGAGGTCTCTGGATGATGCTATAAGCATCATGGCTAAGGTAGAAAGCATCATTAACAGTGTGTAATCAAAGAAATACTCATCCCTTATAGCCTCGTATCTGAGGGATATCAGAAGGCTCAATATCAGGCTTATGTGAAAGACCAGCTTGAATGACTGGCTTAGGGCATCAGAAACAAACATACCTCCAAAGAGACTACCCATTGGAGATGAAAATATCATCACCGTAGTTAGTAGCGACGAACAGACGCCCAGGACCGTTAGATAATTTCTGTTTTTGATAAAAAGCCCCAGACAGAAATAGATAACTATAGTAGTGCTGAATACTATCTCTGGAATTATTGGATACGCAGACATCACATTCACCTCAGACCTATAAGCATCCCACCGTCCATTTGAAGGATCAGATGCCTTATTGATGTTTGCATAAAACTCAGGGGCACCGAAGGCTGTATGCCTATGTAAAAGATAAGGATCACAAGGGGTATCACCATTATTACCTCCCTTAACTGCATGTCATAGAGATGACCCTTGATTGTAGGGTTGACCTCCCTGAGTACGACCCTGTAGTAAAGCCAAACCATATATGCAGTCCCCAGCATTATGCCCAATATCGCTGGTGCTGCAATAGCATAATCATTCTGAAATGCTCCACTTAAGACTAAAAACTCCCCAATAAAGGAATTAGTACCCGGCAAACCGATTGCAGCAAGGGAAAAGATGGTATAAAACAACACATACACTGGCACTACCTTTGCCAGTCCACCATAATCCTCTAACCTCCTCGTATGGGTCCTCTCGTAGATAATGCCTATACACATAAAGACTGCGCCCGTGACTATTCCATGGTTGATCATCTGCAGTATACCACCTTGTAGTCCTGTCTGGTTTAAAGAAAAGATACCAAGGGTAACAAAACCCATATGGCTTACGCTGGAATAGGCAATCAGCCTCTTGAAGTCTGTCTGCATTAGGGTTACAAAGGCCCCATACACAATCGCCAATACTGAAAGGACCTGCATTGGAACCATCAGTTCCTTTGTGGCATCAGGGCACATGGGCAATGAAAACCTCAAGAAGCCATAGGCACCTATCTTCAAAAGCACGCCTGCCAGTATAACACTACCTGCAGTAGGGGCCTCTGTATGGGCATCGGGGAGCCATGTATGCAATGGAAACATGGGCACCTTTACTGCAAAGGCAGCAAAGAAGGCAAAGAAAAGCCAGTATTGGAATTCTATTGGGTACCTGATGCCTTGCAGTGTGATTATGTCAAAGGTCCTTCCACCCAGGAAGTACAGAGAGATTATCCCGATAAGCATAAGTACACTACCAGCCAGTGTAAAGAGCACGAACTTTACGGCTGCATATACCCTATTGGAACTACCCCATATACCAATGAGCAGGAACATTGGTATAAGCATTGCCTCCCAGAATATGTAAAACAAAAAGAGGTCCATGGCACAAAAGATACCTATCATTGCTGTCTCCATCACAAGTATCATGGAGTAAAACTCCTTGACCTTATGGCTAATGGCCTTCCATGATACAAGCACACAGAGCACACTCAAAATGGTAGTAAGCAGTATAAACAACACACTAATGCCGTCAATTCCCATTTTGTAGTTAATACCTATAGAGGGCACCCATTGATAAGACTCCACAAACTGAAAAAGGTGTGTTGACCTATCAAAGTTGGTATAAATAGGCAAGGATACAAAGAATGTAAGCAAGGTAAAAACCAAGGCTATGTATCTTATTAAGCTATGGTTTCGTAAGGGTATGAGAAACAGCACCCCAAGCGTGGGAAGGAATGTTACAAGGCTAAGTATTGGGTATTGCATTGTATTTCTGCCTCACCTTTCTAAATAAGCACCACCAGCACGACTATGAAGACTGCACCAATAGCCATCAGGAAGGCATAGTCATGGGTCTTACCATTATGGATTATCTTCAGCACATCGCTCATGCCCAAGGAACACTTGCCAAGGCCATTTACCGAACCATCTACTACCTTTGCATCAACAAGTCTAAGGAAATGGGCAATCTTTAACATCGGTTTTATGATCAAAAACTCGTAGGCCTCACCCACTGTATTGTATTCAAATTTAGCTATGGGGTTATGGGCTATCTGCATAAAGATCCTTGCCCCCTTACGGTAAAACCAGTCCATATCTAAGTTTATTGCCCTCTGTTCAGCAGGATAGATACCTGACATCATCAACAGTGTAAAGGCAAGGGCAGAGAATGCAAGCAACTGCAACTGATCAATCACATGTGCCCCTGTGTACGGTTCGTATTGAACTGGATATGGAAGTATAGAGTATAAAAGGCCTGGAAGGACCCCAATGAATATGCAAAGGAAGGATGCGATACCCATAGCTATTAACATGTGTCTCGGTGGTTCTGTTGTCCTAATGCCTGAGTCATGGCTAAAAAAGGCAAAGAACGGTATCTTTATGCCTGAGTGATGAAAGACCCCAGCAGAGGCAAATATCAGGGCAAACCATATTGCCATCAGCCCTCCCTCCCCGGCTGCGCTCACTATCATTGACTTGCTTATGAAGCCATTTGTTAGAGGCACCCCAGAAATGGATGCAGCACCAATAAGACAGAATAGTGTTGTCAGAGGCATTGACTTATAGAGCCCTCCGAGGTCTGTAGCCTTTATCTTGCCAGTCTGTTTGAGCACGGCACCCATAGACATAAAAAGCAGGGCCTTATAAAGGATGTGGCTAAAGGCATGGGCAGCAGTGCCATTGATAGACAGTTGTGTCCCTATCCCGATACCAACCACCATAAAGCCCACCTGATTTATAAGACTGTATGAGAGGACCCTTCTGAGGTCATTTTCTATAACCGCATAAAAAATGGGGAATGCCGTCATTATTGCCCCCAGATAGATAAGCAACTCTGTCCCAGGGAAGCCCCTTGCAAGGACATAGACAGCAGTCTTTGTGGTAAAGGCTGATAGAAATACTGTCCCTTCTGGTGTAGACTCCGGATAGGCATCAGGGAGCCAAGCATGGAGCCCTGGTAATGCCCCATTGATCCCGAAACCCAAAAGTATGAGCCAGGAGGATAGACCTTTGAGTCCAATGTAATCAAAGGCAAGAGAACCAGTGTTTTGGTAATGTATGACTATACCCCCAAGGAGCAAAAGCCCGCCAAGGATATGAACCATGAGATACCTCAACCCTGCCCCTTCTGATGACCTTGTGTGCCTCAACCAGACTATATAGGCAGCACTAAATGCCATTGCCTCCCAGAATATAAAAAGGCTCACAAAATCGCCTGAGAAGACTGCCCCAAGGGCACTGCCTGCATAGATGAAGCCTGCCATAAGATGACTGTTTTCCTTCACATGGAGGCTGTAGATCGTGGTAATCAGGGATATAATAGAGAAGATGTATCCAAAGACAAGGCTCAACCTGTCTACCCTTCCAAAGGTGAGGCTGTAGTCAAGGATATTAACCACCCAATAGGTCCCCTCCCTCAAGAGAAAGACATCTATCATAGTAAGTAAGGGGATGGCAATGAGATAAATAGCCCTACCATGCCCTTTAAATAGGGGTATAAAAAGGGACCCGAGGGTCAGTATCAATACTGGTGGTATGTTAATCATTGTAGTGTCCCTCTTTTCTCTTTACGATGGGTCTGAGTATAAACCTCGCAGCAAGCACAAGGATGACGCAGGCTACAAACCCAAAGGCACCGTAAAAGGAGGGTCGGCCGTCAAAGCCAAAATAAGGGTGCTTGTGGACAAAAAGGTCTATTATGACCAGTATCATCAACGATGAAAAGAATATCTTAAGTATCCTCTTCAGGCTCCCAGGCCTATCCAAAAAATGCACCTTATCTGTATCCATCTAAGCCTCCTCCTTTAGGTCCCTATAATCCGGAATTTCCTGTAAGATCAAGGGCCCATACCCAAAAGACTTTATTTCCACACCCCTTCATAAGCGTCTCCTAACTTAATCACCCTTTGGTGAATAGCTTTTTAAAGGGCCTCCGATCACTATTCAGACATGCCCTCTCAGTCCTCAAAGGCCCCTGAATATGACCCCTATCCTGAGGCAAAGAGAATCAGTAGATACAAAACACCTGCTGCAAAGGCAATGTAAAAGGCAGTCCTGTAACCAGCAACAGGGGCGTGCTTTAACTCCATCAATTCACCCTTTTCATTGACAGACCCGTGGCTCATCTAAATACCTCCGAGGCTAAAGTCACAATAAAATCAGGGAATATCCCACCCAGTATGCTCAAGATAGCAGTGATCATAAGAGGGACTACCATGAAGGGGTTTTCCCTGATATCCTCATGACCTCCCTGTGTATCACCGTGCAAGATATGATGTCCCCCATGAGGGTCATGATCCCCCTTGTATTCTTTAAAAAATGCCCTGTATATGATTGGCATAAAGTATCCTGCATTAAGCAGTGTGCTTGATAATAAGACCGCAACAACCAGTAGGCTATCCCTTTCCATTGCCCCAAGAAGCAGATACCACTTTGTCACAAAACCACCAAAGAGGGGCACACCAATCATCCCCATTGCCCCAATGGTAAAGGCAACCATAGTAAGAGGCATCTTCTTTGCGATACCATCGAGTTGGCTGACCTCTGTCTTATGGGCAGATACATACAGGGAGCCAGCGCAGAAGAAAAGGGTTATCTTTGCAAAGGCATGATTGGAAATATGTATAACCCCTCCTATCACCCCGCTTGCAGTCAACAGCACACCACCAAGGATTATGTATGAGAGCTGACTTATAGTTGAGTAAGCAAGTCGGGCCTTTATATTGTCTCTGGTAAGGGCAATAATAGATGCAACCACTATGGTAAAGCACGACATAAAAAGTGCGATATCCGTAGCCTCAAGCCCCCTCAGATAGTCTGTACCATAAATAAAGAATATCACCCTGAGCACAGTAAATACACCCGTTTTGACCACTGCCACTGCATGAAGCAGGGCACTTACTGGCGTTGGCGCAACCATGGCAGCAGGGAGCCAACCATGAAGGGGCATTATGGCACACTTGGCAAACCCATACAGATACATCAAGAAGACTATGTTGAGGATGGGTGTTTGATGCTGTCTAACAAGCTCAGGGAAGATGCCTCCCCCTTGAAACTCAAGGGTACCTGCCAGGTTGTATGTGATGACTATAGCTGCCACAAGAAACGCCTTTGCCGAAGCAAGCAGGTAAAAGGCATACTTTCTGGCTCCTGCCCTGGCCTCTTCAGTATCCTTGTGTGCCACAAGGGGATAAGTGATTATTGTAAGGGCCTCATAAAAGATAAACATGGTAAACATATTGGCAGAAAAGGCTACACCCATGGTTGCTGACAGTGCCCCTGCAAAACAGCCAAAGTACCTGGTCTGATTGACCTCTCCATGACCCCGCATATAGCCGATAGAGTAAATTGTAGTGAGGATCCACAACACAGAGGCACCCGATGCAAAGAGCACACCTAAGGCATCGGCCCTAAACTTTACATCAATGCCTGGCATGACATGAAAAAGCGTAAACTCAAGGTTTGTGCCTGAAAGCACCTCAGGAATCATCATCGAGACTATGGCCAATTTGACCACGCCCGCTGCGATAGACCAAAACTCCCTCAGGTTTGGCCTTTCCTTGCCAGTCTTTATAATGAGGACCACAGCCACAAGGGAGACCAAAATTGGCAGTAATGGGAGTATGGATGTTTCAGTATGCATTAAAAAGCCCTATCCTTTAACAGGTCAAAGTCTTCCAGTCTAACCGTTGGCTTATTCCTGTATGCTGAAATCAGGAGCACAAGACCCACTGCCATACCAGCTGCTGCACAGGCAATTACAAAAAAGGCCAGCACCTGTCCCCTCATATCTTGCATATAGTGGCTCATTGCAATGAGGCTTATGTTGATTGCGTTAAGCATTATCTCCACAGATAAAAACATCATTATGATGCTTCTCCTCGTTAGGAAACCTATCAAACCCACAATAAACAGAGAAACACTGAGCATCAGATACCAATTAAGAGGAACCATTTGACCTCCTGATAGCAAGCACAACAACAGCCACCATGGGGACAAAAAGTATGAACCCCATTATCAAAAAGGGGTATACATAGTCGTTGAATAACACAGAGCCTAAGACCTTTATGTGCGTCTGTCGCTGGATGTAGTCTATGCTGAACCTCCCCCCTTGACCCTTCGATGCCTGTCCTGCAGCAGAGACCAGTGTAAGAAGCAATATCAACCCAATAATGACCCTTCCTTGCACACCCCTTATAAAGATGGGCAGGCCCTGCTCTTCCCTTAGATTCAATAGCAATACAACAAACAGGAACATCACCAATACAGCCCCTGCATAAACTATCACCTGTATCACTGCAAAGAACTCGGCATTTAAAAACAGATAGAGACCACCAATATGGACAAACATTAAAAGCATCCACACCACCGCATGGACCATGTTGCGCCTTGTAATGACCACAAGTGCAAGACCCAGTATCATTACTGCAAAGTATGCAAAAAACAGTTGCGGCAGCATCATAGCTCCTTATAATATGTCCTTCTAATCAATTACAAACCTCTTTACAAAGGCCACTATCAAAAGGTTTAGCAATGAAAGGGGTATCAGTATCTTCCATCCAATGGCCATCAATTGGTCGAAACGATACCTTGGGATAGTTGCCCTAATCCAGTAATAAAAGAACATAAAGAAATAGACCTTTGACAAAAACCATAAAATGCCGGGCACATAACTAAGGAAAGGCAAGATATCTGTGATAAACCTTGGTATGGTCCAGCCTCCTAAGAAGCAAAGCGTTATGATGCTACTCATGATAAACATAGCCACATATTCAGACAGGAAAAAGAGGGCATACCTAAAGCCGCTGTATTCAGTGAGATAACCTGCCACCAACTCTGTCTCTGCCTCAGGCAGGTCAAAGGGTGTGCGGTTTGTCTCTGCAAAGGCGGCAATCAAAAAGACCACAAAGCCGATCAATAGATGGGGTGCATACATGCTGAAGGTGTATTCGTACTGTGCCTTCACTATCTCATCTAATCTTACTGAACCAGCCATAAGAAAAACCGAGGCAAGGCTGATGCCCATTGCAATCTCATAGCTAATGACCTGTGCGGCTGAGCGCATGCCGCCAAAGAAGGCATACTTAGAGTTTGAAGACCAGCCGGCAAGGATGATCCCATACACACTTAAGGAGGCACAGGCAAGGATAAAGAGCATCCCCACATTTACATCGGCAATCATGAAGCCTTCAGCAAAGGGTATCACCGAAAGTGAACTCATCGTAGGTGCAAGGACTATAACAGGGGCGATGAAAAACACCGCCTTGTCAGCCTTTGCTGGGATTATGTCCTCTTTAAAAAGGGACTTAAACATATCTGCAAAGGGCTGAAGAAGTCCGTAGGGCCCTACCTCTGTGGGTCCAATTCTGCACTGCATACGGCCAATCACCTTACGCTCAAAGTAAGTGGCGTAGGCTACATGTAAAAGGGTCACAGCAAATACTACCGCCACCTTGATGATAGGGATCATGAGGTTATATAAAAATTCCATTTGCACAGTTAATCTAAGACCTTCGTCTCATACTGCCTGTATTCATCAGCCTTTCTGAGGACCTCCTGAAAGCCTTTCCAATATTCCTTTGGGCCCTTCAGTGGATAATCCTTTCTCAAGGGATGCCCTTGCCAATCCTCAGGCATCAGGATCCTCCTTAGATCTGGATGCCCCTTAAAGACAATGCCAAACATATCGTAGCACTCACGCTCATGCCAAGATGCCCCGTCCCAAATAGGTGTCACTGTGTCAATCGTGGCGTCATCCTCTGGCAGCATTGCCCTAATCCTAATGGCATGTTCCTTTTCAATGCTAAAGAGTTGATAGACCACCTCAAAGCGATAGGGCTTTGTGTCTTTGTAGTCCACACCGCATAAATCTTGAAGGTGGCCAAAGTTTAGCCCTGGATTGTCATGTAGAAACCTCATGACTTCTACAATCCTCTGCTTTTTAACCACCATTGAGGTCTGATTGGCAAAACTACACACCTCAATGATCTCCTCAGGGAATGCTTCCTTTAGTTTATTTACAATCTCATTAGACCTCATCTACTGCAATGCACCCCGTCGCCAGTCGTATAAAAACCCTAAAAAGATTAGCAGCAGAAATATCATCATTGCCCAAAAGCCAACAATACCAATCTGTCCAAAGGCAACGGCCCAGGGATACAGAAACACTGCCTCCACATCAAAGACCACAAACAGGACTGCTATTACATAAAACCTTATGGAGAACCGCTCGCCTGGATCGCCCACAGGGGGATTGCCAGACTCATAGGGCTCGAGCTTGTCCCTGTAAGGTCTGCGTAGTCTAAGGAACTCGCCTACTATCAATGCCCCAAGCCCAAAAAGGGTGGCAGCGATGATGGTGATCAAGACTGGCAGATAATTGGTTGGTATGTATTCTCCGGGATTCATTTTTACCTAATCCATTTATGGATCCCTGTTTCTGCAGGAATGACCGTTGTCATTTGCATGTGCAGGTTAATCCGATCTTTTATCATTTATCTCCACCACAGCATCTCTTTTATTGGCAGGTAGTCTGCCTATGTCAATGCCTAAGGGTCTCCAAAACTTGTTAAAGTATTTATCCGCCTTGATGTTTCTTACATGCTCATCCCAATTTTGAAGGAGCCTGTCTTTGTCAAAGTAGTTGTCCTCTCTCTTGTATGATGCGTATTCATAATGCTCCGTTAAGACTATAGCATTCATCGGACAGACCTCAACGCAGTAGCCACAGTAGATGCACCTATACGCCTCTATCTCGTATTTGACTAAATGCCTTGACTCACCCTCCTGGCCTGTGTATTTGATGTAGATACACTGGCTCGGACAGACCATTGCACATTTCATACAGGCAACACATCGTTCCTTGCCGGTCTTAGGGTCTCTGACCATAGCGTGTCTACCTCTAAAGCCCGGTGACACTGGTCTCCTTTCATGGGGATACTTGATGGTCACAGGCTTTGTGAAAAAGACCTTGAGTGTAAGGGCTAAACCCTTCAGTATCTCTATAAAAAAGACCTTATAGGCAATATCCCTGAAGGTCATCGGTCGCATTCTCCCATAACAATATCGATTGTACCGATTACGGCTATCACATCTGCTATATAGTGACCTTTACAAAGCCTCGGTATGGCCGATGCATGAATAAATGATGGCGACCTAAGCCTCATCCTGTAAGGCCTTCCAGTGCCATCACTTACGATATAAAAGCCAAGTTCACCCTTAGGTGCCTCAACGGCCGAGTAGAGTTCACCCTTAGGGGTAGTTACAAACTCGTCGGTAAAGGCAAGACCTGCACCCCATACCGAAAATTCTCCATCCAACATCCTATGTCCCCTGGGGTTCATATCAAGGTCTGGTGCATCCTCTGCGAGTATTGGCCCCTCTGGCATCCTATCAAGACACTGCTCGATGATCTTTACAGACTGCCTCATCTCCTCCATACGGCAGCGGTATCTGTCGTATACATCGCCATTGGACCCAAGGGGGATGTCAAAGTCTATCTCATCGTAGGCATCGTAGGGCATCTTCTTGCGGACATCGTAATTGACGCCTGATCCCCTCAATGTAGCCCCTGTAAGACCCCAACGCACCGCCTCTTCAGCAGAAATGACACCTATACCCTTTGTCCTCTTTAGCCATATCCTGTTCTGGTCGATCAGTGTCTCATATTGGACAATCCTATCGGGAAACTCCTTAATAAACTCCTTCAGGTTGCAAAGAAATTCCCTATTGACATCGCACCTCACTCCGCCTATCCTTGGGTAGCTCACGGTCAATCGTGCCCCAATAAGCATCTCAAAGAGTTCCAGCAGCCATTCTCTCTCCCTGAAGCAATACAAAAAGACCGTCATTGCCCCTATGTCAAGGGCATGGGTTGCTAACCACAAGAGATGACTACTAATCCTCGTGAGTTCTGACAGGAGTGTCCTTATGTATTTAGCCCTTGGTGGTGGTTCAATGCCCATAAGCCTTTCAACGGCGATGCAATAGCCAATGTTATTTACCATGCTTGAGATGTAATCAAGTCTGTCTGTAAGTGGCATCACAGAGGGATAGGCACGGTATTCGGCGAGCTTTTCAACCCCTCTGTGCAGATACCCCACATGGGGGATACAGTTTTTAACCACCTCTCCATCAACCTCAAGGATAAGCCTAAGGACTCCATGGGTAGCTGGATGCTGAGGCCCCATGTTGAGGGTCAACTCTTGGGTATGTAAACCAATGTTTTGACCTTCTGTTATCTCCATCTGCTCCACTTAAACTCCTCTGACCTTATCTTGTCTTGTAATTTCATCAGCCCCTCAAAAAACGCCTCAGGTCTTGGCGGACAGCCGGGTATATAGACATCCACAGGTAGGAATGAATCCACACCTTGCACCGTGCTATAGGTGTTGAATATGCCACCACTACAGGCACAACTACCTACAGCTATCACATATCTGGGTTCAGGCATCTGATCATAGACCTTACGAATCACTGGTGCCATCTTATAGGTAACAGTCCCTGCAATGATAATCACGTCGGACTGCCTTGGTGATGCCCTAAATAAAATGCCAAACCTGTCAAGGTCATAGTGGGCAGCCCCTGCAGCCATCATCTCAATGGCGCAACAGGCAAGACCAAAGGTCATGGGCCATAGAGAGCCACATCGGCCCCAATTGACCACCTTATCGATAGTTGATATGAAGGCATTTGTGCCCGGTATGACCTTTACATCCTCTGTAACATCTTTTGTCATTGTGCTCATTATCCTTGATTGCAATAACAGAGACACTCCCTATAAGCGGCTGTGTCAGCCCTGGGGGTGTCCCTGTTTTTTTAGATTAGACTAATACCTCGCACCCCTTTCAGTTATCTCCATAGCAAAGCGCTCACGCTTTATTCTGGAGGCCTCCTCAGGAGTGAGCCATTGTAGGGCCTCAGTGGTGCATCCAGTTACGCAGGCAGGCTTCAAACCCTGATCAATCCTGTGTCGGCAGTAGTCGCACTTTCTGACCTTTCCAGTGGTGGAATCCCACTGTGGCACTCCCCATGGACATGCAGTAATACAAGACTTACAACCAACACAGAGGGAAGACTCAATAAACATAATCCCGTCCTTTTCCCTCTTCTGTATGGCACCTGTAGGGCAGGCCGTCATACACCAGGCCTTTTCACAATGAAAACAGGGCATGAATATGAAGTTGATCCTGAGTTGACCTCCTACATTCTTAGGGCCTACAGGAATTATCCTGCAGAGCCTTGGACCTACGGGCACATCGTTTTCAGTCTTACAGTGAACCTCGCAGGCGTGACATCCAATACACCTGCTTTGGTCTTGATAGATGTAATATTCGCTCATTTATGTTCTTCCTCCTTTTAATTAGCTGAGGGGTCTGACCTTGACTATACATTCAGTCAAAGGACAGTTTCCGCCTATAGGAGCCTTCAGGAGACCCTTTTGAAGTCTCACATCGCTGGCTGTGCTGCTTTTAAAAGAACGGGTCCTTACTGGCACTGTATCGGCAAAGCCATGATACATAAAGACGGCCTCTGGATGGATATAGTCCACCACCTTCGCCTTTATCTTCTCCTTTACATCCTCCACAGAGACCTCCACCCAATCACCAGTCTTTATGCCGAGCTTCTTTGCCTCCTTGGTGTTTATCCACAATTCATTCTCATGCATGATCTCATGCAGCAGGGGATTATTCATCGTAGTCCTGCCCTGAGTATGCACAGCAGTCTTGCTGGTTATGAGCCTAAAGGAACCCTCTTCAGGTTTTTCAGGGGTCTCATAGGGTATAAAGGAAGGCATCCCGAACTCAGTGAGTTTAGAAGATATAATCTCTATCTTCTTTGAAGGGGTATTGAATTTTAATTTCTCCTTCCTGTCATACCATATCTGCTCCTTCGAAGGCTCAAGCACCCCTGTAGCGTCAAAGGAGTCTATATTGTATCCAGTGCCCTCAAGCTGCCAGTTTACAAGGTCTTCGGTGGTCTCGTAGAAGAAGTACTGGCCTACACCCATCTTCTCACCAAGGAGCTTGAATATCTCACCCCGCCCCTTTGTGTCATAGATAGGGTCAATGGCCTTCTTTATAAGCGTATAGTGGGGCTTCAGACCTGAACCACTCCTTACATATACATGGTCTGTCCTCTCCATAAAGGTGCTCTCTGGGAGTATGACATCAGAAAACCATGCAGTCTCGCTGTAATTGACATCCACTGCCACAAGCAGATCAAGCTTATTAAGGGCCTGCTTCTGAAACTCAGGGTCTGGGAGCGAGGCAAGGGGGTCATGACGCATTACAATGTATGCCTTAACAGGATAAGGGTCTCCACTGTTAATGACATGGGGCAACATCTGTGCCACACCCCACTGATCACTAAGATGGGGGAACTTAGTGCCTACGCCGTCAAATCTCTCCTCTTTGGGTTTTGGCACCTGTGCCAATAGAGACTTTATCTTCAGCCCGCACTCATCGGGCTTTTTGTTCATATAAATACCACCCTCAGCCTCATAACTTCCCATCAGTGCATTTAGGGTGTAAATAGCCCTTCGCAGATAGTAGTCTGTCTGGAACCATGCGGTCATCCATCCTGGGTGGAATATCACATGAGGCTTAGCGTCAGAGGCCTCATTGGCAATCTTGCGCATTATACGGGCTGGAATGCCAGTCTCCTTTTCGGCAAACTCTAAGGTGTAGGGCAGGACAAATTTCTTCAATTCCTCAAAGCCAACAGTCCAGCGGTTTACAAACTCCACATCATAGAGGTTCTCCCTTATAATGTAGTTTATAAGCGCCAAGGCAAGGGCATAGTCTGTTCCAGGACGAATGATATAAAACTCATCAGACTTGGCAGCGGTATAGTTCCATCTTACATCAATACAGACCATCTTACCGCCATTGGCCTGCATATCGGCAACGAGCTTGCCTTCCCAGCTTTTTAGGGACTGATAGATATTTCTACCGAAAAGAAGCATATACTTCGTGTTTGGATAGTCATAATCAACGGTGTTTCTTGCGTGCCCCGCAAAGAGCATATGGGCATTGTGCACACTGTTTGAACAGGTCGCATGGTGATTAAAATAGTTTGGCGAACCAATGGCAGCAATAAAGGCACGTTCAAACTCTGTCATAGGTCCTCCCCTATCGCTCAAGACAATGCTTTTAGCGCCGTATGTATCCTGTATCCCCTTGAGCCTATCGGTAATATATGTTATTGCCTCATCCCAGGTTGCCTTTCTCCACCTACCTGAACCCCTTTCTCCATCCCTTATCATAGGGTGCTGTGGCCTCTCTGTATCATAGAGCATCGCCTTCGCAGCAGCGCCCCTTGCACACAACCACTGTCCGCCATGCACATGGGGATTGCCCCAGACATGCTTTACCACATTATTTTCAGTCTCTATCATCACAGAGCATCTGCCAGTGCACATCTCGCAGGTGCTGTAAGTAACCTTTTTCATTAAGCCCTCCTTTTTTTAAAGATTGATAGGGTCTCCCAGGGTTTTTGATAGACCCAAAGGAGACCTGAGCCATTATTTCAAGAAGAAGAATATATCTATACCGAGTAGGTTTAACGCCAACAACAGCAATCCGACTACAGCAACCCTCTTCACTACAAGGGGGCTGACCCTTTTTGCAATCTGAGGGGCAATGAAACCAGCAAGTATTGCAGCAGGGAACATTATCAAAAAGAACAGAAGGTCAAAGTTGCCAAACTGATAGTGCCTCATAGTGCCCATCAGGGAGTTAAAGAATATGGCAAGCAATGAACTTCCAACGACCACATACATAGGAAGACCCAATCCAACGGTCATCAAGGGCACCATGAAGGGGCCTCCGCCAAAGCCAAACATCGAAGATGCCACAGCTATGAAGAATCCTCCAATACATCCAAGGACTATATTTACCTTAAACTCTTGACCCCAAAATTCAACTGTCATTGTATTCCTCCTTAGTTTCCTTTTTTAGCAGCCGCTTCTTTTGCCCTCTTTTGGAATTCCTTCAAGATGGCCTGCTCCTTCTTGTTCTTCTCAATATAACCAGGTGTTGTCTGCCAGAACATGAGGGCAGCAAGCACTATCAGTATCCATCCAAAGACAAACTTGAACTGATCCAGGGTTATCATCTCTGTGAGCTTAGGTCCTATGAAACCACCTAAAAGCATGGCAGCGCCTATGGTGCAGCCTAACTTCCAGTTGATAAACTTGATCTTTGAATAATTCAATATACCGCTGCCCTGAGAGAAGAGCACTGTGGGCATCACTGTTCCTGCTACTATGGTGTGAGGTAATGGGTAGATAGTAACGAGCAGTGGATTGATGATAAATCCTCCACCAGCTCCCATAAGCACTCCAAAAGTGGCTATTAATAATACCAGCACAAAGGGACCAATAATATTCAGGCTTGTGCCTGCATTGCTGAGATACATTACAGGGAAGCTTATATTGTTCTCGAAGGTCACAGGTTGACTCTTCACGCCCTTGTCAGCCACTGCAACAATGTAATATTTCCCAGGGGCAAGACCATCCCTTATCTTGATAGCAGCCTTATAAGTGCCGTCAGGATTGACCTCTACATCGGGTCCCAAAACCTTGCCAATATCCCTAAACCTTGCCTTGATAAGCTGCATTGAGCGCCGCTTATTTTCCTTTTCATCCATAGGGGCAAGCAGATCTCCCCTTGAACCAACCACGCTGCCAATAAATGTAGCCTGATAGCGGTCTATCTTTATCTTTCCGGGGACAGAATAGGCAATGTCTGCACCTGTGTCCTTCAATGCCTTTGAAACACTCCACTTCCTGCCCTCTTTCTTGTTCTGCTCAAAGGCCTCTTTCTTATCCTTTGGCGTAAATATCTTGTAATAGGCCGGCATCTCATCGGTCATGTAAAGTATATAGGGTCTCTTGCCTGTATCCTTATCTACATCTGCATCAAACCTTGATGCCCTAACCTTTGGCTCTGCCCAGACCTCAAGGTAAACAGGCTTGCCTGCAGGGGCAATACCCTTTACATTAATAGTACCGCCATTGTTGAGGGTAGTCTTGTCGATCTCCAATGTTATTGACTGTGCCTCAGCAGGCTTTGCCTCCTCGGCCTTCTTTTCCTCTGTCTTGCCCTCTTGTTTAGCCTCAGACTTCGCCTCTTTCTTTGGCCCTGCCTTTGTATCGGCAGGTTTCTGCGCAAAGGCACCGTTTTGATACATCATAAAGATTGTTGCCGCAAGGGCAATGACCAGCGATAACCAAGTTCGTCTCATCCCTTTTCCTCCTTTAATTTTTTAGATAGTAATCTTTAAATACCCAAAGCCAACTAAAAAAGCGTCTCCTTCCCTCCTTTTTTATTTAGGTTAGGTCCTGCTGAAATGCGAGACCTTTGTTATGCTGTAATCTTAAAAAATATGCGCCCTCCTAATTAATTTAGAGGGCGCCTTAAAAAAGGATGGGGGGGTAAGTCATCGATATATCCTCTGCAAGTTTGCGCATTCATCAATGTCTTTATACATACTGCAATGAACATACCAATTAGGTTTTGCCTTGGATTATACATACATATTCAAGGGTTGCAGACAATATCGCTATCCATGCAACAGAAAGTCTGTCCAAAATGGGACAACTGCTGTGCCAAATTGGACAATCTCTTCAGGAGGCATTTGGGTGGGGTCAGGTCTTGATTCATCAGTTTTTTAAGTTCAACCTGCCTTAATATTAGCTGAGCTAAGATAGTCTCTCCATACCTTAAGATGTTACATGCTGTGCTGCCCCGGATATTCGCCCTTTGGATTAGCTATATCAGCATGTTACATTATATTTCAAGACCTGACCCCACCCTCCTTCCACTTGTTCTGCTACCATTTCATATACTGGATCAGACTTTGTCATTATATCCTTTATCCCAAACTCTGGCAAAACACTGACCTCAGTGACGGTAAATGGCATGAATATTGGAGCAGTTCATAGTCTTAAGATTCGTTC
>CALEDV010000033.1 GCA_937949555.1 uncultured bacterium | reverse complement strand
TTTTTAGGGGTCAATTCTTAATTATTGATAAATTTTTGGGTAATTCCTTACTGCTTGCTGTTGTGCTGTTGCTCAGGAGGGATTAGGACAAGGACTGTCTGTCACTGCGTTGCAAAGGGGGGATCCAAAAGACTAAAGGATATGGATTACTGATTACGCAGCGATGACCCATGGCCAATGGCTTTGGGAATTTTAGACACAAGATAACCATTTTTTGCAACTGCAAAAAAGAAGATAGGTTATGCCTTCAACAACTTTTTTCTTCAATAATTAAGAATTGACCCCTTCAAACCTAGATGTATTCCTCGTTGATTATCTTGCTGAGCGTTGGTATGCCTATGGGAAGCTTCTTCATCATGGTGTGGGTATATTGTAGCCCAGTTAAGGCTGGGTTCTGTAGGAAGGTAGGTTGTAGGGGTAGGGCTTGCCCCTGCCCTATCTTTAAATGTCCTAACCCCTCCCTAACAATTGGTCATTTCAGAAACAAAAATGGGCAATCCATGAATTGCCCCTACATGGTCGTAACCCCTCCCGATCGGAAGGCCATTTCAAGGAGCTTCCTGCCTTCCGCGCTTGCGAGCTTCCGCACTTTGGGAAAAGGGGGACAGTTCTATTTTTTTGGCAAAAGGGATAAAAAATGGTAAATTTCAGCCATACCGATGATAGCAAGGATAGCGCCGTAATAAGGGTAAAGGGTGATAAAAGATCGGGAAATGAGAAAGAAGAACCGCCCTCCTTTTTGACTTCCCAAGCCGAATCTGCCCCCTCAGATTCTTTCATTGACCCCCTTCTACAAACCCAGCCCTTACGAAAGCCCTATAATCCTCCTGTGTTTCCTTACTTATACCTCCAAATTGGCTAAGTATCCAGTCAACTTTGAAACACTAAGGCGCACCATTAATACCCGCTGTGCTAAGAGAGCTGACCCATGACTTGAATTATATATTACCCCTATATATTCTATCCTCAATGGCTTGCCCTTTGGATTAGCCATATCAGTATTTTGCCTTATATTTCTGCCCCCATTGAGAAGGTTTAAAAATGCACATTGGACTTGTTAGTATACAGCACGATTCAGTCAATAGGTTAGCAAAAGATTTATGGAAGGTGATAGGAATTCACATTGAGCTCATGACTCAACTAACAAGACCTGAGACCTTACCTATTCAATAAAGGAGATTTGCAAGAATGTAGCATTTTTTAGGCTGACAGGATAAATATACAATGATATTTCCCTATATGACGATACTAAAATCCAGTTTAAAAGAAGATAACCAAGAAAGTACCCCTAAGAATGTCCTCTTAAGTTTTGAGTTCCAACATGCTAAGCTGATTATTGAACATGCCCTTATCTCCAATATTGGTGAATTCACCATCTTTTGCCTAAAGGCACTAAAGGAGGGTGCAAGTATAAATGACATCTCAAACATAACCCTTTTGCATGCCGATAACATTAATGAACAACTCTCCTTTGCAAAGAGCATAGGATATATTGGCAAGGATGATAAGTTAACTGATAGAGGCAATTACCTAATAAGCATTATAGATTTTATAGAAAATTACCGCAACACTGTAGATCTATATTTAGATACATACATTGATGAGGTTGGCTTAAAGAAACTATTCTCAAAAACCTCTATTGATAAAGTCATGTCTAAAGAGGGCATCCTCTTTAAAAATCAAATAAAGACAACAAGATTGATAAGGATTGCAAACGAATATCCCAGATCAAAGATCATTGAATACCTGAAAACAATACTACCAGACTATTCAAACTTTATTGAAGAGGAGAAGAATAGATTCTTTTTATCTATGGAATTTCAACAGAGATGTATCATTACACTACCTTTTACCGTAGATGAATTATTAAAGATTGTCTCCTTTGATAGCAACTTAAGGGGGCTGACTGTTGGGATACCAGTACTCGTATATGACCCTATTTTTACAACATTATTTCAAAATGGTACGACAAACTCCCTTTTAAAGGAATGGGCCTCTTTAAACAGGCATGTCTCAGAAAAATCTGTCTATAATCTTTTAAACGGCAGAATCTTAAATAGTGATGCTTGTATACAAAACCAGGGGGATGACAATGTGGTTTATTTAGACAAAATGGTCGATCCCCAGAAGGTCTCTATAATTCAGGATAATGTCAGCATACCAGGCTATCTATTCTTTTGCTTAGAGATGAAGAAAACGCTACAAGAGAAATTCGCCCTTGGCAAGATTGAATTTAAAGGACTGAGTAAGATATTTGAAGATAAGATCAAATGAAGACAATAGATCTAAGGAAGTCTTTTGTATGGGCTGTAGAAAATCGAGATAGCCTATTTAGGACAGTCAAAAATGTCCATGTTGGTTATAAAATTTTGCGTTTAGGAAGCACTGCAACACTGCCTGTTCATCCAGTTATGATCTACTGCGAGGCGTTAATATCACTCTTTGAAGCTGTTAATGCATATTTTGGATACAGAAGGGCTGCAGAAAAAACAAAGCAATTATCAATGCAACTTGAGACATTAAGGGTAGAGATTGAAAACCTCCGTGCCCAATCTGCAGAGATGATAGAGACCGAAAAACAAAGATTAGATAACCATGCTAAAGTAATCGTTGCCCAAATAGGCTTGCAAAGGAAAAAAGAAGGATCCCTTATGCAAATTTATGAGCACACTGGAAAACACCTGGGAATGATAAAATCGTTGATATTAGAACAAAGGGCCAATCATATGTATAGCGATGAAATCAAAGACCTTGAGATTAAATATCTCCAGGCAATCCGTGCAAGGATCAATATCACACTTCAAATAACAGGAGGTTAGAAAATGAAGAGTATAAAAATAGAAAAGGCCATCAACACTGGGAGCAATACCGCTCTCTTAAAAAAAACAGAGGCAGTACAAAAATTCAGTAAGTTAAATATTCTAAATCATCTAATTAATGTCACCGAGGTAGTAAAAGGCACAACAGACACCATAAATACCCTCTTATCATACCTTGCAGAAAGAGAAAAAACTAAAAAAACCGCCTGTGAATGCCTTGCACGGGTAGTGGAGTCTGAAAACAGTCTTAGAGAGACAATAGAAAAGGAGCTTACAAAACAATATGAGATTCACCGTAAGAGCCTTATTGATATAGAGAAAATAACTAACAAACAAGAACAGTTAAAGGTCCTGAGGTCTTGTTTACATCAAATAATAACCACTACTAACGAGTTAAAGGTAATATACAACGAAACAAATGACAGGGCTGTGCTTGACATGATTCATGACCAAAACATGAGACTAATAGGGCTTGCAGAGTCGATAAATGCAATACAATAAGGGCTCATACCACATGCCCCTTTTTTACCAAGGACTCTGATGCACTATGTCTAACATTTTTTTATTTAAGGACAAATAACCGATGGGACTTCCTTTATTACTTTTAGTTTTAGGTAGTAGTATTGCCCTTACAGTAACCAGCTGGTTATTAAACGAGAAGACAAAAGAGGAAGAAGAAAAGCAAAGAGAGTTAGAAAACCATGTTAAACAATTTGTAAAAGAACTCAATGATACTAATAAAAAAATTGAACAAAAGAGAGAAACTCTTTACAGAGAGAAGTCCAAAGAAATTGCAGATGAACTTATAGGAGAAATTAGAAGGTTAAGAAGAGACAGAGAGGCTATTGAAGGAGATCTAAAGAACCTAAGAGATTCTATAAACCAAGCCTTAGACAAACCAGACATCACTGTATACCTTAAAAGAGGGTTAAAAAGGGAGTTAGTCCTCTTAGAAGATGCAGCAAATCGCTTAATGGCATACTTTCGATACTGTGCCTGGTACGAAGGCAAGCTAAAACTATTTCTGAGGCAAGGCAAATATCAGGAGATATTCAATTTTGGCCCACCTAATTCCCTACTACCTGAGGATTGGTTGTATATTGGCAAGCTCTTATTTCTTGAGAACGAACAAGAGCTTAACAATCCTAACAGGTATGGTCAGAGGATCACCTTAAGTGGCACATTTATTTCCAAGGATAAGATTTGCTTTGAAAGAGAAAAGGGGGCCTTTCATAGATATAAGTCTGATATCCCAATCCTCTTAGTTGATGAAGTCAATAGGGTCTTTGATCCAAAGTCTAAAGAAAAAGTAGAGATCGACAACCCTGTCAATTTTAGAGGTTCTGTTTTAAAAGGAGAATTGTATGTCAATTACCTCCTTAAAGAATTACCCTTTTTGATCAAGCCAAAGGACGAGTATTTATATAAAGATACAAACTATTACTATTACAAAGATGCAGTAGTCTGTGCAATGAAAAAGACAGACAAAAAATACCCCCTCAAGAAATACCCTAATGATTATGAATTCTTTGCATACTCTATTGAACACGACCTGCTCCTTAAAAAAATTGTAGTCTCAGAGAAACCCCAAAAGGAAGATACAAAATCAGTATCCCCAATATACCTTGCCTACAATAGTGACGAGGTTATACCTAAAATCCATCAGGCCCTTGCAGATTCACAATATAAATTGTATGTCTCTAAATTTCAACCTGATGAAGGCGTACTTACCTTTAGGGCTGGTGAGTTCTTTATAGATTGTTCTATAAAGGAAAGTTACTGTGCTATAGAAAACATTAGAGAATACAGCCTTGCAACGGAGCTTTCCATTGAATTACCCTTTGACTTTGATATAGTCCCAGAAAAGGCACTTGTTGGCAATAGCACACTATTGTATGACTGTCAAAATAGCTTAACACAGATGCTAAGCTTTATCCAGGGCGAGTTAGATTACATTAAGACTTACTCACAGGATAAAGTGGATGACTACGATTTTATCAAAAAGTGGTTATCGATAATTGAATACCAGATAGCAAAAGAGGAGATAACCTATTATCAAGTGAGGTACGATGAGATACTCAAAGAGGGAGATGATTATTATCAGAATGTATTGACAATTAAGATAGATCATAGACCAGACAACATAAAAGTGTTACAACAAATTTATGAAAGGATACAAAATTATTACTTAGGGATTGCAAAAAAACATGGGAAGGACCTCAAGGTTGCACTGGAAATTAGGTTGTCTCCTGCTGAGAAGTTTACCCTATCTCCTATAGGGGTACTCTACGATGATATTGATGTAGACAGGAAGATAGTGAAGGTCCAATTAGACAGCAATCTGCCTGCTAACATAGAGTTTGATCCATCCAAGATACTGTACATTGGTATATTTAAAAACCTGACTCCCTTGTACAGGCAGCAGGCTGCCCTTATGACTTTCAATAGTGGCGATATGATAAACCCCGAGCTTAAGAGGATGCTTATAAGTCCCTATCTAATCAAAAAAACCGTTGACAGCCTCCAGGAAAAGGCATTCGATAGGTCCATAAGATGGAAAAACCCTGACCTCACTGATAATCAAAAGGAGACCATAAAAAAGGCGCTCCTTGAGGAAAATTTCTATCTAATTCAGGGTCCTCCTGGCACAGGTAAGACTACGGTAATTAAAGAGATAGTCTACCAATTCCTCAAAGACAGCCCTAAGAGGAAGTGTCTTATTGTCTCACAGCAGAATACAGCTGTAGATAATGCCTTACTCAGGATCTATATAGATAACAAGGAAAACTGGTTTGACAATGGCTCAAAGAGCTTAGTTAGGATCTCATTAGACAGCGGTAAGGTTGACGAAAACATACAGGCCTTTATAATTGACCGCTGGTTTGATGACTACAAAAAGAGACTTGTTCAGAGGCATCAAGATACCCTTACAAAAGACACTCGCCTACAGAAATTAATGAAGAGTTGGTATAGTCTCGTTGACAGAGACAACATATTTTCGATTGATAGAGAAGTGGTAGATGTATTGCTGAATAATCATAGTATTGTGGGTGCCACATGTGTTGGTTTTGCCAACAAACGGATTGGTATTGACAGGACAAAGTTTGACCTAGTCATTATTGATGAGGCAGCAAGGGCAACAGTCCCAGAACTGTTAATCCCTATATTGAGGGCAAAAAAGGTAATCCTTATTGGTGACCAATATCAGTTGCCGCCATCCTTTGGTAGTTCTATTGTTGATGATCTTGAAGACTTAGACAACATAACCCTTGAGTTCCTCCAAAAGAGCTTCTTTGAAAGGCTATTTGAAGGCACCCCTGAGGATAATAAATCCATCCTTACCGAACAATTTAGGATGCCCAAAGAGGTTGGCGCAATGATCAGTAAGATCTTCTATGGGGGGATCCTCTTAAATGGCATAGAGAAATCAACGGCAGGGTTTATTAGCCCAAAAACTATTCAATGGATAGATGTGAAAGGAGAAAACAATAAGAGTCAGATAAGCAGGTACAATCTTAAAGAGGCAGAGGCCATCAGATCTATTCTTATAGACCTATACAAAAAAATCCCAGCCGATACTAACAAAGAAATTGCTATAATCACCCCATATGCGGCACAGAAAGGCCTCCTTGGTAACATTGTTAAAGACCTAAAAAATCACCATAATCTCAAGAACCTAAACATAAAATGCAATACCGTTGACAGCTTTCAGGGTCAGGAGGCAGACATAGTCATTTACAGTTGTGTAAGGACTAACGGAGACCTCTCATTTTTAATTGACAGGAGGCGATTGAATGTGGCCCTATCAAGGGTCAAAGAAAACCTTATCATTGTTGGACACAAAAACTTCCTCTACAGGGCTAAGACTGATGGTAAAGAAAATCTCTTTAAGACAATCATTGACTACATTGATTCATTGTCTTGGAATTAGTAGTTAGTGTCATAAATAAGCATTAAATAAGGAGGTTTTTCAAATGGGCAAATGTGAGTGTCTTGTGCTACTGGTTGGTACTAATCCCCTGCCAAACTTTGTTGTGTGTGAATATTTTCTTACAAATAGGTCAATCACTGATGTCTTCCTCATCTACTCTGAGGGGACCAAATTTTACAAAGGCACATTCGAAGAAGCAGAAAACATAGAAGAGGTTGTCAAGGCTCGTCATCCAGATAAGCAGGGTCAATTGAACTTTCACAAGATAGCCCTTTCAGACATAAGCAGTGCCCAGAGGATAAGGCAAGATGTAAAAGAAAGGCTCATAGATAGGCTCCCAGAAAACTGTACCATACATCTTAATTATACAGGTGGCACAAAGGCTATGGGCATACATGTGTACAATTGCCTAAGAATGGCTCAGGGTATAAAGTATAGTTCTTTTTCATACCTTGATGCCAGGACATATAGCATTGTAGATGACAACGAGGGTATGTTGGCAGGGGACTTACGAAACACTATCAGCGTTTCCTTTGATGAGATGATAAAACTACATGGTTTACAAAGGGTAAATGTGGATAAAGACACCTCTGAGTTCAAAGATACACTGGATTTCTTTAGATGTCTGATACACCATGACAAACTTGATGACTTCTACAAAGATTACGACCGCACAACCTTTGAGGACAAGAGGCAAAACCTTGCCTCAAAGCCAAAGGACTTAAAGGAGGAACTAAGAAATGGTCAGATTAAGGGCCTCTTAATTGATTTATTTAAGGTCATACCGCCAAAATGGAGGTTTTTTGATGACAGTGGCAAATATGTAGAACCCCAAGACCAAAAGATAAAGACCGCTATCAAATACATAGACGGAGACTGGCTCGAAGAGTATGTCTATGAGGTCTTAAAACATAACTACCCCAAGCTTAGTCTCTACAAAAACTGGGAGATAAAGAAACCTCAATGGTCAGACAACTCAAGGTTTGAGATTGATGTAATAGCAATAAAGGGTTATCAACTTATTGGCATATCCTGCACTACCTCAACAGAATATAGCCTGTGTAAGAGCAAGGGCTTTGAGATACTTCTTCGCACTACCCAGATAGGTGGTGATGAGGCAAAGGCCATCTTGATAACCCGACTGCCTAAAGACAAGGTGGAGGGCTTACAAGACTCATTGAGGGCTGATACAGCAGGGGGTGATAGGATACTTCTACTTGGCAAAGAGGACCTCAAAGGGGATCAATTAATTGAAAAGTTTGAGGAATTTGTAATGTAAGGGGGGGTGTAAGGATGCAATGTTATTGTCTTTTAGTTGATATTGTGGGTATTCAGAGATATGTCTTTGGTAGTAACAAACTGAAGGAAAACCTCGGTGCCTCATACCTGCTTGAGGAGGTCTATCGGGAGTATTTAAAAGGGGCCTTGAAGGCAGTGTTTGCAGGGGACCTCGATGAGTCATACCTTGACCTATGGAAGACCAAGCCAGAGTATAGTGCCATTGAAGACGATAAGCCCTTTGAGATTGCCTACATTGGCGGTGGCAATGCAATGCTCTTTTTCAGCAAAGAGGAAATAGCCCAGGCACTACTAAGGGAATGGACGAGGCAATTGCTTGTATATGCACCCGGACTAAGTATCTCTGCAGCCATTGAAGCTTTTGATACAAGCCGATTTGATGAGTCAAAGGGCCACATCTTTGAGAGCCTCGCAAGGAATAAAAATAGTTATGCCCCTGTGACAGTGCTACTGCGTCATGGCATTACTGCAGAGTGTGCCCATAGTGGCTACTCCATGGATGTCTATTCTGAGTCAGAGGGGCGGTATGTCTCCTCAGTCATCAATGCAAAGTTAGAGGCAGCCAACAAGGCAAAAGGCAAGATCCACAAATTATTTAAAGAGGACATTTGCGATGACCATTGCTTTACAGACAATCTTGGCAATTTGGGTCAGAAAGAGGGAGAAGACAACCACATAGCTATTGTGCATATCGATGGCAACAGCATGGCCGATAGATTTGCAAGTCAGGGCAGCCTTAGGGCGTTACGGGAGTTTTCAAAAAGCGTACATAATGCTACTGTCAATGCTGTCAGGGCAATGATAAAGGCGATTACAGACCACAGGCAGATGCTTTTAGGCTTTCTTGACAGAGAAGGTTTTCAGAGAGAGGGTGTCAAGGAGGTCTTACCCTTCAGACCAATTATAATTGGTGGGGATGATATCACCTTTGTCTCAGAGGGCAGGCTTGGCATCTGGCTGGCAGAACAATTCTTGAGGGCCTTTGAGCAACAACCAGTCTCTGATAACAAACCCTTAGATGCCTCAGCAGGTGTGGTTATTACAAAGAGCAAATATCCCTTCTACAGGGGTTATAGGCTCTCCGAAGAATTATGCAGGTCTGCAAAAAAGGGCAGGAGGGCACATCAGGGTGGCTCATGGATAGACTTTCACATAGCCTTTGGTGGCATATCAGGTAGCCTTGAGGAGATCAGAGATACCCAATACAACGTAGCCCAAGGCAGTCTGATAATGAGACCTTATTGCCTAAGGTTCGACAAAAAGGAGCATGACTTTGAGACCCTTAAGCAAAATGCAAAGACCCTCTCTACCTTGCCAAACAACAAGATCAAACAGATGAGGGAGGTCCTCAGCCTTGGAAAAGACCAGACCGAGATCTTTGTAAAAGAGGTCACGGCAAGGGGAGAAGGGCACAAGATACCTGAGATAGCAGGCAGAAACTTCAGACAGTCCCTATTTGAAAACGCCAAGACCCCCTATTTTGACATGATTGAGTTGATGGAGTTTTATCCTGCAATAAAGAAGGAGGTAGGGGTATGAGCAAGAATTATGGGCTCTGTGTAAGGCTCTTATCAAGGGCAGTGATTGCCTCTGCAGAGGGCTATGGGGCATTGATAGACACAGACATTGTATTTGATGAGGTTGGCTTGCCCTACATCCCTGCCCGAAGGATAAAGGGGTGTCTCAGGGATTCTGCCATTGAGGTATTAGACATGCTCTTTGAAGCCAAGATTGAGGGATTCCTTGACCTAACCATTGAGCGCAGTGACAAGTTTAGATACAAGCTCGTCAATGAGGTCTTTGGTGTCCCTGGCATGGACACACCCTCTAAGGTCTCCCTCACTAACCTCCATATAAGGGAATATCCATTGATTAAGCAGTGGTTAGAGTATCTTACAGAGGCAAGAGACAGTAAGGACCTTATCTCCAGAGACTCCATTACAGCCTTCTATACAGACACAACCAAAAGCACAGCCATTGACAAAGACACAGGCACTGCAAAAGAGACAAGCCTCAGGACCACACGCTCTGTAAAGGCTGGGCTGGAGTTTTGTGGAGAGATCAAAATGGCCACTTGCACTGCTGCCCATGAGCGCCTGCTCTGCCTTGCAGCAGCAAACCTTCGTTCCATGGGTAGCATGAGGACAAGGGGCTTTGGTCGGGTAAGGTGTGAGATAGAGGGTCTTGATAGCAACCTGATTTTAAAGCAACTGGAGGGGATATGTATAAATTAGACTACACCATTAATACCCTAATGCCCGTGATTATTGCCAAGGGCTCTGGTGACCCAAATATGGTAGCTACAGAGCAATACATAAGCGGCTCCAGCATCCTTGGGGCAATGGCCTTTTTTTATATACAAAAAAAGGGGCTCCCCCATAATGCACACAGGGATGAGTTTTTTGAAACAAACTTTCTAAGGGGGGCAATTAACTTTTGCAATGCCTATATAGCCAAAGATAACGTCCCAGGGCAATTTTACCCTACACCCCTTTCGCTGCAAAGGGTCAAAGATGACATAGAAGGCAAGACATGCTATGACCTACTATTTGCGGATCAAGAAGAGATAGGCAAAGGCACAACCCCCTTGGGGGGCTTTTGCAGTATCAGTGGTTCGTTGATAAAGACCTGCGATGTAAAGAGGTCTATAAATTTTCACCACGAGCGAGACTACAGCAAGGGCTCTACCGTAGAAGGCATGATATTCAACTACGAGTCCATAAATGCAGGCCAGACCTTCAAGGGGATGCTTATTGCAAAGGATGAGGGGCAGCTGTCCCTCTTTGCTGAGGCCTTTGGGGATTCCATAGAGCTAAGCTTAGGCAGGTCAAGGTCAGCCCAATATGGCATGGTGAGGATTGTCTTTGGAAGGCCTGAAAAATACCAATTGGATCCTGTTGAATATGACCCTGAAGAAGGCATATCGCTTACCTTTGTATCCCCAGCCATTATATACAACCCCAATGGTTACCCTACTGTAGGGATAGACTCACTCAGTGCTGCCCTTGGAAAGGGCGTAGGGATCCAAAGGGCATTTATCAAGGCTGAGACCACTGAGGGATACAATGCTACCTGGAGGCTAAAGAGACCCTCAGAGACATGTATTGCTGCAGGTTCCTGCGTGCTGATAAAGGCGCCTTCTGATGCCATTGAGAGGCTGGGGTTGCTTCAACTAACAGGCCTTGGAAATAGGACCAATGAGGGTTTTGGGCGCTTTGTCCTTGGGCTTCAGAGAGAGGCCCAATTGTCAATAATGGATAGCAACAATACACCAAAGAGGCCCGATGAACCAATGCCCAAAGAGGTAAAGAACCTTTGTAAGGGCCTCATCCAACAGGACATCACCAAGCGGATGTCCCTTTCAGCAATAAAGGATGCAAATGACTTTAGCGGACACAACCCACCCACAAAGTCACTGATCAGCAGACTGGAGGCAATGATAAAAAAAGATGCTAATATGTCCATTGAGGAGTTAAAAAAGACTGCAAAGAACAAGCTCGAAGACTGTAACAACGGCGACTTAACCCTTATGGACTTTATACAAAGGCCAAAGGACAATGTCCTCGGCAGAGAAATGAAAGACCTTGTCAGTGGCTACACAAGACTACTATCAGAAGTATCCTATGCCCCCCTTGAGGATGAAGACCTCAAGGAAAGTCTATATCGTCAATATTGGATATCCTTCTTTGCTGCAATGCGTAAGAATATAAAGGCCAAAAAAGGAGGGCAGCAGAGATGATAAAGGGCAGATTAGTTCTCAAGGGCAAGATAAGCCTTAAATCACCATTGCTCATAGGCAGTGGGACCTCTGAGGTCACAGACATAGACATCTTAACAGATGCACAGGGCAGACCCTATATACCAGCCACATCCTTTGTTGGGGTCTTGAGGAGTTCCATAAGGCCTGATGGAGTCAATACTGATAGGCTTTGGGGGTATACCACAAAAACAGACTCAATTCAGAGCAACCTCAGATGTGATGACCTTGTCACAGATGAAAACAGTGAATGTCACATAGAGATAAGAGACGGCATAAAGATAGACCCAAAGACTGGTTTAGTAAAAGAGGGTGCTAAGTATGACTACGAGGTAGTCCCTAAGGGCATTGGGTTTAACCTACACATGGAGGCTGTCTATGTAAACGACGAAGATAAGATGACCCTGCTGAAAATGCTCAAGACCATAGGCCACCAACTCTCAAGGGGTGCCATAAGTGTAGGCGCAAAGACCAACAGTGGTTTAGGCAGGCTAAGGCTTAGGGAATATAAGATCTATGACTTTGACTTTTCAAACAAATCGGATGTCCTCAGGTGGCTGAGGGAAGACTACAGTACCCACCTTGACGGCAATTCCATCGAGCCCTTTGAGCTAAGGGCTAATGACTTTACCATCAACATGACCCTACGCCTTAAGACCTCCCTTATAGTAAGGTCTTATTCATCATCACCCGATGACCCAGATACAGTGCACATCACATCTGGCAAGGACTACATAATCCCTGGCACATCCCTCAAAGGGGTAGTAAGGGCAAGGGCTGAGAAGATCACAAAGACCATGAAAGGCAACGGTGAACTGACAGACAACCTATTTGGCTATGTCTATGATGACCAAAAGGAGGCACAAGATAAGGGCAAACAAAAGGGTGGTGCAAAGAAAGGACGCATTACCATTGATGAGGTCACCCTTGCAAATCTGGCCTTAGAGATGCAGACACGCATAAAGATCGACCGTTTTACTGGTGGGACCATAGAGTCTGCCCTTCTGGAGACCATGCCCCTTTTTGCAACTAATAAGGACGAGCAAATCAAAGATGTCACCATCCACATCAAACAATACAACGACTACGAGGCAGGCCTTATGCTACTTGTGCTAAAGGACCTGTGGACTGGGGACCTTGCAGTAGGTGGAGACAAGAGCATAGGCAGAGGTGTCTTTGAGGGTATCATGGCAAATATAACCATTGGGGATGAGACCATCACCATTGGAAAGGACCTCGCAAAACTCTCAGTAAAAGAAAGGCAAACCCTTGAGGCCCTTGTGAAGGCCTTTGTAGATTACAAAAATGGAGGTGCCAGATGAGAAAAAATGGACTTGAGCTTAAAAGGATAGAGTCAACATGCAATTTTGTTAAACCCCTAGGGGATATCAAGCAGATGGTGTCGCAATATATTACTGAAAGGGCCTATGCAGTCATATACCTCGATTACAAGATACTCATAGGGACATTTAGAGATGCTATGTTTCACACCTACAACAACGAGCCCCTTGAAGACAGATACATCCAGAGGTTAAGGGTCTTTGATGATAAAAAAGAACTCTATATCTGGCGCACCGAGGATGGATTTAAGGGCAGATTGAGGATTGATGGACAGGGTGATGAGACCCATGTAGTAGATGCCTCTTCAGTGCTCTTTGGGACAAGGATAGCAGAGACCCACGATAGTGGTTATTCAATACTAACAGAGGATAGGGGGACAGAATTGATTGTCCCAATGATAGGCTTAAAAATTGACAATCAAAGAAACAGGCTGTTCCTAAGGAGTAGAAACTACATTGGTTATACCCCCACCCACCAGGCAGGCTATGTGGACTGCAGGTTTATTAGCATTACCAATAGCATAGACAAAGCCCAAGGGGCTGCCTGATTTAAAGTGGACTTTTAAGTATATAACAAGAGGAGGATACAATGGATTTAGAAAAGGCAAAGCTGGATATAAAGGAGACCAAAAAGGGTTACGCAGTCAACCTTATCTTTGAAACAGGCAGGAGCCTTACGGTGAGTGATATGAAGTTACAAGACGATAAACTACATGGCAGAGATGTGGAGGTGTATAGGGAAAAGGGGCAGGTCAAAAAGATACTACATGATGGTAAGCCCCTGTATGACAAAACGGCCTCCATAGGCACAACGGCCTCAATAGGCAAAACCCCCCAAAATAACCCACTAAATACACCAAGGGTAGACCGTAATCAAAGACGCCCCTCAACGGAGGGTTATCTTGATGAGGCCTTTGCCCCCTATAACTTTGTCCCATTAAATGACAGGGTGGTGCCTGCTGAGAAGATACCCGAATTTGATATCTATCACAATGACAGATATACAGGCTACATAGACCTTGAGATTGAGACAAAGACGCCCCTTTATATCAGAGACACACTGAACCCTAAGGAGATGAAGGAAAAGGCAGAGAACGAAAGGCAGATAAAGGACGGCAAGACCAGAGAGGTCTATGTCAACCCAGACTTCTTCTCACCAGGAGATATAGTAAGGATCCCTGGCAGCTCACTGAGAGGCATGATACGAACAATGGTAGAGATAGTAAGCTGGGGGAAGTTTGGTTTTTTTGACGACAAGAGGCTCTATTACAGAGGGTTAGCGGATATGAGCAGTCTAAGAAAGGAATATCAGCAACACATGAGTTCCTTTGACATAAATAGAAGAAAAACAACATACAAGATGTCAGCAGGGTATCTTTACAAAGAGGGGCTCAGATATTACATCGAACCTGCGGTAGGTTTTCACCCAATACCCAAAAAAAAGGCTCGGGAATATCTCAGAGAGAGATATCAGACATTTACATTTCATAAGGTAGAAGATGGCTACATCGTGATTTCAGGTGACATGCAAAACAAAAAACATGATTGGCTTATTAAAGGGCCTAATAAAGACGCTATGCGAATAAATGTATTGCCAGCAGATATTCAAGACTACAAAAATGACAGCGGGAGACATAAAGATGTGCCTAATCTACTTAAGTTGGCATCAGAGGGTAAGGTGCCCTGTTTTTATATAAGATACCGAGATAAAGCAGGTCAAGAAAGGGTATCCTTTGGTCACACGGCCATATTTCGCCTTGCATATGAAAAGACCATTGGTGACCATATACCAGGGCAACTAAAGGATGAAAGGGTAAATGACATAGCAAATGCAATATTTGGCAATGAGAAGGACCATGCAAGTCGAGTCTTTTTTGAAGACGCCCTATGGGAGGGTAGAAAAGAAGATGTATTAATGGGTGAGGTGGTGCCAAAAATACTAAGCACACCAAAACCCACGACCTTTCAACACTACTTAGAGCAAAGGGAAGACAACCTAAAGGACCACCCCAAAAACCTCGCCCATTACAACTCAGCAAACCCTATCCGTGGTTACAAGCTCTACTGGCACAGGGATGCCAGTGACTGGATTACAGATGATAAAGAGCAAATAATGCGACAAATAAGCCAATACACAAAGATTAATCCTGTCAAGCCGGGTGTGACCTTTAAGGGCCGCATACGCTTTGAAAACCTCTCAGAGGTAGAGCTTGGCGCCCTGCTCTTTGCCCTTGACCTACCCAGTGGTTGTTGTCACAAACTTGGCATGGGTAAGCCCCTTGGTTTAGGCTCTATTAATATAAAACCAACCCTTTTTATCTCAGACAGGACTGCACGCTACAGCAGCCTTACTGCAGAGTGGGAAGATCTAAGAAGCACTGATCTAAACCCCTATAAAAAAACCTTTGAAGACTATATCTTAAGAAATATCAATGACAACACTAAACAGGGTCTATGGCAGACAGACAGGCTTAAGGAACTCAAGGCAATGCTTGATTTTCAAAACAAGCCTGACAACGAAAAGACCAGGTACATGGAGATAGAGAGATTAGTAAATGGCAAAAAGACGAATGAATATAAAACCCGTTTAGTGCTTAAAAGGCCAACTCTGATAAAGGGTAACTAATACAAATCAAGTAGTCAGAGGACACCCTGAATCTAAAAAAACAGCCTTAATTGAGGTAGTGTTTACTGCTGCTTCATTGAGATGCCAATTGGCTATTTTTATGGTAATGACTCTTTTTTACACCCTTTAGCAGAAGGAGAGGACCTATAAACACAAGCCTCTAACTTCAAATAGGGCAATATCCAAAGACTGACATATACAAATGGGGCTACTATTTAATCAAGTGTGCAATCCTGACAATTTATTAATGGCCTGGCAACAGGTGCGTAAAAAAGGCTCTGCTGGGGGAATAGACGGACAAGACATTGCAGAAATCGACCAATCCTCTTCTAAATACATAAAAGATTTGTCTATAGAGCTTGCCTATGGGCAGTATAACCCTGAGCCATATTATAAAATTGAAGTGCCAAAACGTATAGGCTCACCAGAAAAGCGAACCCTTGGCCTACCAACAATAAAAGACAAGATAGCGCAGCAGTCTGTTAGAAACGTAATCGAACCAATATTTGAAGACATGTTTCTTGATATAAGCTATGGGTACAGACCAAATAAAGGTCCATTGAAGGCGATTAAAAGGGTCAGGCATATGATTACAGCAGAGAAGAGACATTGGGTCACAGTATGCGATATAGACAAGTTTTTTGACACCCTTAATCATGAAAAACTCTTCAATTTAATCGAAGAAAAGATACAAGAAAAAGAAATACTTCAACTACTTAATCTATGGGTAAAGATGGGCAATGTTGATAAACATGGAAGATGGACAGATAGGGAGATGGGAGTGCCTCAGGGTGGCATACTGAGTCCCTTGATGAGCAACATATATCTGCATCCCTTTGATGTCTATATGACTCAGAAAATGCATGGTATGGTTCGTTACTGTGATGATTTTATAATCCTAAGCAGGGATGAGCAGACTGCTCAGCAGGCATTAACTGATTGTCAAGACTTTCTTAATAGAGAACTAAGGCTATCTTTAAATAGCGGTTATGAAATAAGGGAGTTAAAACAAGGATTTACATACATGGGGTTTATGTTTAAAGAGGGGGAGATATCGATTGACAACGAAAAGATCAAAAGGATAAAAACCAAAATACACTTTACCTGTAAAAACAACTTTGACAAACCTATTGATGTCTTTGTCAACCAAATCAACGAAGTGATAGCAGGATTGTGTAATTACTACAGTAATCTTGCACCCCTGAAACAGCTTCAACAAATTGACGATTACTCAAATCAGAACTATACAAGTATTTCAGACTCAAGAAGAAATTAGGAGTAATCAAATACAAGACTGAACTTATAAGAGAGGCAAAGAAGATAAATATGTTGACAGGTAACAACTCATTGGAGCAAATTGATAAATTTGCACAGGAAATGGTTGATTATGTTTGGTATAACAAACCTTTTGTAAAAATACATGAATCAGCAGAAATAATATCACCGAACACAGCATGTAGGCTGCTCTATAAAAATCAAGACAGCACAAAAGAGCAACAAATAGAGAAAGAGAACAATGCTAATACAGGTGTAAATACAACATTGAAGATACAACTTACTAACACATCATACAATTGCGATACCACTGAAGCGCCAAGCATGGTAACAAAAGAAGTACCCCAACTAAAAGGCGATACAAAACAGACTGATAGAAAGGTCATAAGACACGATGCCTCAGATAAAGCAATTGACCCAAAGGAAAATATATATATTGACCCTGAGGTTAAGGTAAGGCGTCGCAAGCGTGAATACTACAAAAAGAGGATACTCACAGGGAACCTGGTTATAAACACCCCTAATTGTTTTCTTGGTCAAAGAAAGGGGAGGATTATTGTCAAACTTCAAAAACAGATAATCAAAGAGATAGCCGCTGAAAAGATTGACCACATAACTATTGATGCAAGAGCTGTAGTCCTATCATCAAATGTTATAATGCTATGTGTAAACAAGGGCATACCCATAGATTTCTTCAACTTCAAGGGTGAGCCTATTGCAAAAATCTATATGACTCAGATGCCTGATGCCAAGATAAGCATAGCACAGACCCAGGCATTCTTTAATGGCAAGTGTTATGACCTGGCATCCTCCTTTGTAGAGGGGAAGATCTGTAACCAAATAAATGTCATTAAATACTTTCTCAAATATCGCAAGAAGATAGATAGTGAGTTTACAGCACTGTGCATAAAGATTATCAAAGAGATGAGCAATTTTGAACATAAATTGAAACATCTTGAAAGGGTAAAGGACTTTGACCTCTTTAGAAATAGGCTTATGGCAATAGAAGGGGCTGTGTCATCTAAATACTGGGAGGTTGTCTCAACGCTCCTTGAAAATGATGTATTATTTGTAAAAAGAGAAAGACAAAGGGCAAGAGATATAGTCAACTCATGTCTTAACTATGCTTACAGCATCATGTATTCTCGTATATGGCAAATACTAATTCAACAGGGTCTAAACCCCATGATAAGCTATCTACACAAGGAGCAGCATAACAAACCTACGCTATGTTATGACTTAATGGAGGAATTTAGGCAGATGGTGGTCGATAGGACCATATTTTCTATATTCACTAAAGGAAGAGAAATAAAGCTAACCGACGAAGGCATATCTTTAGAGTCAAGAAAACTCATAATACAGGAGATCATAGAGAGGCTAAAAGGTGATATTACATTCAGAGGGACAAAGATGAACTATGAACAAATAATGGCCCATCAGGCAAGGGCGATGATAGATTTTCTGACTGATAAAAAAGTAAAATATAGACCTTTCATAGGAAAGTACTGAAAATGGCAAAGAACGCATACTTCACAGTCATTGCTTATGATATAATTGATGATAGCCGTAGGCGTAAGGTAGTAGATGCACTGCTCGATGTCGGTGGTATCAGGGTAAACTACTCAGTATTTGAGTGTCTGTTACCAAAGGCAAGGTTAATAAAGCTACAAAAGGAGATACTTGATATTGTAGATCAAAAAGAGGATAGGATCATCTTCTATAGACTCTGTGAGCTATGCATAGACAATGTGGAGTATTACGGAAATTCTGGACAATACACCCTTACAGAGGGTCAACAGACAGGTATATACATCTAAAGGGGAACGCTAAAAAAACCTAATAAAATCAATGAACGATTTGCGTAATTTTTAGAGACCCTGATAAAAGGTTGTAACAGATTGTTTTTTCGCAATAAATCAAAAAATGGGCGTGTTTCTTCTCCATGATAAAAAAGGATAAAAAAATACGCAAATCGCATTTTTAGGGGCTATAAAAAATAGATTTGAGTATATTTTACAAAAGAGGCCAAGATGGCCTTATAAATCAATCTAAAAATCAATAAGTTTCAAAAGTGAAAGTTTAGAAAATACGCAAATCTCATTTTTTAGTGATTAAGCAAAGAGATTTGCGTAGATTTTGGCTAAAGAAAATAGTGATAAAGCAAATAGATATAAAAAGAAGGGTGTAATTAAGTGGAGTTGGAGAGAGGCAAAAAAGAGAGATTTGAGTAGATTTTTGCATAATTGGGCAAAGACATTGATGGTACTTGATTTGATGACCAAAGAGAATATTTATCTTGATTTTAAGAAAAGAAATTTGATAGTCTTTTCAGAGTGTTTTAACCTTGACCCGATTGAAAGGGGATTGAAACCCCTTCTCCACCTTCTTCCCCTTCTCCATACTGTGGGTTTTAACCTTGACCCGATTGAAAGGGGATTGAAACTTTTTTTAGGGCACCAAAGGGCCCTTAAATCAGTTTTAACCTTGACCCGATTGAAAGGGGATTGAAACACTTTACATAAGACCCGTTGCCCCCACATCGGGGGCAGGTTTTAACCTTGACCCGATTGAAAGGGGATTGAAACGAGGTAGTTAGGGATGTCCGAAGGGTGGAGTACTTCCAGTTTTAACCTTGACCCGATTGAAAGGGGATTGAAACGCAGAATACTAACTGCCCCCGGGCAAGGATCACTACCTTGTTTTAACCTTGACCCGATTGAAAGGGGATTGAAACGTCTATTCTCATAGACACCTCCTTTTTATTTTTTCTTGTTTTAACCTTGACCCGATTGAAAGGGGA
>CALEDV010000032.1 GCA_937949555.1 uncultured bacterium | reverse complement strand
TTTGACAAGCGCTTTGAGCAGGTAGACAGTAAGTTTACCGAATTAAAGGCTGACATGGACAAACGTTTTGAACAGGTTGACAAGCGCTTTGAGCAGGTTGACAGTAAGTTTACCGAATTAAAGGCTGACATGGATAAGCGATTTGAGCAGGTTGACAGGCGCTTTGAGCAGGTTGACAAGCGCTTTGAGCAGGTTGATAAGCGCTTTGAGCAGGTTGACAAACGCTTTGAGCAGGTTGACAAACGCTTTGAGGATATAAGTAATAAACTGGATAAATTGATAGAGCGCATAGATATCAAGATAGACAATGGTCTAAAGGAAAACAGGGCGCTTACTATCAGGATGTTTACCTTTGCCATGACCTTTGCAGCCATCTCTATGGTAGGGCTCTTTGGTAAGTTACTCAGGTTGTTTTGATATAAGGCATGGGGTGCATTGCCCATTCATGTTGAGCCTGCCCTAAGACTACCCAAGCCTTTATGGCAACAAATGATGATTCATCATTAACAGTAATCTACCAGCATAGCCTTTTTGAGCTCCTCTGCCTTGTCTTTGCCCAACAGCCTCTCTACTATGGCAAGGCCAAAACAGATGGCCGTTGCTGGGCCCCTGCTGGTTAAGACATTGCCATCCACTGCCACCTTGTCTTCGGTGTATCTTACATTACCCAACTTATCTTTATAGGTTGGATAGGATGTGACTGTCTTGCCCTCAAGGATGCCTGCATTGGCTAATACATAAGGGGCTGCACAGATGGCGCCTGTGAGCTTACCTTTTGTTGAGAATTCAACCAAGAGCCGCCTTACCCTTTCATCCTTATTTAGGTTATCTGCACCCGGTATGCCTCCTGGCAGTATCACTATGTCAAAGTCTTCAGCCTTCACAGTATCTATGGATGCATCGGGGATTATCTTTACCCCACGCACACTCTCTACAAAACCCTCATTGAGTCCTGCTATTGTAACCTCTACCTCTGCCCTCCTTAATACATCTATCACTGCCACTGCCTCCACTTCCTCAAAGCCCTTAGCAAGTAATATCACTGCCTTTGCCATGATCCTTTGACCTCCTTAAATAAGACTTATACTGTTTTTGTAAACCTGATGATCTCTTGCAGTTTTTCTAATGCCTTCTTTGAATCTATAGCCTCCTCTGCAATCCTCACACCCTCTCTTAAATCAGATGCCCTATCGGCAACCATAAGGGCAGCGGCAGCGTTGTATAGGACAATATCCCTTGGTGCGCCCTTTGCCCCTTCTAGCACAGACATGATTATCTCTGCATTGGTGTCTCGGTCTCCCCCAAGCACTGCCTCGATGGGACTTTTATTAAGCCCAGCCACAGAGGGCTCAATGCAGTAGGTAGATATAATGCCATCTCTAAGCTCCGAGACCTGGGTCTTGTCAAGGAGTGAGAGTTCGTCTAATCCCTCAAGTCCGTGCACCACTAATGCCCTCTCAGAGCGAAGGTTTTTCAACACCCTGGCAATTGGTTCAGTCAAATTAGGGCTGAAGATGCCTATTATCTGTCTCTTTGTGCCTGCAGGATTGGTTACTGGCCCGAGTATATTAAAGATAGTCCTTATACCAATTTCTCTCCTTGCCTGTGCAGCGTGTCTCATGGCTGGATGAAAATTAGGCGCAAAGAGAAAACCAAAGCCCGTCTCATAGAGGCATCTCTCTACCTGTTCAGGCCTTAGGTCAATCTTTACACCCAATGCCTCAAGGACATCAGCGCTGCCTGCCTTGCTGGTTACTGAACGGTTGCCATGTTTTGCCACAGGCACACCACAGGCTGCAACCACAATCGCCGATGCAGTAGATATGTTGAAGGTGCCAGAACTATCGCCTCCAGTGCCGCAGGTGTCAATAGCGCCTACAGGGGCAGATATCTTAATTGACCTTTCACGCATTACTTTAGCGGCGCCTGTTATCTCATCAATGCTCTCGCCCTTAAGCCTCAGCGCAGTGAGAAAGGAGCCTATCTGGGCGTCTGTAGCAGTTCCACCCATTATCTCATCCATACACTGTGCCATCTCCGTCTCAGAGAGAGACTTTTTGTTTATTAAGACTGCTATGGCCTCTTTAATGGTCATCGTTGCCTCCTTTTGAAAGTTACTACCAAAGCCTGATAATCTCAAGATATCCTAAAGTATGTCTTCTGCCACAGGCTGATCTCCCCTTCCCAGACAGATTTTGTCGGTGCAGGAAAGAGTTGCCTTCTCGATTAGACCTTTATAATTGGCCTTGGCTCGTTTATGGTCAAGCTCAGAGTTGGCATCCTGTTAAACATCTAACCCCCTCTAAAGCCTTAAGAAGTTCCCTAACAGGGCCTTCCCTGCCACCGTGAGTATTGACTCTGGGTGAAACTGCACACCCTCAATAATAAACTCCCTATGCCGCACACCCATAATCACACCGTCCTCTGTCCATGCAGATATCTCAAGGCACTCTGGGAGGGTATCCCTTTTGATGACTAACGAATGATAGCGTGTTGCCTCAAAGGGATTTGGTAGGTCTTTAAATATCGTCCTGTTGTCATGGTGTATCATTGAGGTCTTGCCGTGCATGAGCGATGGCGCCCTGATAATCTCTCCACCAAAGGCTGCACCTATGGATTGATGCCCTAAACAAACACCAAGTATGGGTACCTTGCCTGCAAAGTGCTGTATCACAGACACCGAGATACCTGCCTCATTTGGCGTGCAGGGACCTGGTGATATTACAATTCTATGAGGTTTCATCTCCTGAATTTCATCAAGGGTTATCCTGTCGTTTCTATACACCCTAACATCTGCACCTAACTCACCGAAGTATTGCACTAAGTTGTATGTAAAGGAGTCGTAGTTGTCAATCATGAGCAACATATGCCTCATCTCCCCTCAAAAAACTCGGCTGCCCTGAGCATTGCCTTTGCCTTATTAACGGTTTCCTGATATTCCAGTTCTGGGTCAGAATCAGCCACAATGCCAGCGCCAGCCTGTATATAGACCTTCTTGCCTCTAACAATAAGCGTTCTTATTGTTATACAGGTATCCATATTGCCTGAATATCCAAAGTAGCCCACTGCACCTGCATAGGGTCCCCTTCTATCAGGCTCCAGTTCCTCTATGATCTCCATCGCCCTGACCTTAGGCGCGCCCGATACTGTGCCTGCCGGGAATGCCGCCTGAAACACATCAAAGGCGTCATACCCCTCTTTCAATCTTCCCTCAACATTTGAAACCAGATGCATCACATGGCTGTATCTCTCAATAGACATCAGGTCAGTAACCCTTACACTGCCTACCTCTGCAACCCTGCCCACATCGTTTCTCCCTAAATCCACAAGCATAATGTGCTCTGCCCGCTCCTTTGGGTCTGTCCTTAGCTCCTCTGCAAGGGCCTCGTCCATCTCCCTATTGTTTCCCCTTTTGCGAGTGCCAGCAATGGGTCTAACAGTGATAGTGCCCTCTTCAAGCCTCACGAGTATCTCAGGGGATGAACCTACAAGGCACTCTCTGGCAGTATCTAAAAAATACATATAGGGCGATGGATTAATGAGCCGCAATGCCCTGTAGATATCGAAAGGTTTGTTGCTAAGCTCTCTTTCAAAACGTTGTGAAAGCACCACCTGCACTACATCTCCAGACAGAATATACTCCTTTGCCTTATCAACTGCCTTTAAAAAGGTATCCTTTGAAAAGTTAGACTTCAAAGGCATCTCTGCGTCAAAATGCCTTACTCTCTCGCCCCTAAGGGTTTTCATCCTGCCTCTCTTAAGCATATCAATAATATTGTCAATCCCTTTACAGGCATTGTCATAGGCTGTGCGAAGGTCTTTGCCTGAGGTATGCACATTATGCAGTATCTTGATGGTCTGTTTGAGATTGTCAAAGAGGAGCAGAGACTTAGGCAGCATCATAAAAAGGTCAGAGGACCTAAAGGGTGTCTTTTTTTGATCTGGCAGGTTTTCAAAAAGCCTTACTACATCATAACCAATGTATCCTACAAAACCCCCGTAAAACCTTGGCAGGTCCTTCACGCCAACGGGTTTAAAGGTCGCCAAAATATCTCTCATTAGCAGTAATGGGTTCTTCTCAGGGCTATATTGTATTTGATTGCCCTCATCATACTTTAATATAGTCCCTGTTTTTGAGTAAGTCAGGGTAATAAGGGGGTCAAGTCCAATAAAGGAATACCTCGCCCACTTTTCGCCACCTTCAACGCTCTCAAGCAAAAAGGCTGGTTTCTTTCTAAGTCTTATAAAGGCGCCTACAGGGGTGCATATATCACCCATTATCTCTTCATAAAGGGGGATAAGGTTGCCTTCTTTTGATAATTCAGAAAACTCCTCAAAGGTTAGGTTCATAGAGTTTATTGTAACGAAAAGGCAGCCTTTTGGCAATGCGAGCAGTCCCGTATATTACCCAGTTGGCAAACTCGAAGATGTCGAAAAAACAATAAACTATAACACTTTTCCCCAGCGCTTAAGCTCTAACTATTGATAATTTGATCAACAATTAAATATCCCTCTTAGACAAACAAGGCGGCCAGTTCTTGCTTTCTGAGTTTTAAGGGTTTACAACTCGAGCATGGCAAGACCGTTACCCATAGAATTTGAAGGTGCCCTATATCATGTAACCTCAATAGTCAACTAAAGAAAAGGATATAGGACAGAGACAGAACAGTTTTTCTTGATATGCCAAAAGAATCTAAAGACAAATTTAACTGGATTTGCCATAGTCCCTTGAAGTTTAATAGACTATCAGCAAAGATGCAAGATTTACAAACACTAACCCTCCTGTCTCAGGCAAAGATAAACTGGTATCTCAGGGTATTAAACAAGAGAGAGGACGGGTACCACAATATCGAGTCCCTTATGCAGCAGGTTGACCTTAACGATACCCTTGTATTTCATAGAGGCAAAGGCATTTCCTTTCATATCAAACCAACCATGGACATCCCCATTGAGGAAAACCTTATTTACAAGGCAACCATGGCCCTTATGGGACACTCAGGCTTTAAGGGTGGGGCTAAGATTACATTAATAAAGAACATACCATCAGGGGCTGGACTGGGTGGTGGTAGCAGTAATGCTGCCTATACCCTATTAGGGCTAAATAAACTGTGGGGTCTGAATCTGACAAAGGAGGCCTTAAGAGATATTGCATCAACCCTAGGTTCCGATGTCCCATTCTTCCTTAGTTCATCCCTTGCCATTGTCAAAGGCAAGGGAGATTTGATAGAAGAGATCCCCATAAAGGTTAATCTACCTCTATTAATAGTGAAGACAGGGGTATCGGTGTCAACCAAAGAGGCCTATCAGACCCTACAAAGGGGTAAAGAGGTGCAAGGTCAGTCTAAGATGCAGGCCTTTATCGATGCCTTATCAAGACAAGACTACGAGGCAATGAACCTGCATGGACTTAATGACTTTGAGGATGTAGTATTCGGCAAATATCCTGAGCTATCTGAGATTAAAAAAGACCTGCGTTCCATGGGCGCCCTTTATAGCCTGATGAGCGGCAGTGGCTCTGCCCTTTATGGTGTGTTTAAGAGTAAAGAAGATGCCCAAAGGGCGGCAGAGAGGTTCACTGGATCCTTCTGCGCTGTAACGGAGACAATATGAATCGGAACTAATACAGCCATGAGTTAGGGCAGGTAAAGAGGATACCAAAAGGTTGAGATAAAATAACCTAACGGAGCTGTAAGGTGGAAAGTTGCCCTATTTAAGGCACAGGAGGGAATTATTGACATCCGACCTCAGTTTAACAATTATGGTTAATATTACCGCCAAAATAAACTTTATGGGGTATGCTATATAAAAGAGATTCCTGTATCCCCTTTCTCTGCCCTGTCCATAAAACCTTTGTATTTTCAGCTTTTTTAAGGAAGGTTGAAGGGTTCTATCCTTACAGTTAAAGCCTTTTTATATCACCTCTTGAGCCTTATCAGGGATCCTCCTTCTAACCAAATCATTAGGTCTTATACCCCCTGGCGCATTTATTAAAACAATATCCTCATTTTTTGCTGACTCTATAGGCATTCCATTTTCGTCCTCAATATTTGATATTAAAAACTCCTTTGACTCGATTGCTGGCGTGAGAAACTCTACCCTGTCTCCTATTTTGAGCCTATTACGCAAGGAAACAACTGCCTTATCTCCCCTTATTTGCCTTACTATACCCACAAGCTCCCTATTCATCCTATAACTCTCCCCATCAAAGTTGTAATCCCCATCGGGCTGCCTCCCAAAAAACATCCCCGTAGTGTATCCTCTGCTGCTAAACATTGATAGTTCCTGCAGCCACTTCTCCTGGCACACATAGGACTGATTGTCACCAAAATAGTCAATCGCTTCCCTATAAACCTTGACAACCCCTGCAGCATAGTTTATACCCTTTATCCTGCCCTCAATCTTGAAACTATCAACCCCTGCTTCAATAAGCTTATCTATATGTTCAATCATACATAGGTCTTTAGAACTCATAACATAGGTTCCCCTCTGGTCTTCAAAGACAGGCATATATTCGCCGGGTCTCTTCTCTTCCATAAGTGAATAGTTCCAACGGCAAGAGTTTGCGCATAAGCCAAGATTTGCGCTCCTAAAGGCAAGAAAACTACTTATATAACACCTCCCTGAATAGGATATACATATTGACCCATGCACAAACACCTCAAGTTCAAGGGATACTGCATCTCTTATCTGCTCAATCTCACCAATGCTGAGCTCCCTTGATAATATTAGCCTCCTTGCCCCAAGGTCCTCCCAAAATCTTGCCGTTTCAGCATTAGTAATGTTTGCTTGGGTGCTCACATGAATAGGAACATCAGGACACAATCTTTGGGCTAATCTAAAAACTCCCAAATCGGAGATAATAACACCATCAGGCCCTAGGTCTCTGAGAAGGGACAGATAATCCGAAACAGGCTCAATATCTCTGTTGTGGGGAAATATATTGACTGTTACATAGACCTTCTTCTTTTTGCTGTGCACATAATCCACAGCCCTCTGAAGCCCTTCAATATCAAAGTTGTCAGCCTTGTGTCTTAAACTGAATCTTGATGAGCCAAGATACACTGCGTCTGCGCCATAGTGAATGACTGTAAGGAGCTTCTCAAAATCTCCAGCCGGGGCGAGCAATTCTGGGAGTCTCTTCAACACAAATAACCTCCTTGGTCCTTAGGGTGTTTTAAGCACAACAACTACCCCCTTTAATAGGGCCCTGAAAAGATTGTGATGCCGCTATTACCCTAATATCAAACACTTCCCTATTTAGATTCATCCTGATATCTTTGTCGTTCTCTGAGTGCATTTAAGTACTCCTGCCAAAGGGCCCTCTTATGAGACTCCAGGCCTATAAAATCCCAGGGCAAAAAGGTGTCAAGGTCCCAATTGACAGAAAATCTCCTAATAAGGACTGGGTCTTTAGTAATATAGCCAGGATCCCCCTTGAGGCCAATCTCTATTATCCTATCAAGCATGTCTCTGCCACCTCGTGCAAAGGCAGACTGCATAAAGGCAATTCTTGGCGAGTCAGTCTTGACCTGCACATTTCTAACCCCCTCAAGGGACTTCCTTACAAATGTGAGCTTTTGTTTTGTGTGTTTTAGGTCTGCAAAGCCATGCCACTGAAAGGGGGTAAAGGGTTTTGGCACAAATACGCTTATTGTAAGGGACAGTTTGCCCTTATCATTCAGAGACCTGATCTCTCTTGTCAAACTCACAATCCCCTCGACATCCTCATATCGTTCAAAAGGAAGCCCAATCATGAAGTACAGTCTCAAGGTTTCTATGCCGCATCTCAATATGTAATCCGATATGCTGAGGATGTCCTGTTCAGTAATTCTTTTGTTGATAACCCTGCGCATTGTATCGTTCCCTGCCTCTGGGGCTATAGAGACGCTCTTTTGATCTTTCAATAGATCCACAAGCCTATAACTCCTTGCATTTGCCCTAAGGGAGGTTATAGACAGGCGCACCTCCCCTCCATTTAGTAAATCTGCAATATAAGGCACATCACTTATGGAAGGCGCTATAAGACCAAAGGAGCACGGTGAATCTGATGGGTTAATCATGCAATCTTTAAGGGCCTTTATGTCTTTTATGCGGGGGGGATGATATATAGAAGTGACTACACAAAATCTACAGTTCCAATAACATCCACGCATAACCTCAACAAGCCCCATATTGGCAAACTCTGTCTCAGTTGAGGTTATTTTGCTCTTCAGGGAATAACCCTTGGGGAAATCCTTGTAATAGGTCCTTGTGACCCTCTCAGGGGCCCCCGAATACTTTACTTCTCTGCACGGCTCTCCCTCAGGGTTGTAGTTTATCCCGTAAAATTCTGGGACATAAATACCCTCTATGTAAACTGCCCTTTGTTTTAGTTTCCTTTTAGCTTCTCCTTCAAAGGGCAGCCAATCTTTACAGAGCTCAATAAAGGCAGGCAATGATTCTTCAACCTCACCTATAAACATCAAGTCAAAGACCTCAGCTACAGGCTCTGGATTGATAAAACAACAGGGGCCTCCTGCAATAAGCAATGGATTTAAAGGGCTCCGCTCATAGGACCTAATAGGTATTGAAGAGATTGAGAGTATCTTTACGATATTAGGATAGTCATTTTCAAAGGAGAGAGAGAATGCCACAATATCAAAGCTATTAATTGGCCTTTTGGACTCAAAGGAGCAAAGCAGGCTATTTGTCCTTTCATACTCCCCTATGTCTTCAGGGCATGGCAGGAATGCCCTTTCGCAGACCACATCATCTCTGCTATTGAGCATTCCATATATACCCTGAAATCCCAAATTGGACATGCCAATAGAGTAAGTGTTGGGGTATATCAGGGCAATCCTTATCTTGCCGCCCTGTTCCTTATAAACTGTTCCCCTCTCATAGAGGAGAATTCTATCGATGCTATTGAGGATTTTCCTTGAGATGCTCAAGATATCTGCAGAATTCGGACTCGAAATTATCGCTCAAAAGTCCCTTGTTTAATGCCCCTTTTATCTCTGTTAATTTCCAGAATCTTACCTCATCAATCTCGGCATCGTTGAATCTAAAGGGACCTTCATTGAGGCATCTGAAGGTATATACAAGCTCGCTTTCATAGTCATTTGAATGAATATAGGAATAAAGAAAAGAATTGTTACAGCCTTCTATGCCCAGTTCTTCGGACATTTCTCTATACACCGCAGACTCTATGGATTCACCTGCCTCTATGTGTCCTCCTACTGAGGTATCCCAAAGACCAGGGGCAACATCCTTGTTCTGGGATCTTTTTTGAAGCAGCAGGTCTCCATCCTTATTGACTACAATTACATGCACAACCCTGTGTAAAAGACTCGGGTTACCATGCGCTTCGGCTCTACTGACAACCCCTAAGGTGTTGCCCTCCTTGTCAACTATCTCTATTTGCTCTTCAAGCATGGCTCATCAATTATGAGGTAAAGAGGTCTTTTATCTTGCCTGTGAGCCCCTTAGAGCTGTCAACCTCCTCCCCTGAGAGTCTTGCAAACTCCCTGAGCGCCTCCTTTTGCCGCTCGTTGAGCTTTTTAGGCACCTCAATAGTTACCTGCACAATCTGATCTCCCCTATGAAAACTCCCTAATCTTGGCACCCCCTTACCCTTGAGTTTAAATACTGTACCTGAAGAGGTCCCGGCAGGTATCTTTAGCCTGCTCGGACCATTTAGGGTTGGCACCTCCACCTCTCCTCCGAAGACTGCCTTAGTGAAAGAGATAGGTTTTTCGCAGTATATCTCAGTGCCATCCCGTCTAAATAGGGGATGTTCCTGAACCGAGATGATCACATACAGGTCGCCTGGAGGACCTCCGTAGGTTCCTGAGTCGCCCTCACCAGAGACCCTGAGGCGGGAGTTGTTATCCACCCCTGCTGGCACCTTGAGGGATAGTTCCTTTTGCACCCTTATTTTTGTAGCTCCCCTGCAAGTCTTACAGGGGTTTGCAATAATGACTCCAGAGCCTTGACACTTAGGGCAGGTCTTAGATACGCTGAAAAACCCCTGCTGAAATCTCATCTGTCCTGTCCCTCTACACTGCGCGCACTGAGTCGGTGAAGTTCCAGGCTCAGCGCCTGTGCCTTGACACTCAGGGCAGTTTTGAAGCTTTGGCACACTAATGATCTTCTCAACGCCAAAGGCTGCCTCCTCAAGGGTTACGGTCAAGTTATACCTGAGATCTGAACCCTTTGTGGGTCTTGTGCCCCGCCCCGAAAAGCCTCCAAAAAAGTCCTCAAAGATATCCTCAAAGATTGTGCTGAAAGAACCTCCAGCTCCAAATCCTCCCTGATCTGGGAATCCCTCTGCCGTACCAAAACGGTCATAATGACTCCTCTTGTCAGGGTCGCTGAGGCAGGTGTACGCCTCATTTATCTCCTTGAACTTCTCTTCGGCTTCTTTGTTGCCTTGATTACGGTCGGGATGGTATTTTAATGCAAGTTGACGGAATGCCTTTTTGATATCTTCCTGGGAGGCATTCCTATCAACTCCTAAAGTAGTATAGTAGTCCTTCATTGCATACATATATTACTGCTGCTTTTTATTCTTGTCCACATCTTCAAATTCTGCCTCTACTACTTCCTCGTCCTGCTTCTGTTTAGCCTGTCCTCCCTGTCCACCCGCAGCGCCTTCTGTGCCTCCCTGTTGAGAGGATCTGTACATCTGCTCAGCTAATTTGTGAGATGCCCTGGTAAGCTCTTCGGTTGCAGCCTTTATCTCTGAGGCATTATCGCTCTGGTCCTTGAGCCTCCTACACTTTTCAATGGCTGCCTTTATTTCCGCCCTGTCCCCTTCGGATATCTTATCGCCATATTCATTCAGAGATTTTTCCACAGTGTATGCTACAGAATCGGCGTTGTTTTTAGCATCAATTAGCTCCCTCTTTGACTTATCCTCTGAGGCATGGCTCTCAGCGTCACGAATCATCTTTTTGATCTCCTCTTCGCTCAAACCGCTTGAGGCAGTTATCTTAATTGATTGTTCCTTGCCCGTGCCCAGATCCTTTGCAGAAACATGAAGTATGCCATTAGCATCTATATCAAAGGTTACCTCTATCTGAGGGACTCCCCTTGGAGCAGGAGGTATGCCAACTAACTCAAACACTCCAAGCAGCTTATTATCTGCTGCCATTTCCCTCTCGCCCTGATGTACCTTTATAGTAACCGCTGGCTGATTATCTGCCGCCGTTGAAAACACCTGAGACTTTTTAGTGGGTATTGTGGTGTTTCTCTCAATTATCCTGGTGAATACACCGCCAAGGGTCTCTATGCCTAAGGATAGGGGCGTAACATCAAGCAGGAGCACCTCCTTAATGTCTCCCTTTAAGACAGCAGATTGAATTGCCGCGCCAAGGGCAACAACCTCATCAGGATTGACGCTCCTATTAGGCTCTTTCCCAAAATACCCCTGCACTACCTGCTGCACCTTTGGCGAACGAGTCTGTCCACCCACGAGTATAACCTCGTCTATTTCCTTTGCAGATATCCCTGCATCCTGCAATGCCTTCTTGCATGGGTCTATTGTTTTGCTTACAAGGTCCTCTGTAAGCTGTTCAAACTTTGCCCTGCTTAATTTTATAAGCATATGCTTGGGACCCGAGGCATCGGCAGTTATAAAAGGCAGGTTTATCTCTGTCTCTGTGGCGGTGGAAAGCTCAATCTTAGCCCTTTCAGCAGCCTCCTTGAGTCTCTGAAGCGCCATCTTGTCATTCTTAAGATCTATGCCCTGCTCCTTTTTGAACTCCTCAACAAGCATGTCTATAATCTTTAGATCAAAATCGTCACCGCCGAGATAGGTATCTCCGTTTGTCGCCTTAACCTCTATAACTCCTTCTCCAATCTCAAGAACCGATACATCAAAGGTGCCTCCTCCAAGGTCATAAACAGCAACCTTTTCCTCCTTCTTTTTATCAAGTCCATAACACAGAGCCGCTGCAGTAGGTTCATTTATAATCCTGAGCACATTCAGCCCCGCAATCCTTCCTGCGTCCTTTGTTGCCTGTCGCTGGCTATCATCAAAATATGCAGGCACTGTGATTACCGCATCGGTGACAGCCTCTCCAAGATAATCCTCTGCAGCCTGTTTCAATTTTTGAAGTATCATTGCTGATATCTCTGGAGGCGAATATCTCTTGCCCCTGATCTCCACATGGGCATCCTCATTTTCTGCCGCAACAATCTTATAGGGAAGCCTTTTTTTGGCGTGTTCTACCTCAGGGCTAGTAAACTTACGCCCCATCAGTCTTTTAATAGAGAATATGGTGTTCTCAGGGTTTGTAATTGCCTGTCTCTTTGCAATCTGCCCTACAAGCCTCTCTCCTTTTTCTGTAATAGCGACTACCGACGGGGTAGTCCTATTGCCCTCTTGGTTGGGTATCACTACAGGTTCCCCGCCCACTACTGCGGCAACCACTGAGTTTGTGGTGCCTAAATCAATGCCTATTGCCTTTCCCATTTCTTTGTCCTCCTTTATTTTATGCCTTTATCTTTTTTGATACTACCACCAGAGAGGGTCTTAGGACCTTCTCTTTTAACATATAGCCTTTGCGAAATTCTTCTATCACTGTGTTGTCCTCAACATCCTCTCTCTCAGCCTGAGACATGGCATGGTGACAGGAAGGATCAAACTCTCTTCCAGCGGCCTCAATAGGCACAACCCCATATTTCTCCAAAGTCCTCTGAAGTTCCCTGAGGGTGTTCTCAACGCCCTTTCTCAATGACTCAATATTGTCAGCGCAAGAGAGGGTGCTGTGCTTGAGGGCCATTTCAATACTATCAAGAACCGGTAAGAGGTCATTTATGAGGGATTCGTTTGAATATTTTATTAGATCTTCTTTGTCCCTCTGTGTCTTCCTTTTATAATTGTCAAACTCTGCATAGAGGCGGATATACTTGTCCTTTAATTCATTGATCTCCTGTTTTAGCCTCTCTACATCAGGATCATCTTTAGCAGACTCAGTTGTCTGAATATCTTCCGAGAGACTGTCTTCTATTGCTTCTTCTTTGTTTTGTAGCTCATCCATATATCAACTCTCTCCCTTGTCAATATTGTTATTCAGATTCATTTAAGGTCTCACAAATACAGTTAGAGACCATCTCTACCATACTTATCGCCTTTGAATAGTCCATCCTGGTAGGACCTATTAGGGCGATTACACCCATTTTTTTCCCACAGGCGCCATAAGTGGATGCCACAATGCTAAACCTATTTAGTTCCTCTATAGGGTTTTCGGCTCCTATAATTACCTGTACCCCTTCAGTTTTACTAAGGTCCTCCACTATCCTTAACAGCATATGCTTGTCCTTTATCGCCCTGTAGGCGTCCCTGATCCTTGATATGTCAGAAAATTCAGGCATACTCATTACATCAAAAAGACCCTCCATAAACAACTCGTTGTCTGTAAAGGCAAGCAACTGCTCATAGATCTTAATCGCCCTTACCAATAGGTTGTCCCACATTACCCGCTCAGTCTTAATGCGATTGGTGAGAATAGTCCTTATCTCATCCACTGAAAGCCCAGAGTACTCGGTATTCATGTATCCAGCTATACGGTTAAGGTCCTCCTGAGTGAGAGGAGGAGCAACCCTTAGAATTCTGCTCCTTATAATACTTTCATTTGTTAACAGTACTGCAACGATTGAGTCTTCCTTATATCGGATGAGTTCAAGCTTTTTAAAAGTAGCGCTCTCTGTCTTTGGAGGTTGAGCAATACCCATATAGTTGGACATCCTCGATAAGGTTGCAGATACCTCAGCAAAGAAGGCATTTATATCGTTCTTAATGCCCTCTAACCTTTTTACAATATCTTGAGCGATCTGTGCATCAAAACTGCATTTTTTGTCGTTAAGCAGAGAATCCACATAAAACCTATATCCCCTATCAGTAGGCACTCTCCCCGCAGAGGTATGAGGCTGGCTTAGAAAGCCCATTTCCTCCAAATCAGCCATTATATTCCTAATAGTAGCAGGAGAAACGCCAAAGTCGTACTTCTTCGTTACATAGCGAGAACCCACAGGGTCAGGTCTGTTGATATAACTCTGTATTACCGCATTGAGTATCTGCCTGCTTCTCTCATCAAGCATGGGACGCCTCCTGTTGTTAGCACTCTCTCTTAGAGAGTGCTAATTAATTTAACAAGAATAATCATTGCCTGTCAATTATGGCGCAATTCAAATTCAGATACAGTAGTTTGCCTAATCCAGTAAGCTAATCCTTTGGATTACTTTTAGCCTTTTATTACAATATATGCTACTATATTTGCTATACAGTAAAGGATACCAAATAAAAATACCACTATGAAACCCCTTAAATCAAAGAGCAGACACCCAAAGGACGACTATCTGCCCTCGTAGTCAACAGTTCTCAGGGGTGTTAGAAGACTGGAGGCATATTCTAATGAAAAGGATAATTTACACAATTGGCATCTTCTTGGTAGTCCTATGTTTTAATGCAGCAAGTTACGGCAGTATCTCCGAACACCTCTTAAGCAATGGGATGAAGGTTATATTAATCGAAGACCCGAATAGCCCCCTTGCTACCTTTCAGATATGGTATAAGGTTGGCTCAAAGGATGAACCTGCAGGCAAGACAGGACTCAGCCATCTCCTTGAGCACATGATGTTTAAGGGCACTGAAAGGTATGGTTCTAAGGAGTTCTCAAATATCATTCAGAGAAACGGGGGTTCAGACAATGCCTTCACCACTAAGGATTACACCATGTATTTCCAGAATCTTCCCTCTAATAAGATAGGACTTTCCATTGAGCTTGAATCTGACAGGATGAAAAATCTGCTGCTCGATCCAAAGGAGGTAAGGGCAGAGCGGGAGGTAGTAAAGGAGGAAAGAAGGCTCCGATACGAAGATGACCCCCAGAATATGCTCTATGAAGACACGGTGGCTGCGGCTCTGAAAGCTCATCCCTATAGAACTCCCATTATCGGATGGATGTCAGACATATCCTCTATTGAGAGAGAAGACCTTTACAGGCACTATAAAACCTACTATTGCCCACAAAATGCCTTCATCATAGTAGCAGGCAACATAGATAAAAAAGAGATCCTACATGATATTGAAGCACGCTTTGGGGTTTTGAAGAATCCAACGGAAAAGCCCCAAAGGACAAAGACCCAAGAACCTGTTCAAAGGGGAGAACGACGGGTCTTTTTGAAAAAAGAGGCACAGCTTCCCTATATTATCTTTGCTCATCCCGTTCCAAACTTCCCCCATCCAGACTCTTTTGCCCTAGAGGTGCTTTCAAACCTATTATCTTCTGGTAAAAGCGCAAGGCTTTATAAGAACATTGTTTATGAAAAAAAGATTGCCCTCAATGTCTTTGCTTCCTATAGCGGATTTTATCAGCACCCTTTTCTTTTCTTTCTTGGGGGGACTGCCTCTGCAGGCAAGACTGCCCTTGATGTTGAGAGGGCTATCATAGAGGAGATTGATGCCTTAAAAGGGGAACATATCCCTGAAAAGGAACTACAAAAGGCAAAGAATCAGATAGAGGCATCCTTTATATTTGCGCAGGACTCTACCCATGCAAAGGCACTTTACACAGGGATCTTTGAGATCCTTGGTGACTGGAGGCTCAAAGACTCATATCTTGAAGGCATAAGGTCTGTAAAGGTTGAGGATATTAAAAGGGTAGCAAAGGAATATCTAAGACCGGATAAAAGAACAGTGGGTGTTCTTATTCCTATAGGGAGAGAGAAATGAAGATGAAAATAACAGCGCCAATGCAACTGATCCTATCTTTATTACTCGTCTTAGTGTGTGTATCCAATGGATTTGCCATAGAATTCAACAAGAAAACATACCCACAGGGGCTTACAATTGTCCATGTGGAACGTAAAAGCATACCCGCTGTTGCGGTATCACTGTTTATAAAGGCCTCCCCTCTTCAGGAACCTCCTGAAAAGGCAGGACTTGCAAACCTTACAGCAAAGTTACTCATGGAAGGCACAAAGGGACTCAGCGCAAAAGAGCTAAGCGAACAAATAGACTTCTTAGGCGCCTCTATGGGTGCCTCTGTAAATTATGATTACACCCAGATATCCCTTACTTTTTTAAAGAAGGACATAGATAAGATGATGCAGCTCTTTGCTGAGGTGCTATTGCACCCTGCCTTTGATGCAAGGGAGGTCGAGAGAAAAAAGCAGCAGATAAAGGGGGCCCTAAAGCAGCGGGAGGAGGAACCTGGATACCTATCGGAGAGAGAATTCAGGAGGCTCACCTTTGGAGATCATCCCTATGGCAGGATCGTTGAAGGTTCTCAGGATACAATAGATAGGCTGACCGCTGAAGATATCCGTTCATTCTATAAAGACAATTATACCCCCTCAGAGGCTATCTTATCTGTAGTAGGAGACATAACCTTCAAAGAGCTTGATGAATTAATAAACAGAGGACTTGCAGAATGGAAATCTCCAGGTCCTAAGAAACTATCACCTCAGGGAAATAAAGGATCTCAGCCTTCTTATGGGATATCAGTGATTGATAGAGACATTACACAGGCCAACATAATCTTTGGGCATACTGGTATTGAACGTTCAAACCCTGATTTTTATGCGCTCTCTTTAATGAACTACATCTTAGGTGGAGGAGGCTTTGCCTCAAGGCTTATGAAGATAGTGAGGGATGATTTAGGACTAACCTATGGCATAAGTAGTCATTTTAGCACAAATCTTTTTAAGGGCATCTTTGAGATAGAGGTGCAGACCAAGAATGAGGCAGCCTCACAGGTTGTAACAGAGATAAGGCGGCAGATAGAAAGGATACAAAAAGAGGCAGTGTCTGATCAGGAGTTATCAGATGCTAAGTCCTTTCTTATTGGCAGCTTCCCCAGAAGGCTTGAGACTAATCGCAAGATATCCGACTTCCTTGCTGTATCACAATATTACGGGCTTGGGGATGATTACATAAAGAAATACCCAGAGTATATTAATGCTGTCACCAAAGAGGATATCCTCAGGGTCGCAAAAAGATACCTCTCAAAGGACAAATATATCCTCGTAATCACAGGGAAGAAAGACAATATAGATCTGAAGGCAATAAAATAGATGTGTCCTCGACGGTATTGTTAAGTATAAATCCAAGCGACTTCCTTTAGAGGTCTATCTCCAGGGGGCAACTATATGGGTTTGCTTATCAGCCCTTTCTTTGTAGCATTGATTTATTTGCCCTTAATGCCCTATTGCATGGATTGAATGCATGCAATTTGGATTAGACCTTTCAAAGGACTGCCCCTTAAATTAAATACCGAAGGGATATAAACGCAAATCAAGCGGCTAACCACAGAGAACATAGGTAAGTGGTTATTCTTTATTATCCCTTTGCAAAGTGAAGCCGTATATTTATCAAAAACTCACAGTGCAATAGTTGTCTTTATATAAAGCTCCCTTAGCTGCTTGTGTTCCACAGCAGAGGGTGCGCCACTTAACAGACACTGCCCCTTTTGGGTCTTCGGGAAGGCAATCACATCTCTAATAGAACTAGCCCCTGTCATGAGCATCACAAGCCTGTCAAGCCCAAGGGCAATGCCACCGTGAGGAGGAGCCCCATAACTGAGCGCCTCCATTAAGAATCCAAACTTTCTATCGGCCTCTTCCTGAGATATCCCAAGCATCTGAAACATGATGGCTTGCAAATCTGCCCTGTGAATACGAATGCTGCCGCCTCCTATCTCATAACCGTTAAGCACAATATCATAGGCCTTTGCCTTCATAGAAGACAGTTCCTTGCTCCTACCTGCAAGTTCAATGTCTCCGGATATAATCCTTTCAATATCCTCATCTAAGGGTGAAGTAAAGGGATGGTGCATTGCCTCAAAACGTCCCTCCTCCTCATTCCACTCAAGGAGAGGGAAATCAGTAATCCAAAGAAAGCTAAAACCCTCCTTGATTAGATTCAGTCTTCTGCCTAACTCATTTCTGAGTCTGCTTAAAACTCCATTTACTGTATCTTTCTTGTCAGCAACAAACATCATCAGGTCTCCTTCTTCTGCCTTGAGCCTCTCTGCAATGGCTGTTAGGGTCTGCTGGGGGAAAAACTTCACAATTGGAGAGTCAAAACCCTCTTTTATTTTAATCCAGCCCAACCCCTTAGCGCCGTAGGATTGGGCATCCTGGGTAAGCATATCTATCTCCTTGCGCGACAGTCCCGCCATGCCTTTGCCACTAAGGGCCTTTACAATACCGCCCTGATTGAGCGCCTCAAGAAAGACCTTGAAAGAACTTGTGGCTGCAAGCTCACTCACATCGGCAAGCTCAAGGGCAAATCTCAGATCGGGCTTATCAGTGCCGTATCTTTCAATGGCTTCATTATATGTAAGCCTCTCAAAGCTGTCGCTAAGCTCAATGCCTGCGGTCTCCCGGAAAAGCCCTCTAATCATTGCCTCAGTTATTCCCATTATGTCTTCGCTGTCCACAAAGGACATCTCCATATCAACCTGTGTAAATTCAGGCTGACGGTCTGCACGGAGATCCTCGTCCCGGAAACATTTAACGATCTGAAAGTAACGTTCAAGACCTGCAACCATCAGAATCTGCTTGAATATCTGAGGCGACTGGGGGAGGGCAAAGAATTCTCCTGGGTTGAGTCTGCTTGGCACAAGAAAATCCCTGGCGCCTTCGGGGGTTGATTTGGTGAGCATAGGGGTTTCAATCTCAAGAAAGCCCTCTTTATCTAAGAAGTCTCTTATATATCTGCTTATTTTGTGCCTTTTAATAAGGTTTTCCTGCACCTGACTTCTCCGTATATCCAAATAACGGTATTTCAATCGGAGATACTCCGAGGCGCCCTCAGAATCTTCTATTGAAAAGGGCAAAGGCGCCGATTTGTTTAAAAGAGTCATGGCGCCAGCATACACCTCTACAACACCCGTTGATAGATTGAGATTCTCTGTGCCCTCAGGTCTCTTTCTGACATCACCGCTGAGAGATATAACATATTCAGCCCTCAGACCATGGGCTGCCCTATGGGTCTCTGAGGAGACCTCTGGGCTAAAGACCACCTGCACAATACCGCTTCTGTCTCTTAAATCTATGAAAATAAGGCCACCGTGATCTCTGCGTCTGAAGACCCATCCTGCGAGGGCAACTGTTCTGCCTATATCTGATTCAGAAACCTCTCCACAGCCAATGTTCCTGTACAATTTCCTATATCCTCCTTATTAACACGAGTTATTAATCTATGATTTTAAAACCCCTTGTCCGCATCTCAATTGGCACCCTTTAGATCCCTATTGAAGCCCCTACCCTTGATCTGTCCATAGGAAACTCTGCGCTCCCCCTCTCCCTGAATCTCCTCTTTAAGCCGCTTCAGTTCTTCCTCAGTCATCTCTCTGAGCTCTCCAGGTTTTAGTTTATTTAAGGATAGACCATTTATCTTCACCCTCCGGAGCTTCAAGACACTGTGACCAATGCCTTCAATCATTCGCCTGATCTGCCTCTTGCGTCCCTCATAAAGCACCATCTCAAGCCATACATTACTGCTGGTCTTTCGCAGCATCTTCACCTTTGCTGGGGCTGTCTTGCCCTCCTCAAGCCAGATACCCTTACAGAGTCTTTCTATTGAAGCCTCTGAGGGTTCATCGCTAACCTTTACATGGTATGTTTTGGGTATCTTTCTTGAGGGATGCAATATCCTGTTTGCAAGGTCGCCATCGTTAGTGAGTATCATTAAACCCTCTGAGTTAAAATCAAGTCTTCCTACGGGGAAAAGTCTGTACTTAATCCTGCCAATAAAGTCAGAAAGGCATGCCCTGCCCTCTGGGTCTGTCAGGGTGGATACAACCCCAACTGGTTTATAGAAAAGGTAATATACCCTTTGTTCTGGGGATGTCAGGAGTTTGCCGTCAACCTTTATATGACACTCGCTGGGATCAATCCTCATGGCTATCTCTGCAACCTTGCCATTAACAGTAACCCTTCCCTCTTTGATTAACTCTTCAGCCCTCCGCCGTGAAGCCACCCCGATCTGGGCAAGGAATTTCTGGATTCTTAACTCCATGGTTATATCTTGATCTCCACATAGGACCTTTCTCTGAGACTCTTTATCCAGTTTTTGTATTGTCTGTTAAAGCCCTCCTCTGCCAGTTTCTGCCGCACAGCCTCTCTAAGCTCCTTTTCTCCTCTGATCTCCCTCTTCTGATGGAGCATTACTATGCTGACTCCTCTGTCCGTCCTGAAAGGTTCGCTTATGCCCTGTTCCTTTAATCCCTCAAGGATGCTCATGAGTTGTGGGGATATATCTGTTTTATTTACAAATCCCAGTGCACCTCCTGCCTTCGCTGAAGGGTCTGCAGAATACTGCCTCGCCAGTTCTGCAAAGGATTCTCCCTTTTTAAGCCTCTCTAATATCTCTACAGCCTGAGCCTCAAGGGCCTCCATAGAACCGTCTTTGCTTAGGGTTAAGATGCTTATCACATAACCTTCAGTTTCCTTCACTATGGAGCTGTTGTTTTTGATTGCCCTATCCACATCCTCTTCAGAGATAATGATCTTGCTGCGCACCTCCTGATCAACTATCCTGCTAAGCAGCATCTGCTCTGCAAGCTTCTTCTGATAGTCCTTTAACTGAAACCCCTCTTGAGCGATAGCCTTCTGAAAATCTTCCCCTGTCATGCCATATTTGCTTCTTATCATTTCAATGGCATTATTAACCTCCTCCTTTGAGATACTCATGCCTCTCCTTTCAGCCTCTTGAAGCTGTAGCTTCATATCTATCATTGTCTCAAGGAAGGAGTGTTCATTCTCCTTAAATATCCTTTTTTTTTCCTGGGGGCTCATATTCTTGACACTCTCAAGGGCCTCAAACTCCATATTCCTGTAAAGGTCGCTCCAGGTAATAACCTCTTTGTTCACTATGGCTACTACCCTATCGAGCAATATTGATGCTTCAGCTTTACAGTTCAATAACATTATTACCCACAGAACAAGCGCAATTCTTCTCATAAAACCTCCGCTAAAGATGCTTTTATTGTCAGCGATGAAGACCTAAGACAAGGGGAAAAATTTTTATTGCCCTGTCCTTTTCACGAAGCCAATGGGATTTATGGTATTATAATTGCCCTGAGCTTATCAAATATTTTTCGTTGCCCTGCTCATTCAATGATGGAGCGATACAAACAGACAGGATGAATAAAAGGTTTTATCTATTAGGTTTGGGCATAATCACCCTTGGGCTTGGTTATCTGACCTATCTCCTGATACTGCCCTTTTTAGCGCCCATAGCATGGGCAGTAGTGCTATCACTAATTTTTTATCCCCTCTATGCCCTTATCAAAAAGTATATCCCCCTTGAGAGTCTTGCCTCTTTCATCACCCTTCTTGTTATCATTGTGATCATAGTAGGCCCCTTTTCATACATTACCTTCATGCTCATTGAGGAGATAAGGGCCTTTGCAATCCATCTTCGTGAAGGTGATGCAGATATTTTTAAAGACCTCATTGAACATCCAAGGGTTTATCAGGTCTTTCAGAAGATACTCTCAATCTTTAATATCTCTGCACAGGAGATGGAAAAAAGACTCCTGGAGAGCCTCTCGGGATTGGGTATGAACATCATATCAAACATAACAAAGAATATTGGCAATGTGCTTGGGTTGATAGTCAACTTTGTAATCATGATCTTTACAATCTTCTTCTTGCTCAGAGATGGAAACCTCTTCATAAGGAGCATTAAGGATTATATGCCCTTTTCAGAGTCTCAAAAGGTCAACCTTGGTAATCAGATGAGGGATATAATTGTCTCAACCGTTTATGGCGGGGTCATTGTGGCTGTTCTTCAAGGGCTTCTTACTGGGATTGCCCTCTCGCTTCTTGGTTTTAAATCTCCGGTCCTGTGGGGCGCTGCCACCGCAGTTATATCCTTTGTTCCCCTTGTAGGAGCCTCAGCAGTATGGGCGCCGGCAGCCATATATCTTTTTGTGAAGGGAAGCATTATTAAGGGCATTATCCTTGTGGTTGTAGGTGTTTTTGGCATAAGTATGATAGACAACATCCTGAAGCCCATTATTATAGGCAGCAGGACAAAACTCCCTGTGCTTGTCATCTTCTTCAGCGTCCTCGGAGGACTCAGCGTTTTTGGGCTGATTGGCCTAATTGCGGGTCCTTTGGTGATAGCCCTTTTCTTCTCGGTACTGCAGATATTCAGAGATATCAACCTTGAGGCAGATAAGGAACAAGCCTAAATTAGCAAAAAATATTTTCCCTCTGGGTGTTTGTTTAAGTCTGGCAATATTTATGTTACTACTATCCCTGCGATCATGCCCTTCCGAAAAACCCTTACCAGACCTGATCTATTTTAGACTGAATGCCGATGTGGCAACCCTTGACCCTGCCTTTATTACCGATGTAAACAACGCCTCTATTGCAGCAAAGATTTATCAGGGGCTTGTAAAACTTGATGACTCTCTACAGATAGTCCCAGACATTGCAGAAAGATGGGAAATACTTGATAAGGGAAGGCTATACAGGTTTTATCTCAGAGAAGATCAGTATTTTTGCAACCAGAGAGCCGTAACAGCATACGATTTTAAGTATTCCTATGACAGGATATTGGATAAACAGGCAATATCCCCTAATAGATGGGTCTTTGAGAGGGTGCTGTCCTTCAATGCACAAAGCAGTAAGGTCTTTGAGATAAGGCTTAAGGAGTCCTTTCCGCCCTTCCTTAGCATGTTGACAATGCCTGCAGCCTATGTGGTGCCAAAGGAGGAGGTAGAGCGTCTTGGCAGAGAATTCTCCTTTAAGCCCTGCGGGTCAGGTGCCTATTATCTGCAGAAGCGGATTCCTGGCAGAGAGATACATCTCCTCGCTGATCAGAATAAGTTACCTTTAAGTAAAGGATTCAGGGGGCTTGTCTATAGAATAATTCCCGAAGATATTACTGCCATCACAGAGTTTGAGATTGGCAATCTTGATGTTATTGGCATCCCTGCCTCTGCCTACTCAAGATTCATCAAAAACCCAAAATGGAAGGGCTTGATGAGCGGCTCACAGGGACTCAATACCTACTATCTGGGAATGAACTGTGAGAAGCCACCCTTTAAAGACAGAAGAATCAGGCAGTCCGTTGCTCATGCCTTAGACAGAGAAAAGATACTCAATACCTTTATGGAAAAGAGGGGCAGGCTGGCAAAGGGAATTGTTCCAGACCTGTTGAGAAATTGGGTAGTGGATAATGCCTTTGAATACAACCCCACAAAGAGCAGAGAGATACTTGCTGAGATTGGCAGTAAGGAAGTAAAGGCGCTTATGCTAATTACAGCAGAACAGGATGTAATTGACCTTGCGGAGATAATACAACATTATCTCAAAGAGGTGGGCATCAAGATAGAGATTAGACAAATAGAATGGAGTGCCTTCAAAGAGGCTGTCAACAAAGGACATGCCGATATGTTCTGGTTAAGTTGGTGGGCAGACTATCCGGAGCCAGAAAACTTTCTCTATCCACTCTTTCACTCCTCCAACAAGGGCTATGGGGGAAACAGGACAAGGTATGACAATAAAAGGGTTGATGCCTTACTTGATCAGGCAAGAAGAGACCCTGACAAGGACAGGTCCCTCAGTCTTTACAGAGAGACTGAAAAAATTATCCTTAGTGATATGCCCCTGATACCCTTTTGGCACAGGACTGACTATGTTGCAAGGCAGCAGTGGATAGAGGAATTCGATACATATCCCATATACACCATGGACAAGGGATTGTCCATCTCCAAGAGACGGCAAGACTTAGGCAAACAATGAAAATCCGCTTTCGTTAACAATAGAGGAGACCTTTCTGTAAGTGCTATGAGCGGACTGATTAATGCCTTTTCTAAAGAGACCTTGCTGTGGCATTGATTGAATGCCCTTATCATCAGATCCAGCTACAGAAGAGATATCCTTTGTTCCGCCTTTAGATAAAGCGCTGCCTGTAGAGGTGTTGTCTTTAGCGCCCTCAGCAGGGTCTCCCCTGTCTTTTCCCTTATCTTGCTCAGCCTTCAATTTGGCCTGATCAGCCCTGGCACGTTGCTGAATCTGGGTTGCCTGAGCCGCTACTGCCCTGTCCTGGGGTGAAGGATCTGCAGGTGCAAGGGCTGCCCTTCTTACTACCTCCATATTTCTAATGGTCTCCTCAGGAGTCTTACCCTGAACTATCTGTATTTGCACCTCTCCGCCTGTAATGTATCTCTTGCCATCGGGACCTGTGGTGTATGAATAATTTACAGCGCCTGCAAACTGTCCTCCAGCAGATTTATGCGCCTGTTCGTGTGCCTTGACCTTTTCTTCAATTGCCCTAAGTTTCTGCACCTCTTGCTGTATTTTTTGCTCTTTTTCTTTGTCTGAGGCCCCCTTGTCCTTTGCAGCAATAGAAGAATCTAAGGCATCCTTTGAAATAGTTGCCCTGTCCTTTACATTAGATACTTCCCTGTCCTTAGAGGCGCTATCACTGGAAAAATCCTGGTTTCTCCTGTCGTAGTTCTGCGCTCTTCCGTACTGGTTATAGATTACTGCCTGTTGGTATATATTATTGCCTATATTCATCCTTTAAAGTCCTATAACCAATGCTATCACAAAATCAAATCCCTTACAATATCCCCCTCTCTCTGTCTTGATCCGCTGTCAATTACAATTATCTCTAACCTGTCTGCTATGCTCTGAGACAGGAGGTCCTTTGGGCAACCCTCTGTAAACTCCTCAGAATTACAGGTAGATACCAGGGCAGACACAAGGGGGCTGCTATCAGCTAAGCACCTCAAAGACTCCTCGCCATCACAGGCATCAATAACACTGTAGCCCTGTTGTTTGAGCGCTTCACTGAAGAGCATCCTCAAGGATTCGTCATCCTCACCACAGCCGGTAAAACCAGAAAGGATACTGATAGAGAGTATAAGGGAGAGATTAAAAAGAACGGCAATATTCATGAGAGACTATGCCTCCCCTTTGTAAGGTTAATACTAAGGCACAGACACAATTTGATAGGCATCTGTGTATGACCCTATAAATAACCACATGATTGAAAAAGCTCGCTCTTTTAAAACCATTGAAGCAAGGCAATCAGATTCTCCTTTTTGATTGATTAATTTAAGCAATTTGAAGACGCTTTATCAACCCAAAGGTATTTTATGCAGGGCACAACTGCTTTGAAACTATGATTTCAATATGCTAATTTAATAATCTATGTCTCAATTGATCCGCCAACCCTCCAGGATACTGATAGTCAAACCAAGCTCAATGGGCGATGTAGTTCATGCCTTGCCTGTTCTGAATGCATTAAAGACCTCTTACCCCTATGTTGAGATTGATTGGGTAATAGCAAAGGGTTTGGAGGGACTGCTCTTAGGACACAGAATGATCAATGACCTAATAGTGATCAATAAGGATGACTGGAAGGCGCTAAAAAACATTGCCTTTACAGGCAAAGAGATTGCACGTCTCTTTGAAAGACTCAAAGGCGGCAGATATGACATTGCCATAGACTTGCAGGGACTTCTAAGGAGCGCCTTGATCACTGTATCAACAGGTGCCTCTGTGAGGATAGGTTTTTCCGATGCCAGAGAAGGGAGCCCTATCTTTTACAATCACACCGTTAAAGGCGGCTCAGACATACACGCCGTTGACAGATATATGAAGATAGCCTATGCCCTTGGCTGCAGCAAATCCCCTATCAACTTTCCTTTCCCAGAGTTTAATCCAGGAACATCCGCAAGGGACTTGGTATCAAAAATGGGCACATTCTATGTGCTAATACCAGGGGCGCGATGGCAGACCAAAAAGTGGCTCCCCGAGAGCTTTGCAGCATTGATAGATATGCTCGATCACAGGTCAGTGCTAATAGGAGGAGTCTCAGACAAATCAGCGGGCAGCCAGATTGCCGCACTCTCAGGAGACAAGGCAGTAGATGCTATAGGCGACACAAGCATTCAGGACATGATCTACATAATCAGCAACTGTCGTGCTGTAATAACCAACGACACCGGACCCATGCACATTGCTGCTGCCTTAGGCAAGCCAGTCGTTGCCCTCTTTGGACCGACAAATCCGATGCGCACAGGCCCCTATGGAACAAACAATATCGTTATAAAGTCATCCCTTGATTGTGCCCCCTGTTACAAAAAATCTTGCTCAAAAGACAGTTGTATGAATAATATATCTGTTCAAGAAGTTTACGATGCCCTTGAAAGGGTCATAAGTTAATTTATGGAGGAACGATGAAATACCAGGTAGGACAGCAGGGCAGGGTTTTTATGGCTCTCTTTGAGGATAATGACAATATTTTGGAGGGGCTTCAGGAGATAGCTAAAAAGGAGGACCTTAGGGCCGCGGTTTTATTCGTCCTTGGGGGGATAAAAAAGGGACGCTTTGTAGTTGGACCAGAGAATGACAAGGAGAGGCCGCCAAAACCGCAATGGCGTGAGATTGATGAGAGCTATGAGACTGTCGCTACAGGCACTATATTTTGGCATGGCGATGAACCAAAGGTGCACATGCACTGCGCCTTTGGGAAGAGTGATACCGTCAAGATGGGATGTCTCAGAGCGGACACAAAGACCTTCCTCGTGCTTGAGGTTGTAATAATAGAGATGAAGGGTATCAATGCGGTCAGGGAGTTTGACCCTGCTGTTGGTTTGCCGCTACTTAAACTATAAAAAAGGGGAGGAACAAAACTTTATGATCTCAGAAAGGGCAACAAGGGTAAAGCCCTCTGCAACCCTTGCAGTGGACTCAAAGGCTAAGGCAATGAAGGCGCAAGGGGTGGACATTATAAACTTTGGCGTTGGAGAACCTGATTTTGACACTCCAGAGCACATCAAAGAGGCAGCAATAAAGGCAATTAAGGACGGCTTCACAAAATACACACCCGTAGGGGGTACTGATGAACTCAAAGAGGCAATCATTGAAAAGTTTGCCAATGAAAATAATCTTACCTATAAGCCAGAAAACATCATTGTATCCTGCGGCGCTAAACACAGCCTCTATAACATATCGCAGGCAATACTAAGCCCCAAGGATGAGGTTTTAATACCTGCTCCATACTGGGTATCTTACCCGGATCAGGCGCTCCTTAATGATGCAACCCCTGTTTTTGTTCAGACTGATGAAGGGGATCACTTTACACTCAAGCCAGAGCAGATTGAATCAGTGGTTACAAAAAGGACAAGGGCTCTTATACTAAATTATCCATCCAATCCCACAGGATTTACATACCCTATGGAGTCCCTTGTGAAGATCGCAGAACTTGCAGTGAAACACAACTTTTATATTATCTCCGATGAGGTTTACGAAAAGTTTCTCTATGACGATGCTAAACATATAAGCATTGCCTCCCTCGGAGAAGAGATCAAAAATAGAACTATTACAGTCAATGCCCTTTCCAAGTCCCATGCCATGACAGGCTGGAGGATTGGCTATGCTGCGGGTCCTGCAGACATCGTTAAGGCAATGACAAGCATTCAGAGTCAGTCCACATCAAACCCAACCTCCATAGCTCAAAAGGCGGCTGTGGCTGCATTAAAGGGTGACGATGAATTTACGCGCAAGATGGTTAAGGAATTTGACAAGAGGCGCAAGGTTCTTGTAGAGGGATTAAACAGCATAGAGGGTATTAGATGCCTAATGCCTACCGGTGCCTTCTACGCCTTTCCGAATGTGTCAAGGCTCTATGGGAGGAAAAAAGGCAATAGGACTGTGGGTAACTCCTTTGAGATGGCAATGTATATGATTGAGGAGGCAAATGTTGCCCTCGTGCACGGTGAAGCCTTTGGCAATGACAATCATGTGAGGGTATCCTATGCAATATCAGTTGAAGGCATTGAAAAGGCGCTCCGCCGAATAAAAAAGGCGGTTTCTGAGCTTGTCTAACAGTCAATGAAGACCTTCAAGAGCGGATTTGTGGCTATCATAGGCAGACCCAATGTGGGCAAGTCAACCTTGCTGAATGCCCTCATAGGAGAGAAACTCTCCATTGTCTCCTCAAAACCTCAGACCACAAGAAAGAATATAAGGGGCATCAAGAACCTTCAACAGGCTCAGATAGTGTTTGTTGACACACCAGGGATACACAAGCCCGTTCATAGGTTAGGCGAAAAGATGCAAAGGGAGGCAATAGAAAGCCTTCAGGATGTGGATATAGTGCTAATGGTGGCAGACCATAAGCAACATACCCTTGCTGAGGAGAGGATAATAAAGATGCTCAAAGAGGTTCACAAAACTGTGCTGCTTGTAATAAATAAGATTGACCTGACAAAGAAGCCCAATCTTTTGCCTCTAATTGAGACTTATAGCAGGATGTTCCCCTTTAAGGAGATAATACCTATATCTGCCAGGGACCTCTCTGGAGTTGAAGAACTGCTTAGATGTATTATTAACTATCTGCCAGAGGGTCCTAAGTACTACAACGAAGATATTTTGACCGATCAGTACGAAAGATTTATGACAGCGGAGATAATACGAGAAAAGATACTACACAACACCCAGCAGGAGGTGCCCCATGCAACAGCCGTGGACATCACTTCGTGGAAGGAACGTGAAGATGGTTTGCTTGCAATACACGCGGACATCTTGGTAGAACGGGAAGGTCAAAAGGGGATTATAATAGGCAGGCAAGGGTTATTGCTAAAAAAAATAGGGACCGAAGCACGGATTGATATAGAGAGACTTACTGGAAAGAGGGTCTTCTTAGACCTCTGGATGAAGGTCAAAAAGGACTGGCGAGAAGACGAAAAAACACTGAAAGGGTTGGGGTACTAAGGAAATGTTTATTCAAATGAAGGTGGAGGGACTGCTCTTTGATCCGAGAAGCGGGATGTATATATTGCTCTTACAACAAATAGATGGCGCTGAAACACTGCCCATATGGATTGGCAAACCAGAGGCTGACTCTATAGCCCTTGCCCTTGGAAAAGTAATGACCCCAAGACCGCTCACCCACGACTTGATAAAGAACATCTTTGAGACCCTAAATGTAAAGGTAACAAGGGTAATAATTACTGAGATTGTTGACAACACCTATTATGCTCTTATTTATGCCTTCAACGGCATACACGAGGTGTTTGTAGATTCTCGCCCCTCCGATGCAGTGGCAGTGGCATTGCGTGTTGGCGCCCCCATTTTTGTCTCTAATGATGTTCTTGAGTCCAGAAAGACCGATGAGCTTGAGGAGTGGCTCAAAAATCTCAAGCCCGAAGACTTTGGCAATGTCATGTGATACATTGCTGGCGCTAAACAGGAGTGATGCTTAAAAATACCGAGGCTATAGTTCTAAGGAACATGGTCTTCGGTGAGGCTGACCTGATAGTGACCTATTTGAGTAGAGATTATGGCATCTTACAAGCCCTTGCAAAAAGCCCCAGGAAGATAAAGAGCCGTTTTGGGAGCAGCCTTGAGCCCTTGACATACTCAAGGATTGCCTTTCTTGGCAAGGAGAATGCTTCTCTGCCTCGATTGACAAGATCTGACATTATCAATCCCTTCAACACCCTCCGCGAGGACTTTCATGGTTTTAGTGAACTTGCAGAGGTCATAAAAATGAACTTAGGTTTTATACAGGACAGGTCGCCTGTAAAGGAGTTGTTCTCTCTCCTGCAGAGGACACTTTTAAACCTGGCTTTAGGCACTGACAGGGCGCTCTCTCTACTATACTACAAGATAAAGTTTCTTGAGGCAACGGGCTATATGCCGAGCTTTGATGTGTGCGGCAGGTGCGGCACTCAAGTAAAGACCCAACAAAACAGCAGGGTGGTTCATGACTTCCATATAAATCAGGGGGCCGTTATGTGTCTTCAGTGCTGCCCAGACAGGGATAGCACCTTCGCCCTTTCTGGAAATGCTATCAGCTTTTTTGTTTCCCTAAGAGGGTGGGACATGAACAAAATACAGAGAATTAAGGCGCCCTTAGGACTGATAACGGAACTCTCACAGGCAATCAATGCCCACATAAGTCACATAAGGGGCAGGTGATTAGTTGTTTTTTGGTTATTAACACCTCAATCTCATTAGCAGACAAAGTTTTCTGCCCTATTTTACAACAATACCTTGCCAGACTGGATAAATAGTGAGTATATTCCAGTGGCTCATAGAGCTCAAATCAAACTCCCAAAACACTGAAGGATGGCTTCGTGATGTTTATTTGTTGAAAAGGGATAGTTTATAATCAGGGTGTATTTGCCTGTAAGATTTGAAAATGTCTGGCTCTTTCCCTTTTTGGTTTTTCCTGCTATGGCAATCCTTTTTGCATCTTTGCTTGTTGACATGGTGGGTATTTAAACATATAATATGGCTTTTGTAGATATCTTTTAAACTCTCAAAATACATACAAGGGGGATTTTATGGCAGAACCAACAGGGTCAATGGATTATCGTGGGCAGATAGAAGGCGCTACCGCCTCATCTTTGGAAGACCAGATGGGGGCTGCATTGGGCATATTAGAGGGAACGATAGAGATAGAGGACAAGGCTCAGATTGCAAGCGGTCCCGTGGGTCTTGATGTGGGCACTTGCAATATCGTAATGGCTCAGAACAAGGGTAACAGAATAAGCATATCCAAACAACAGAACGCCTTCTTTGCAATTCCCCAGTCAAAGTTTACCAGACAGATACTGCAGAAGAATGAGATAGTATTTTTCGAGCACAACAGGATGTTTTACATAATAGGCGACTCTGCTGAAAACTTTGCCAATATGTTTAATGCCAACACCATGAGGCCTATGGAGAAAGGCTTGCTTACCTTTAAAGAAGATGAGGGAGTAGCCATCATCCAAGCCATAATAAAGACCCTTGTGCAAAGGCCAAAGAAGCTGGGAGAGATAATCTGCTTTAGTGTGCCAGGAGAGCCCATACAGGAAGGGGAGAAGACATCTACCCTTAGCGGTCACGAAACAGTAATAAAGATGTATCTTGAGAGTTTGGGCTATACAGCAATCCCAATAAATGAGGCTTTGGCTGTGGTTATGGCTGAGATGGGTGAGGAAAACTTTACGGGCATAGGTATAAGCATAGGAGGAGGCATGTGCAATATATGCATCTCTTATATGTCTGTTCCTGTGATAACCTTTAGCATCCAGAAAGGCGGCGATTTCATAGATGAGGCAGTGAGCTCCGAGGTGGGCATCCCAGCAACAAAGGTCAAGGGCATAAAGGAGGCTGGCATAAACCTCTCGGCAATCCCGAAAAACAGGGTAGAACTCGCCCTGCAGATGTATTACACAGAACTAATAAGCACCTTAGTTAAGAGCATGGAGAAGGTTATAGCATCCTCGAGCAGAATCCCTAAAATATCTACTCCGCTGCCTGTTGTAATTAGTGGAGGCGCTGCAATGCCAAAGGGCTTTAAAGAGAGATTTGAAACAACCCTGCGTGGGATAAGACTACCCTTTGAGATAGCCTCCATTAGGATTGCTCGAGACCCTCTTTACACAACAGCTAAGGGCGCCCTTGTTATGGCTATGTCCGATTCTAAATAATAATAGAGCATTGATGCAATGTCCTTTCATGTAGTTAATTTTACCTATGAGGCAGTTATGAGGGCGATGGTCTCAAGGGTGTTTGGGAAAAATAAGATTAAGGCGCCTCTTCATAAAAATATCCCTAGTGCCTTAGATATTATCAGCTATAGAAAGACCGGTACTGTTGAAAAAAAGGAGTGTCTCCTCCCTGAGGCGTACTACTTTCGTTGCTTAACCCATCAATTGAGCAATAAAGCCGTTCTTACGGATGCAGGTTATTCTGTATACGATTCTACCTCCATTGACAATGTGCCCATAGGCTATTGTATTTACAATATGAAGTATCTCCAAGGCTTGACATATAATAGACTTACAGTTAAAGGGACAGATTCCCTGCCTATTGTCAATTAACAGATTATGGTAACCTGTAAGAAGTCTTCGTCTCCATTAATGGTTTTTAGTTTTCTTAAACCATGTGTATTGAGTATATTCTCTTGCTCTTACTCAAGCAGGGTTAATATTTTAGATGTATTTTCAGGTCAAACACAGCCCTCAGGAGGTAAGTAAATGGATTTATACGGTTTCATAAATGCCAACTCTGAAGAAAGGACTCCCATACCTCAAAAAACAGAGGTATTGATAAAGCCTTCTGTAGAGGGCACAGAGGATAGGACACTGACAAAGGTTGATACCTTCGAGTCCCTTATACAGGAACGGGATAGACTAATAACCGAAAAAAGCGAACTGCGCACTCACATAGATTCCCTTGAGGAGGAACTTACAAGGCTCAGAAAGGGTTCATCGGAGTTTTCATCACTACTTCAGAGTCTCAGGTCAGGCAAGGAGGAGTTAATCTCAAAGATAAAGGCTTTGGATGAACAGGTACAGTCCCTTGAGAAAGAAAAACTGCAACTTCAGAGCCAATTGTCAACTGCCACATCTACAAGTGATAGGGCTTTAAAGGAATTGGAGCAAGCCTTAATCACCAAGAATACAGAACTTGAGCAGATTAAAAAGGAATTGACAACCCTCCAGGGAAGGATTAAGGAGGTGGAGGCATCCCTTGAAAATGCCGAGCAGTCCATTGCCGACAAGGACTTTGAGATTGAACAATTAGTGGCTAATAATAGAGCGCTTCAGGAGACAATCAAGGAATACGAAGAAAAGATTAAGCACCTTAGTTATGAAAAGGAGTCGGCACTACTTGACATTGAAAGGCTACGCAAGGATTTTGCGTCCTATATGCAGAGGACCAAAACCGCCTTTGCTATTATTTTTATAGCCACCCTTGTTGTAGCGGCTGTTTTGTTTGTGTATTTCAACAAGGGGAATAAGCCTCAGCAAAAACCTAATCAAACTAAGGTAACTATCAAAGGCGCTGCAACTGACTCACCCACTACCCATGAGGATGATGTGTCAAAAAATAAGGAAGATATGACAACAAAGACAAAGGATACCGAAAAAAAGCCAGAGGAAGGCGGTAAGATACTTGAGACCTCAAAACTAAAGGGTACTGACAAGCCCAAGGCTGTTGAAACTGACAAAGCTAAGAAAAACAAAAGCATAGAGCATGCTGAGCCAAAACCCCTCAGAAAAATCTCTCTCTCCTTGTCCAACATGAGCGTTGATGTGTTTCCCTTGCAAAAGGGAGAAATCCCAAGTTCAATGAAACAGGGTGCAGAGGAGGGAAAAAGTTATTATCTGATTAACATTAGTTCAAATAAAGGTGCCCTATCTCAGGAGTTTGCAAAATCACCTTCCATAGATTTTGTGGATGCAAATAAAGAACGGGCAATAAAAAAGGGGGCTTTAAAAATAGAGCAGATAAACAAGAAAGGCAAGGGCAAGGCTGTCAATAGCATAGAATGTCTGGTATCTTTAAGCAAGGATTTTCAACCCGCAGGCTTTATAATAAAACACCCCACAAAAAGGATTACGAAAATAGTGATTCTATAGCTCTAATATAGCAAAACCATACTAACATTCTTCAGACAAACCTATAGCTTAACCTTGCAGCAATCCTAATATTAGAACTGCAGAGAGAGATACAGAGTCTCTGTAGCGCAAGCAAAAATATCAAGTTCACTGCAAGTTTAGATTGCATATATACTGATAGAGAGGCATCTAAGTCTAATCTAAAAGACTTATGGCATTTTTAGCATGTAATCTTCTTAGGGCAAAAATGAGATTGCATAAGGTTTTAATTTCTGTTAACTTATATGCTCTTAAATCTTACGTAACAACAACACCAATAAGGAGGGAAGGATGTCCGAGATACTTGAGATCAGATGGCATGGAAGAGGCGGACAAGGCACTGTAACGGCTGCAAAGGTCTTTGCTGATGCCTGTTTAAGCGGGGGCAGGCATGTTCAGGCCTTTCCTGAATACGGACCTGAGAGGTCTGGAGCACCCTTGAGGGCTTATAACAGAGTTAGCGCCAAGGAACTGAGAATGCACTGTCCTGTGCTGCATCCAAACATTGTAGTGGTAGTTGATTCCACATTACTTGACGCAATTAATGTTGCCGATGGGGCACCAGAGGATGCCTCATTTATTGTGAATACCGTAAAGGAACCCTCAGAGATAAGGAACAAGTTAAACGCAAAGGCTACTCAGAAGGTCTATACCATTGACGCCACGAAGATTGCCATTGAATGCTTTGGCAGGGCTATGCCCAATTCACCGATGGTAGGTTCATTGGCAAAGGTTTCAGGTATCGTTACCCTGGATGCGGTCTTAGAGGATGTAAAAAAGAGTTTCGGCAAGAAATTTGCCCAAAAAGTTATAGATGGTAACCTTGAGGCAGTCAAGAGGGGTTACGGGGAGGTTAAAGAGGGATGAAACTGAAGGGATGGAGAGAACTAAATCCTGGCTGTGTTATAAAGGAGCCCGGTAATTCTGTTAATTTCAAGACAGGCTCATGGAGGGCTTATAGGCCTGTATGGATTGAAGAAAATTGCATTCACTGCCTCTTTTGCTGGATTTACTGTCCTGATATGTCTGTAAAGGTAAAGGACGGCAAAAGGGGAGAGTTTGATCTGGACTTCTGCAAGGGTTGTGGTATATGCGCCCTTGAATGCCCAGGCAAAAAGGGCAACAAGGCAATAGTAATGCAAGAGGAGGGCAAATAATGGGAAAGGTGGTGGCAGTAACAGGAAATGAAGCCGTTGCAGAAGCACTTAGGCAGGTCAATCCAGATGTCTGCGCAGCGTATCCTATAACTCCTCAGACGGACATGATGCAGCGATTTGCCTCCTTCGCAAGCAATGGCAAGGTCAAAACTGAGGTGATCCTTGTGGAGAGTGAACACAGCTCTATGAGCGCCTGTGTAGGCGCATCAGCGGCTGGGGGAAGGGTTATTACCGCCACATCCTCACAGGGACTGTTGCTAATGCTGGAGATCGTTTTTATAGCCTCTGGATTAAGGCTGCCAATAGTTATGCCCGTTGTAAACAGGGCAGTCTCTGCGCCTATTAATATACACGGGGATCACTCCGATGCTATGGCAGCCAGAGATGCAGGATGGATACAACTTTGGTCCGAAAATGCCCAGGAGGCTTATGACAACGCTATACAAGCCTTTAGGATTGCGGAGCACATGGACATAAGGCTCCCGGCAATGGTCTGCCTTGACGGATTTATAATAAGCCATTCCATTGAAAGGCTCGAATATTTGGACGACAAGACCGTCAGCGATTTTGTGGGCGAGTTCAAGGCAGTAAATCCTCTGCTTGATGTGGAGCATCCAGTCAGCTACGGCCCATTAATACTCACTGATTACTACATGGAATACAGAAAGGCACACGATGATGTTATGTCGAGGGTCTCAAAGGTCGTGCTTGATGTGGCTGCTGATTTCAAGAAGATATCAGGCAGGGAATACGGTCTTTTTGAGACCTATAGGTTAGATGACGCTGAGATAGGGATTGTGGTCTTGAATTCCGCTGCAGGCACATCAAAAGATGTAATCGACGACTTCAGGAATAAGGGGATAAAGGCTGGGTTGCTTAAACCAAGATTGATGAGGCCTTTCCCCTATAATGAGGTTGGAGAGGCACTTAAACACTTAAAGGCTCTGTGTGTCCTTGACAGGGCAGATGCCTTTGGGGCCTCTTTGGGTCCACTGTGCTCGGATATAATGTCAGCCCTTTATCAATACAAGGATAAGCCTATAATAGTCAACAAGATATACGGACTTGGTGGAAGGGACTTCATGCCCTCACAGGCTGAATATGCCCTCAATGACCTGGTAAGTATTCTCAACACAGGCAAGATAAAAACCCTCAAAGAATACATTGGCGTAAGAGAATAAGGAGAAACGAGACATGGCAACAGCACCGTTGAGTTTAAAAGAGCTTTCTAAAAAGGAGATCCTATTTGCGCCGGGGCACAGGATGTGTGCAGGCTGTGGCGCTCCTGTAATAGTAAAGATGGTCCTCCTTGCAACTGACTACCAAATAGTTGCGGGTAATGCCACAGGATGCCTTGAAGTGTCATCTTGCATATCAGATTTTACCTCCTGGAAGATTCCATGGATTCACAATGCCTTTGAGAATGCAGCCGCAACCGTTTCAGGGGTGGAGGCAATGTATAGGTCCCTAAAGAAACAGGGCAAGATTGACAAGGAGATAAAATTTATAGCCTTTGGCGGAGACGGGGGCACCTATGACATTGGCTTTCAGAGCCTTTCAGGTGCCATGGAGAGGGGCCACGATATGCTATATGTATGCTACGACAACGGGGCATATATGAACACGGGCATACAACGTTCAAGCGCAACTCCAGTAGGCGCCGATACCACTACATGCCCGGCAGGCGATGTGGTGCAGGGCAAGCCTCAACAAAGAAAGGACGTAACAAAGATTATGGCTGCCCATGGGATTCCCTATGTAGCGCAGGCATCGCCAAGCCATTGGCAGGATTTAGTCAAGAAGGTAAGGAAGGCGCTTGATATTAAGGGTCCCAAGTTTATGAACATAATTGCAGGATGCAACAGGGGATGGCGCAGTCAGACTAATGACGCCATTACACTGAGCAGACTGGCCGTTGAGACCTGCTATTGGCCACTCTTTGAGATAGAAAATGGGATAACCAGGATAACAGTCAAACCCAAAGAGAAAAGGCCACTAACAGATTTCCTGAAGCCTCAGGGCAGATTCAAACACCTCTTTGCCCCACAAAACGAGCAGCTGCTCAAGTCCGCTCAGGAGCAGGTAGATAGGTATTGGGAGAGACTACTCAAAGAAGAAGCCTGCTTTGCCCCTGCAAGTGAATCTGAAGATACAAAGGAATAATTGACCTATCGCAATTACCCACAGAGTCTCCCTACACAAAAGGGGGACTCTGTCTCTTTAAAACACCCTATCAACTTTAAGTGTGCAAAAAAATGTGCCTCCCTATGCTGCACAGGTGCGACACTCTTGGCTGCAAAGGAGATAAAGGGGCTATATAAAGTCTTTCCAATCACTGTAGGATTCAGGAAGTACACCCCCGTTAATGAGGAACACCTGCTTTTACTTGATGACTTCGGGACAAATATGGGTGGCTTCTATATTGTAGGTGATTTCATAGCCGGCAATTGGAGAAACAACCGATGTATAGCCCTATCAGATAACAATACCTGCTCTCTGCATACTGCTGGCTTAAAACCTCTGCAATGCTCCCTTGTGCCCTTTTGTGCACTCTATCCTGAGTCTATTCAACACCTAATTATCGAACAGCAAAAAAGAGAAACCTACAGCGACTGTCTGGGTTTTAAGGGCAATGATGAGACAGTATGGCAGGGTGGCATCTTTGTAAATCAAGCCCTAAAAGATGCCTTTGTAGGTTATCAAAGGGCATTGAGGGAGCAGAAGGAATTTATGCAGAGGCTCCTGAGGGCTATGAGAGGTTCCGATGGATACAGGGCCTTTCTTGCTGGCAGGGGAATACTTGAGACAGCAATTCCAGTATTTTTATATAATGACCTATTTATGCTAATAGGAATACAGGAAGAAGAGACAAGCAGTCTTATAGAGTCGCAGATAAGGGTTATGGAAGACAGGACAAGGGAAGACAAAAATGAATCTGTATTTAATGACGCCCTAAGGGAGTTGAGAAAAATCAAATCCTTGCGGAGCAATGATGTATAAGATTATATGGCGCCGATTCAGGAGAAATCACCTTGCTATGGCAGGGCTTGCAGTCATATTATCGCTTGCTGCACTTTCTATATTTGCCCCTTTAATTGCACCCTACGACCCCGTAAAGATAGATGTTTACAACATACTCAGCCCCCCTGATAGCAGACACCTATTGGGCACCGATGAACTGGGCAGAGATGTCCTATCTAGGATGCTCTGGGGGAGCAGGGCATCTTTGAAAGTAGGTTTTATTGCCGTTGCAATCTCTATATCCATAGGTGTTTTTGTGGGCGCCTTAGCTGGCTATTATGGCGGTAAAATAGACTCTATACTGATGCGTTTTGTGGACATGATGCTTGCCTTTCCTACCTTCTTCCTCATCCTTGCGGTAATAGCCATCGTAGAGCCAAGCATATCCACTATCATGGTTGTCATAGGAATTACAGGCTGGATGGATGTGGCAAGATTGGTCAGGGCAGAATTTTTGACCCTTAAGGAAAGAGACTTCGTAGCTGCGGCAAGGACGATAGGGATGTCAGACAGAAGGATTATATGGCGTCATATCATGCCCAACTCCCTTTCTCCAGTCTTTATAGCAGCTACATTCGGCATCGCAGGGGCAATACTGGTCGAGTCAGGACTATCCTTTCTTGGTCTTGGAGTGCAGCCGCCAGAACCGAGTTGGGGCAACATACTGACCTCTGGCAAGGATAATATAACTGTGGCATGGTGGCTATCGGTTTTCCCTGGCATTGCTATACTGATAACTGTCTTAAGCTATAACCTTGTAGGCGAAGGACTCAGGGACGCCCTTGACCCGAGATTATGGATTGAAAATGAGTAGTTTTAGTTCCTGTCCAGACCCTGAAAGGGCACAACGCAACATAGTAACTTTTTTAGAGCAAAACCCAAACTACAAAGACAGACTTTTCCTTTATGAAAAAGAAGTGGCGATGCTTTTTTCTTACAGTCAATTTCTCGCAAACTTCTCTATATCCTTTCCAGAAAAATTGTTTGCTGCTTTAGACAATATTGATCTGAAGCTAAAAGAAACCACCCTAAGAAGAGAACTTGCAGAGATACTGAGCCTCTGTGATGATATCTCTGAGGCCATGCATGAGGTTAGGGTATTTAAAAAATCTAAACTCCTGCAGATCACTCTGAGGGATATACTTCTGCTGCAAGATACCCAGTCTGTGCTCTATGACTTGAGCATCCTCGCTGAAGCAATCCTGTCACTGTCCTTTGAATTTCTCTTTGAACTTTTCAGTTATAGATACGGATATATAGAAAACAATGGCCTTGCAGTGCTGGGTCTTGGCAAATTAGGGGCACGGGAACTGAATTACAGTTCCGATGTGGACCTCCTATTTGTATATAGAAATGAAGGTGAATCGGCAGGAGTGGTTTCGCCAAATGGTTCTGTAGTTAACAGACTAACTGCTCCGGAGTACTATGCAAAATTTGTAGAGGAATATGCCCGTTTTTTATCAAAACTTACTGAGGACGGTTTTATATACAGAGTTGATCTGAGACTAAGACCTCAGGGACAGAAAGGTCCCATAGTCATGAGCCTGCGGGCCTATGAGGAATACTACGAATCCTGGGGACAGCTATGGGAAAGGGCTGCGCTGCTCAGGACAATGCCTGTGGCAGGGGATATGACTTTGGGCAAAGAATTTTGCGATTCCCTTAAACCCTTTGTTTATAGGAAGTATCTGGATACAGAAACCATAAACGCCCTAAGAAACATGAAGGCTCAGGTAGAACAAATTAAACCCAACACTATAAGCAGAGACATAAAAAGGGGTTATGGAGGCATAAGAGAGATTGAGTTTTTTATACAGATATTTCAGCTTATCTATGGTGGCAGAGAGCCAATCATTAGAGATAGGAGCACCCTGGTATCATTAAACAGACTGCTGGAGAAAAAACTCGTCGGGCCAGAAGACTTCCAGCGGCTCTTTGAGGGCTATATATTCCTTAGAACCCTTGAGAACAGGCTGCAACAGGCAAATGACCTGCAGACACACTCTCTTCCTTCCTCTGACAAAGAGATGCTCATCCTTGCAAAAAAGATGGGCTATCAGGATGCCTCCTCCTTCCTGAATGCCCTTGGAGAGATAAGAAAAAATGTGCGCAGTATCTATGATTCACTGCTTGAATCAAGGGAATCTATTTCAATTGATTTTGGACTACTTGACAACTACTACTGGGATGCCGACAGCCCCATAGAAAGCCTTCTAATGCAGGAACTAACAGAAACAAAGATAGTTGATAAAAACAGGGCAATATACTGCCTCATGAAGATAAGGAATAACATGGCATCCTTTCAAACCCTCAGAGGAAGGAGGCTCATGGAACTAATAGTTCCAAGATTTCTAAGGGCTGCAATTCATACAGGCAATCCCGATAAAGCCCTTGCGCAGCTTGTTGACCTCTGTCAGGTGCTTGCAACAAATGAATCCTATCTTGAATCGGTCATTCAAAGGGAATCAATTGTGCCTGAGGTTGTCTTTGTGCTATCTCAGAGTGAATACATATCAAGGATCCTATTAAGCAGGGCAGAGTATCTTGACACCCTATTGCTGGGAACGGTAAACAGGGTTCCGCAATTTGGCTTAAGGCGAGAACTTGCCCTATGCTCAAAGGACTACAGGGAGTCAACGGCTATAAGGATATTCAAGAAGAAAAAGGAGATAGCCCTTGGCATAGGTTTCCTCAGTAAGAAGATTGGACTGGGTTTGTTAACAAGAGGTCTCACAAATACTGCTGAGGCAATTCTTAACGCCCTGCGACAGAGGACTCTTGATAGATCCCTTGGGGATGATAACAACCCTGCAATAATAGCCTACGGAAAATTAGGTGCACGGGAGATTATATTTAATTCAGACTTAGATATTGTGTTTGTAACCCTAAAAGAGCCCTCTGACCAGGATACCAAGTCCTGTCAAACCCTGCTGAGAGACTTAATGTCCTATACCAAAGAGGGTTATCTCTATAAGTTCGACACGAGACTCAGACCTGAGGGGTCAAAGGGCGTGCTTGTGATATCCCTTGAGGCCTTAAAAAAATACTATCTTCACACAGCAAGGGCATGGGAGATACAGGCACTCATAAAGGCAAGGCCTGTGGGGGCATCAAGGGCTGTGGCATCAAAATTTATGCATATGCGGAAGGAGGTCCTCCAACATAGGGGTCCCAAGATTGGCAGAGAGGAAGTGCTTGCTATGCGTGAACGTATATGCAGGGAGCTATCAAAGGAGACTGAAGACACCATAAATATAAAACTTGGCAGAGGGGGCATTAAAGACATAGAGTTTACAATCCAGTATCTGCAATTGATTCACTCTAAGACTTACCCCTCTGTGTTGTGTCAAGGCACTCTTGATGGCATTAGAAGGCTATGCAGAATAGGTTGCATTGATAGTAAATACAGTCATGACCTCAGGGAATCCTATATCTTTTTAAGAGAAATAGAAACCCTGCAAAGGCTGAGAAATGAAACATTCCTTAGGACCTCAGGTCAAGGTTTAATAGAGCTATCCTCCTTTTTTAAAATGGATCAGGAGGGCTTCATGAAAAGGCTACAGAATACAAGAAGATACAACGAGGAGTTTCTTTACAAACACCTATCTTAGGCAAGACATAAGGTTTCTCAATATACACTAAGCAGCCTGTGCACTCACAGAACAGGATGTAGAGTAGTAATCCATAGGTATTTTAGCTATTACCTCATCCAAGGATGTGACCCCTGAACGCACCTTGCTAAGCGCCTCGTTAAACAGGAATGACACCCCCTCTGCCTCTGCCGCCTCGAAGATGTCATTGTCTGCGGCATTTCTTGATATAAGTTTCTTTATCCTCGTTGAGATGGGCAAAAACTCATAAACCGCCACCCTGCCCAGATAACCCGTATTTGTACATTTAGGGCAGCCCTTTGGCACATATAGCTTTTTGATGTCGCTACATATATTATAGGCATTTTTCAGCAGTTCAATATTTTCATCAGACATAGGCTGCTCCTCTTTGCAATAATTACAGAGCCTCCTTACAAGTCTCTGGGCAATTACAGCGCTTAGGGCAGAGCTGAGGAGATAGGGGGCTATGCCTATATCAAGTAGCCTTGAGATAGTAGCAATGGTGTTATTAGTATGAAGGGTAGATAGTACGAGATGACCTGTCAAGGCAGCCTTTACTGCTATCTCTGCCGTCTCGAAATCCCTAATCTCACCCACCATAACCACATCTGGGTCTTGACGCAACACAGACCTCAATATTGCGGCAAAGGTCCTGCCTATAGACTCCTTGACAGGTATCTGTGTAATCCCAGGGAGCTTATATTCTACAGGGTCTTCAATAGTTATCATGTTCTTTGTATCAGACCTCAATTGATTTATGGACGCATAAAGGGTAGTTGTCTTACCACTACCCGTAGGGCCTGTGACAAGCAACATGCCCTGGGGCCTCTTGAAGACCTCTATCAGCCGCTCCATAGTTTGCTCAGGCATACCGAGTTCTTCAATCGGGATAAGGTTTGCAGACTGATCAAGCAGCCTTATGACTACCTTCTCGCCATATACAGTAGGCACCGTGGATATTCTCAAATCAACCACCTTGCCCTTAAATGCAACCTGTGCACCCCCATCCTGCGGCAGCCTCCTGTTGGTAATATCAAGGTTAGATATAATCTTGATCCTTGAGACCACCGATTCGTGAAGGGTCTTTTCATATCTGAGGACATTTCTCATCTCTCCGTCGATCCTAAAGCGGACTTGGACAAATTTATCCCTTGGCTCAATGTGTATATCACTTGACCTCTTTGATGTAGCATCTGCAATAAGCATAGCCACAAGTTTAACTACAGGGGGGAAGTTGCTCTTTGAATACAAGGACTCTATGGTGCCGCCAATCTCCTCCTCATCCTTCTCTTCCATGAACTCCACTTCCTTATCAACATTTGCATCCACCGCTGCGCTAAATTGGTCAAAGACCTCCTCTAATCTTTCCTCATAATTTTCCTCTATTGCCTTTTTTATTGACCAGTCGTAAGAAATAACCTCCTTAACCCTGATGTTATTCTTGAAGGCTATGTTATCAATGGTCTTGTAATCTAAGGGGTCTGCCATCGCAAGGGTAAGGACATTGTTTTTAAGCTCAACGGGGAATATAAGATTCTCAAGGGCAGCTTCTTTGGATACAATCTTTTTGAGACTGTCATCTATATGCATCTCGTGGCAAAGTATGACTGGTATCTTGAGTTTGGTGGAAAGGGCCTCCGTTATCTGCTCCTTTGTCACAAAGCCTTCGTGAATAAGCACAGTGCCAAGTTTCTGTTTCTTCTCCTTCTGGATAGACAAGGCCTTCTGAAGCTGTTCTTCACTAATAAGACCAGATTCTATTAGCACCTCTCCAAGTTTCTTTCTCATTATTAACCCTCTTATTTTTTTCTGTTAAAATAATCCAATAATCTAAAAAAGTCAACATCTTTTATCGGCCTTAAATTGCCGATAGGAGTAAGAGGTGTGCTGAAAAGGCTTTATTGCCACACCTCTTTACGAGACCTTTGGACTTTTACAAATAATGCTATTTCAATCCCCTCTTGGTGACTGAATGACTTATGGCCCTTTTTTT
>CALEDV010000031.1 GCA_937949555.1 uncultured bacterium | reverse complement strand
AAATTGCCGATAGAAACCTGTAAGGAGTAAGAGGGCATGCCTGAAAGCCTTTATACTGCCACAGGGTTTATTAAAAAGGGCCATAGGTCATTCAGTCCCCAAGAGGTGATTTAAATAGCATTATTTGTAAAAGTCCAAAGGCCCTGTAAAAAGGTGTGGCAATAAAGCCTTTTCAGCACACCCTCTTACTCCTATAGGCAATTTAAGGATAGATCGTGAATATTTTCACAGCAGACACCCTGATATGATAGAATACAAACTTATAATTAACTCACAGGAGGGCCTTTCATGAGATTTGCGTTAACATTGTTGTTTTCACTACTTGTCCTATTTGTCCTTGGGTGTCAAAAGAAAGAGGAAAAGCAGCCTATACCACAAGTGCCTATACAACAACCCTCTCAGGCAGAGACACAGAAACCCTCAGAAGGTTCTATGATGAATCCCCATGGCACTGTCAAAAGGACGGAAAAGAAAGTTGAAGTCCCCGAATCAGTAAAGAAGAAATGGACAAAGGCAGTAATTATCATTGAGGATAAAAAGAGTGGCAAAAAATCAGAACAAACGGTCAATATAGGCTCAGAGGTTGCACTGGGAGACTCAAAACTTACCCTGAGGACCGCAGAGTTTCTGCCCGATTTTAGGATGACCGAAAATTCCATTACTACAGCAAGCGCAGAGCTAAACAACCCGGCCTTGAGGGTTGAGATCACAGAAAACGGCAAGAGTATATTCAAAGGGTGGCTTTATTCAAAGTTTCCAGATGTCCACCCCTTTGAGCATGAAAGATATTCCTTAAGGTTAAAACAGGCGATTCCATAGCTTAAAGGAAAGCATGGCGCCAATTAACAATATAAAAGAGGGGGAATTTATGTCTAAATATATAGACCTTGGCAAAAACCCTGATAGTCCAATGGAAAGGCTGTCCTTGTTAGAGAAACATTTAAAAGCCCAAGAAGACGAAGAAACCATAGGTCTTAATATAATCCAACAGAGGACTATAGATTTGCTCACTAACCATATAGGATACCCCTTAGATTCAATTGAGGCAAACAAAGCCTTTTTGATTGACCTGCCAGAGTTGACCTTTACAGCAAAGGCTGATCTAGTGGTATCCATTGAAGGCAAGATTGTGATGATTATAAAATGTCCTATCAACTCCATAGCCTCATGGGAAAGATACACCCTTGCCTTTTGTAGGACTGCACTGAAGGATTACCAGATCCCCTATGCCATAGTTACTGATAGTGAAGACTTTATAGTAATAGATGTTTTAAAGGGATCGGTTATAGGCAACCACAAGGAATCAATACCCACCCTAAAAGATCTACATAATTGTCTGAATAGTCTTGAGAAATTTCTTCATGAAGACGACAGGATTATTAGAGAAAAGAGGATACTTCATGCCTTTAATGCCCTTAGGTGCTCTGAACAGGAGTGCTGAGACCTTGAGTCAATATTACAAACAAAGCAAATACAAAATGGGGGTTATGAGGTTTTAGCGATATAGAGCTTTAGCCGAATATTAAGGTGAAAAAAACCTATAAATGGAAATTATCAGACCTCTACAAATCAGAGGATTATTTCCTCCGCCAACGGGAGAGGATTAGGGAGAAAAACTACAGTTTTATAAACAAATGGAAGCATCGCAGAGACTACCTTTCAGAACCTGCAGTCCTCAAGGAGGCTTTAGATGAATATGACCTTATTCTAAGAGACTATGGCTCTGATGGAGATGAGGGATATTATTACTGGCTTAGATCAAAGCTTGATCAGACCGATACGGATATCAAAGCAAAGCTCAATAGAATAGAGGATTTTAGCAATCGGATACAAAATGATATGCAGTTTTTTTATCTCAATATATGCAAGATACCACGAAGGCTTCAAAAAAACTTCCTCACCTTTAAGGGACTTGAGCCCTACAGACATTTCTTAGAGAGGGCTTTCAGAGAATCGCAATACCTCCTAACAGACAAAGAAGAGCGAATAATAAACCTAAAGACTGCGCCATCCTACTCATTCTGGGTGAGGATGACCTCAGATTTTTTATCAAGGGATGAAAGGACTGTATTAAACGAGCAGAAAAAGAGAGTGAAGAAAAACTTTGCTGAGATTATGGCATTGATCAACCATAAGGATAAGGCAATAAGAGATTCTGCGGCTTCAGCCCTAAATAGCATACTATACAATAATGTGGATATAGCAGAGGTTGAAATAAACTCTATCTTACAGAACAAAAAGGTTGATGATGAACTTAGGGGTATGCATAGACCAGACTTAGAGAGGCACATAGGTGATGATATTGATTCAGATATAGTTGACACCCTTGTGGATGCTGTATCAGAACGATTTGATATCCCGGCTGAATATTACAGGCTCAAGGCAAAGCTATTGGGATTGAAATATTTAAAATACCACGAGCGTAATGTGGATTATGGCTCCATTGATAAAAAATATAGTTTTCAGGAATCCCTTGCAATTATTCGCAGGGCCTTTAAAAAACTTGATAGGGAGTTTCATGACATCCTTGAGGATTTCATTAAAAAGGAAAGATTCGATGTTTACCCTTGCAAAGGCAAGGCTGGAGGCGCCTTTTGTGCCCATCATCTCATATCTCAGCCAACCTACATACTTCTCAATCACAACGATCGATTTGATGATGTACTTACTCTCGCCCATGAACTTGGACATGGCATAAACAACGAGATGATCAAAAAGAAACAGAAGGCTATACACTTTGGCACCCCTCTTTCCACTGCTGAAGTGGCAAGCACCTTTATGGAAGACTTCGTGCTCAGAGAGATCATGGTAAAGGCAGATGAACACACCAGACTTGCAATAATGATGAAGAAACTAAATGACGATGTATCCACAATATTTAGACAGATAGCCTGTTATAGATTTGAGCAAGCCCTGCACAGCGCCTTTAGAGAAAGGGGATATCTATCAAAGACAATGATCGGAGAGATATTCACAGAGCACATGGCATCCTACATGGGCAAGCATGTTGAACCGTCAAAGGGCTCTGAGAACTGGTGGGTTTACTGGGGGCATATCAGGACATTCTTTTATGTTTATTCCTATGCAAGCGGATTATTAATATCCAAGGCAATGCAGAGATCCGTTAAGGAAGACAGTGCGTACATAAATAGAGCAAAGGATTTTCTCTCTGCTGGATACTCTGAATCTCCTCGCAACCTATTCAGTAATCTTGGAATTGATATCACCAAAAAGACCTTCTGGCAGGAGGGCATAAGAGAGGTAGAATCATTGCTTGGCGAGACCAAAGCACTTGCATCTAAGTTAAGACTGATATAGATCTTATTTTCCTATGATTTTAGAAAACACCCCACTAATGAAGCAGTACGGCGCTATTAAAGAGAGCTATCCAGGGCACATAGTCTTTTTCAGGCTCGGTGATTTCTATGAGATGTTTGGAGAGGATGCCAAGATTGCTGCGCCTATTCTTCAAATTACACTCACCACAAGGGATAAGAATAAGGATGACCCCATAGCAATGTGTGGTGTGCCCTATTTCTCTGCTGATATTTATATCAACAAACTCATTAAGGCTGGCTACAAAGTAGCTATATGCGAGCAGGTTGAGGATCCAAAAACAGCTAAGGGTATTGTACAAAGGGAGGTAGTAAGGGTAATCACACCAGGCACCTTTGCCGCCGATAATCCAAGGGAAAATAACTACATCCTGTGCTTTTATCTAAAAGATGGGATATATGGGGCAGCAGCAGCAGATCTATCTACAGGGGAGTTTACCCTATTTGAGACCTCCAATCCAGTGGAGGACGAGATAGCCCGATACGAACCTAAGGAAATACTGTTCCCGGCAAGCACAAAGGGGTCCATTAATAATACAGAATTTGCCCCTAATGTTTACGTCACCTTTTATGAAGACTGGCACTTTGAGTATATTGACTGTTATAGGGCGCTGCTCAACTATTTCAACGTAGCATCCCTTGAAGGATACGGATGCGAGGGCATGGAAAGGGCAATCTCAGCGGGAGGAGCCCTTCTCTGTTATCTCCAAGAAACTCTAACAACCCTTCCCTTTAATAGAATAAATGTGCTCAGGCAAAATTCTTACATGTTCCTTGACGCAGCAACAAAGAAAAATTTAGAACTCACCCACAATCTAAAGGACTCCTCTGAGAAGGGAACGCTATTATGGGTGCTCGATCAAACCCAGACTCCTATGGGGGCAAGATTCCTCAGATCAGCCCTAACAAAACCTCTCATCTCTTCAGTAGAGATAAACAAAAGGCTAAAGTCAGTGAATTCCCTTATTGAAGACTATGACATCCTCGAGGAATTAAGATCAACCTTTAGACATCTTCAGGATGTAGAGCGTCTGACCTCAAAAACCCTTGCAGGCACTGCAATGCCAAGGGATCTCCTTGGACTTAAGGCATCGGTTTCTATGATTCCAAAGATAAAGAAAGCGCTTGTGCAGTCATCTAACTCCTACATAGCCTCACTGGGGAAGGAACTTTCGGACTTCAATGAATTGAGTAATCTTATAGGGATTGCAATAACCGATAACCCTCCAAATAACCTCCGGGAAGGGGGTATTATTAAAAAAGGCTATAACAGCGAGGTGGATGAGTTAAGAGATATTTCCAGCAACGCAAAGCAGTACATTGCAGCATTAGAGCAGGAGGAGCGTCTCAAGACAGGCATCTCATCCCTAAAGATCGGCTACAACAAGGTATTTGGCTATTATATTGAGGTCACAAATCCAAACCTCCAATTTGTGCCGCCCGATTATATTAGAAAGCAGACCCTTTCTAATTGCGAGAGATTTATAACCCCAGACCTCAAGGATTATGAATCAAAGGTTACATCCGCAGAAGACAAGCTCAGGAGTATTGAATATGAGCTATACCTTGCCCTGCTGGAAAAGATCAAAAAATACTCCAAAGAGCTCTTCAACGCCTCTTCCGCGATTGCCATCATTGATTTTCTTGCCTCCCTTGCGACAGTGGCAAAGAGAAACAACTATGTTATGCCTGAGGTAAATGATTCAGAACTGATTGAGATCACAGAGGGAAGACATCCTGTTATTGAAAAGATGATCAGAGATAAGATTATTAATGACAGTGACACTACCTTTATACCAAACGATGTGTCAATAGATAAGGAAGATCACATGCTCCTGATAATAACAGGTCCCAATATGGCAGGGAAATCTACCTATATGCGACAGACTGCCCTTATTACACTAATGGCACAGATAGGTTCCTTTGTACCTGCCTCAAAGGCTGTTATAGGTATAGTTGACAGGATCTTTACAAGAATAGGGGCATCCGATTACATCTCAAGAGGGCAAAGCACCTTTATGGTTGAGATGATTGAGACAGCAAACATACTAAACAACGCAACCGAGAAAAGCCTAATTATCCTTGATGAAATTGGAAGAGGCACGAGCACCTTTGACGGAATCAGTATAGCCTGGGCAGTGGCAGAGCATCTTGTGGGCGCCATCAAGGCACGCACGCTCTTTGCAACCCATTACAACGAGCTCACAGATATACAAAAGACTATGGAGGGGGTTCAGAATTACAATGTCATTGTCAGAGAGTGGGGAGACAGCATTGTGTTCCTAAGGAGGGTTGAGAAAGGCTCTGCAGACAAGAGTTATGGGATTCAAGTGGCGCGGCTCGCTGGTTTGCCCCAAAGGGTAATAGAAAGGGCAAGGGAGGTACTATCGGAATTAGAGAAGAAGGAGGCTGAAAGGATACGTTACCGCTCTATACAGCTTGATCTTTTTAGCTGTGGAGATCCCATCAAGGATGAAATAATGAACCTAAGGCTCGATAAACTGAGCCCCCAAAAGGCTCTTGCAAAGTTAAAGGAACTACAGGAGAAGATCCTTCTATGCTGAAAGTAGGACTTACAGGCAGTTTTGGCATGGGCAAGAGCGCCGCTGGTGCTGCCTTTAAAGAATTAGGAGCCTATGTAATAGACACCGATGCCATTGTTAGGGATTTATTTAATGAACACAGGGTTCAGCAGGCACTAATAGAGTTGTTTGGAAAAACCATAGCACCCGCTGGCACAATAGACAAGGGCATCATCTCAAGGATCGTATTTAGCAACAGAAAGATAAAAACAAGACTTGAAGACCTGCTTCATCCCTTCGTGTTTGAAAGGGTAAATGCTGAGATAAGCGCTCATAGGGATGTAAGGATCTTTATAATTGAAGCGCCAATCCTATATGAAAGGGGATACGAATGCCTATTTGACTATATAATTAATGTCCAATGTCCAATTGAAACCACCCTAAGGAGACTGATAAACAGGGGATACAACAAGGAAGATGTGATGGCAAGACTAAATGCCCAGATGCCCTCACATATAAAATCCGAAAGGGCAGACTTCGTGATTGACAACGACAAAGACTTAGAACATCTAAAGAATCAGGTCAGGAAAATATACAACTCCCTTGAAAGGATGGCAGATGATCCTAATCAGAGATCTACAAAAAAGACAGAAAATTAAAAATCCTGTGGTAACCATAGGCAATTTTGATGGTGTGCATATCGGGCATCAGAAGATATTTCAGACCCTGATAAAGAAGGCTCATGAGATAAAGGGCACCCCAACGGTTATTACATTCAATCCTCATCCAATGAAAGTTCTCGCCCCAGAGAAAAACATCAAAATGATAACAACCCTTGAGGATAAGCTTACCATGATTCGTTCTCAGGGCATAGGCGCAATAGTAATAATAGATTTTAACAAAGAATTTGCTGCCACTGAGGCTGAGGACTTCATAGAGGATATTCTTGTCTCAAGATTAGGGGTAAAGGCTGTTATTGTCGGGCACGGATATGTATTTGGACGATTCAAAAGGGGCAATACCTACCTTTTAAGAAGACTTGGCAAACAGCATGGATTTGGGGTCAATGTAATAAGATATAAGAGGCTCAAGCAGAATGTAGCAAGCAGCAGCAGGATCAGAAGCCTAATTGCGAAAGGCAAGGTCGCAGAGGCATCGTCTCTTCTGGGCAGGGCTTATCACATAAACGGCAGGGTTGTGAAAGGCACAGGCAGAGGCAAGACAATACTTAATATACCTACTGCAAACATCAAGAGCAGCAATGACATAATCCCCCATGAGGGTGTATATGCAGCAAGGGTTTCCCTTTTGGATACAAATAAAGAAAGGATATATAATGCCGTTGCAAACATCGGGTTAAATCCTACCTTTGGCAACAAATACATAAGCTGCGAAACACACCTGCTAAATTTTACAGGCGATCTGCTCAATAGAGAAATTAGACTGCATTTCATCAAGCGGATTCGTGAAGAAAGGAGATTTGACTCACCAGCCTTACTAAGGGAGCAAATAATTTCAGATATCGAGATTGCTACAAAGATACTTCAATCGGACAGATCTGCACTTTTTTAATCCCCTTAGATTTACCTAAATCTTCTCAAGGGTGCAGGTTAGTTAATTATCCAGCACCCCCCTGAACTTCTTAAAAAATGAATGTATGCGGTATTGTAGGTATTGTAGATATAATTCTGGAGCAATGCCCTTGAGCGCCTGAACCGCAGCGAGACTCATTGAGTTGCCTCTGTCCCACCTTTACTGCTTATTTGGTTCAGAGTCCCTTTTCTGTGTATCCGCCTCAAAAAGTGAATCCTCTGGCGTCTTCTTTTCATTGGAAATATCTTGCACAATCTCTGTCTCTGCAGTTGCAGTAGTTTGTTTGTCCCTCTTAAAAGACTTTCTTAAACTGGTGATCATATAAACAATCGCTGACATGACCGCGCCTGTAATTATGGAGAGGAATATCACAATGGCGAGAGATGCCTCAAACCTCCAGAGGATAAAACTTATGGTAACCGAGGCAGAGTTCTGCACTGCAAACAATGCGACACCAGTCATGAGTATTAAAAGAAGAATCATCCAAAACATATCGGCTACTCTCCTTTAGGCAGGGGCATTTAAGAATACCTTATTTTTACTTAACTGCCTATTATCAAACCCCGTGACCCTCTTTGTTTAAAGGATTATAACACATAATTACCAATTACAAAATTAAGGTTTGTTATAAACCCCGCCTGATTATTAAAAATACACATCAATAATACATCTTTAGCAGACAGATTACAGAGGAGATTTTATGGGTCTATGTTTTATTATATGAAACTATTATAATGTCATTTCTAAAGGGTCTTAGAGACACAGAGTATTGAAAGACGATTTCACGAACCCTTTAGGCCCTATACAACTCTTGATTTCTGGTTGGTTTTGAGGAGATCCAATAAGTCCTATTACAGCATTACAATAGGGAAAATAAAAGACAATGATAAAGGTACTCATAGCCGATGACCACGCCCTATTTAGAGAGGGAATCAAACAAATCCTCTCTGACTATCCAGACCTCACTGTGGTGGCAGAGGCAAAAAATGGCAACGAAGCAGTTGACCTTACAATCAAACTTGAGCCAAACCTAGTCCTCCTTGACATATCCATGCCTGGCATTAGCGGTCTTGATGCCCTGCAACTAATAAAGAATGAATGCAGGTCCGTTGCAGTTATTATTCTTAGTATGTATCCTGAGGAGCAGTATGCCCTAAGGGCTTTAAAGTCTGGGGCATCAGGTTATCTCACAAAGTCAAGCGCCCCCGAGGAATTGATTGATGCTATAAGAAAGACCTCCTCAGGGGGCAAATATATAACCTCCTCAATTGCTGAACGTATAGCCTATCATTTAGATGAAAAGCACAATAAGATGTCCCATGAGCAGCTATCTAACCGAGAGTATCAGATCCTCTGCATGATCGCCTCTGGAAAAACAGTCAGCAGGATTGCTGAGGAACTCAATCTCAGCGTCAAGACCGTCAGCACCTATAGAATCAGGATATTAGAAAAAATGAATCTCAAAAGCAATGCCGAACTCACCAATTATGCCATAAAACACAATTTGGTATGCCTTGAGTAACTACAAGATTATTTTTCTTGTAAGACTAAAACCTACAAAATAATCAGACAAAGACTGATTTTTTTCAGAATCCCTCAGGATCCAAAATATAACAACAAAAAATATTTTCCTTAGGAGGATTCTTGTATGAATTGGAAGATGGTTGTGGATCCCTTTGGTAATCTTTATCTTTCGGCGCTTATGGCAGCAGTGCCAATCATCTTTTTGTTTTGGGCGCTTGCATACAAAAGGATGAAGGGGCACTGGGCAGCCCTAATAGCAGTTGGACTTGCCTTTGTAATATCTGCTGTAGGTTATGGTATGCCAGTAAAATACGCAGCCTTATCAATAATAAATGGCTGTCTTTTTGGGTTGTTTCCTGTTTGCTGGATAGTTATAACAGCCCTATTTATCTACAACATGTCTGTCAAGACAGGACAGTTTGAGATAATAAAAAACTCCCTTGCCTCTATCTCCGATGACCGCCGTATGCAAGCCCTACTAATTGCCTTTTCCTTCGGGGCATTTATTGAAGGCGCTGCTGGTTTTGGCACCCCAGTGGCAATTACCGCTGCTATGCTTATTGGGCTTGGCTTCAATCCTTTGTATGCTGCAGGACTGTGCCTGCTTGCCAACACTGCCCCTGTTGCCTTTGGTGCTATAGGTATTCCTATTGTGGTTGGGGCCTCTGTCTCTGGGGTCAACGAGATGGCACTCAGCCAGCTCGTTGGAAGAACCTTGCCATTTTTGAGCCTTCTGGTCCCTATTTACTTAACAGTACTAATGGCTGGTTGGAAGAAGGGGCTTGAGGTTTGGCCTGCCTGTTTTGTAAGTGGCGCATCCTTTGCAATCACCCAGTATTTGTCATCAAACTACCTTGGCCCACTACTTCCAGACATACTCTCATCTATTGCATCCATAATTTGCACAGTAATATTTCTTAAATACTGGCATCCAAAAGAAAGCTGGCGTTTCCCTGGTGAGCCTGTATCAGAAGGCAAGGCAACGCTGCTCTACACAGGAGGTCAGGTATTTAGGGCATGGGCTCCCTTTATTATATTGTCACTCTTTGTGGCTGCTTGGGGGATAAAGCCAGTTAATCAAGCCCTCAATGCGATGTTTAACGCCTTTATGCAATCCATAGGATTTGGAGGTCAGTTGTTCCCCATCAGCGGTCTTGACAAGATGGTTATAGATGACTTAGGAAAGCCAAAGGGGGCTGCCTTTAACTTTAACTTCCTCAGCGCAGCAGGCACATCAATACTCTTTGCCTGGTTTTTCTCAATCCCTGTAATGGGTGCCTCATTGAAGACCGCCCTAACTGTTGCTGGCAATACCATTAAACAACTCAAGTGGCCAATATTTACCATCTCTATGATACTTGGATTCGCATATATAATGAACTTTTCAGGCATGGCAATAACCCTCGGCTATTCCTTTGCAACCACTGGAGTATTATTTCCATTTTTTGCTGCCTTCCTTGGTTGGCTTGGTGTCTTTATGACTGGTTCTGACACCTCTACAAACGCACTATTTGGAAAACTCCAGGCGGTGACAGCACAAAAAATTGGAATTGATCCTGTTATTACCGTATCAGCCAACACCTGCGGGGGCGTTTGCGGAAAGATGATATCGCCGCAGTCAATATCGGTGGCAACTGGGGCAACCGGGCTTGTAGGTAAAGAGTCTGACATATTCAGGTTCACTCTAAAACACTCTATACTTCTAACCTTAGTTATTGCCTGTATGTCAATGCTTTGGGCTTATGTATTTACCGGTATTGTGCCAGTTGCCGAACAAACGGTACAAACAGCATCAATAGCTGCTACACCTGCAGCAGAGGCATGGCATTCAACCCTTGGCAAAACAATTATAGAAGCCTTTGGGTTACATCCTAAGATAAACGGTTCTGGTCTTACCTATCTGATTATTGCTTTGATAATTATCAGCACAGTAACGGTAATTTCAAGGATAATTGGAAAGGGTGATGCTGTAGCAGCCCAGGGCAAAGACAAGATAAGCTTCCACTAATAAGGAGACACAAAAAATGGAAAAAAAGACTATCGAAAAACTCCAGAGGCTTCTTGGAGAACAGAATGTGCTTACAAGGAAGGTTGACCTGGTTGCATACAGCTACGATGCCACTCCAGATATCGCAAGACAGATTCCTGATGTGGTAGTGATGCCAAACAGGGCAGAGGAAGTAGCCGAAATAGTCAAGCTTGCAGCGGGGAATAACTTTGTTATATATCCAAGGGGAGCTGGCACTAACCTAAGCGGCGGCACAGTGCCTCTTAAAAAGGGTGTAGTAATTTCCTTTCAAAGGATGAACAGGATAATAGAGGTTGACCTTGAGAACCTCACTGCCACAGTTCAACCAGGAGTAGTTATACAGGACTTAATCAATGCGGTATCTCCCCATGGACTGCTCTATGCCCCAGACCCAGCCACTGTTGCAACTGCAACCATAGGCGGCTCTGTTGCAGAATGTTCAGGAGGACTAAGGGGCCTTAAATACGGAGTTACAAAGCACTATGTGATGGGCATGGAGGTAGTGCTTTCAGACGGCTCTATCTGCAGGTTTGGAGGCAAAACTGTTAAAAATGTTACGGCTTACGACTTTGCGTCCCTATTTGTAGGCTCCGAAGGCACCCTTGGTATAGTAACTGAGATAATAGTGAAGCTGATCCCGGCCCCCAAATTCAGACGCTCTATGCTTGCCCTCTTTAAAGACATTGAAGATGCAGGCAATGCGGTAACTGGCATCATAAAGAATCAAGTTATACCAGCAACCCTTGAGATTATGGACAAGGCAACCCTTGAGACAGTAGAGGCCTATGCAAAGGTGGGTTTGCCAACCAATGTAGATGGACTCCTGCTGATAGAAGTAGATGGGATGTGTCAGCAGGCAGTGGATATTGAGGCTGAGGCAGTGTCAAAGGTGATTGTGCAGAACAGAGGAGAACTCAAGATAGCCTCCTCAGATCAGGAAAGGGATAAGCTCTGGGCTGCGAGGAGGGCCGCCCTGCCTGCACTCGCCCAACTTAGCCCAACTACAGTACTTGAGGATGCCACCGTTCCAAGAAACAAGATAACCGACATGATAAAGGCAGTCAGGGAGATTGCCAGTAAATACAATCTCAAGATAGGCACCTTTGGACATGCAGGCGACGGCAATCTTCACCCTACCATTATCACTGATGCAAGGAATAAAGAGGAGATGGAGCGGGTGCATAAAGCGGTAGATGAGATATTTGAAGCTGCTCTGAGACTTGGAGGCACCCTATCAGGTGAGCACGGAATTGGTGTTGCAAAGATCCGTTATCTTAAGGATGAGATAGGACAGAGCGGTTTAAATATGATGAGAAGGATAAAACAGGCCTTTGATCCAAATAACATATTTAACCCTGGCAAGTTGATTCCTACAGAGGAGAATTAAAATGTCTGAAAACACTGTGTATGAGGATATCAAAGGGGTAGAAGAGGAACTAATGCGCTGCATGAAGTGCGGAAACTGCATGGCAGTATGTCCTGTCTATGCCACAGACCGCAGCGAAGGATCCGTAGCAAGAGGAAAACTCGCCATTGCAGAGGCAGTTATAAGGGGCGAACTTTCCCCAGAGGACCCAGAGGTTATTGACCTGCTCTATAACTGCTTAGTATGTAAATCCTGTATGCAAAACTGCCCTACTGGTGTCAACTTTGACAAGATTATGCTTGGGTTAAGATCCGCTATTGTTAGAAAGAATGGACTTCCAGCACTCAAGAGGCTCATCTTTAAAGTGGTAAAGAATCAATCACTCTTTGACAGGGGAATGAAGGTTGGAGCACTATTGCAGTCTATTGCCTTCAGAGGTTCTCAGAATAATGTTGCCCTTTCCCCTCGCTCACCCTTTGCACTTGCTGGAACAGCAATAGGCTTCGACTCAGAAAGACTGCTTCCCAAGATTTCATCTAAGAGCTTCAGGGAACAGATTGGTGACTCAATAAAGGTCAAAGACTCAAAAACAAAGGCAGTATTTTTTACAGGGTGCTCCGTCAATTACTTTTATCCAGAGATAGGCTTTGACCTTATTGAGGTGCTTAGAGAGAACAAGGTTGATGTGCTAATTCCGAATACACAACAGTGCTGCGGTATTGCTATGTTTGTCCATGGAGATGTGGAGACTATAAAAACCCTCGCCAGGGCGAATCTTGATGCAGCAGAAAACAGCGGGGCCAAATCCATCATAACTGTATGCGGTTCCTGCGGCAGCGCATGGAGGCATGAATATCCTGAAATCCTCTCAAAGGACCCCGAATATTCAGAAAAGGCGAAGAAATGGGCTGAGAGGGTCTTTGATATATCGGATTTTCTGCTGAATAAGTTAGAGTATCGCGAGCCACAAGGGGAGGTCAATAGGAAGGTTACCTATCACGACTCCTGTCATCTTAAAAAGACAATGAGGGTGTTTAAAGAACCTAGAGCACTAATAGGCAAAGTGCCTGGCGTTGTACTACAAGAGATGACAAAACCAGATGCCTGCTGCGGAAGTGGTGGTTCCTATGTGCTAACCCATTATGAGACCTCCAAATCAATTGGCAGTCGCAAGATATCAGATATAAACAACACTGGCGCTGATGAGGTGCTTACAGGATGTCCTGCCTGCATAATGCAACTTATTGACCAGATCGGCAGATTTGGTAAAGGGCAGAAGGTGAGGCACTACATCTCACTCATAGCAGAGTCCTACCGGAGGGAGAAAAATAAGGAGGCACAGTATGTTTGAAAGATTCAGGGAAAAGGCAAATTCGGTAAGCAGCGAGGTCTATAGCGTGAAGGACAAGGGCGAGGCAATTTTGACAATAAGAGATATTGTATCAAAGGAACTGCAAGACAATGGCACATTAGCCTTATGGGCTAAGGGCAAAATATTCACTGAACAGGAGATGAAAAAGGAATTTGCTAATGTTGATACCGCAATAACCAAGGATAAGGCGGCACAGGCACTAATTGGTATTACTGAGGTTCAAGCAGCCATAGCCAATACCGGCACCCTCGTTGAGCCATATGAGAGAGCAAGAACTGAAGACGGCAAAAGAACAAGCAGACCTTGCAAATAATGCAAAGAGTGAGTTTCTGGCTAATATGAGCCATGAGATTAGAACACCAATGAATGCCATTTTGGGACTCACAGAGATAGCCCTTGATATGGCAGCACAGAGTGAGCAAAGGGATTACCTAATTATGGTCAAACAGGCTTCAGAGTCATTGCTAAATATAATCAACGATATGCTTGAACTTTCAAAGATAGAGTCAGGCAGATTAGAACTTGAAGAGATCAACTTTGATATTGAAAACACAGTAAGAGATGCAATAAACATCTTTAATTTCACCGCTCACAAGAAAAATATCTCCCTTACTTATGAGATAGACCCTAATACACCTAAGATTGTCATTGGTGACCCACCAGGCTTAGACAGATACCTATTAATCTGCTTGGCAATGCCATGAAGTTTACTGAAATAGGAGGCATATCTGTAAAGGTGAAGCCCCATGAAAGTGATATCGAAAGATTGATTTTTTTCTGTTGCAGATACAGGCATAGGGATACCGACTGACAAAAAAGATAAGATATTTGACATGTTTTATCAGGCAGATAAATCTACAACTCGTAAATATGGAGGCACAGGACTTGGACTTAACATTAACGCAAAACTTGTAAACTTAATGGGTGGCAATATATGGGTAGAAAGCGAACCGGGCAAAGGTAGTGTCTTTTATTTTACAGCGCTATTGAAAAGGGGAAATGATAGTAATATAAAGGAAACACAACAGAGTCTGTCGGATACAATTAATCAAACCATCGAGCCCTTGAATATACTTCTTGTAGAAGACAATCAATTCAACCAAGTGCTTGCAGTTCGTATATTCGAGAAGCAAGGTCACAGGGTAACCATAGCGAATAATGGGCAAGAGGCATTAGAGATGCTTGGAAGCAGGGATTTTGACATTGTCTTTATGGATGTGCAAATGCCTGTGATGGATGGTTTGGAGGCAACGAGAACGATCCGTTCAGGCGCTGAGGTAAGAGACCCGCTGATCCCAATAATTGCTATGACTGCCAATGCAATGGAAGGCGATAGACAGGGGTGTCTTTCTTCAGGTATGGATGATTTTATAACCAAACCTATAAATGTGGCAGAGCTATTGAATGTCCTCAATAGATATTCGTCACAAAAACAATATACACCTCAAATCACTGGTAGTGCATAGGTGCTATCAGTACCCATGACAAACCCAAAATTGACAAAGGGAAGACCCTTTAAACAGTTAAAACCCTTTACCTTGACCCATCTTGTCCTTTTTTAGGTATTTTAAAGATATGAGGATTATGTGAAAAACAACAGTCCCATAGGGATTATTGACAAACTCATCAAAGTATGTTTATATAAAAGCCAATCAATAACACAGGAGTAGAGATATGCTAAAGGAGTTTGCCACTTATGTAACCTACGAATTGATCAAGATAGAAAGGGGTACACACCTTGGAGATGCCGTTGAATTCTTTATTTATGACACCCTTAAGATATTCATCCTCCTGTCGGTAATCATCTTTGTCATCTCCATCATAAGGAGTTACTTCCCACCAGAAAAGACAAAGAAGATCCTTTCAAATAAAAAACAATTTATAGGTAACATCATGGCAGCGCTGCTTGGTGTATTAACACCCTTCTGCTCCTGTTCAGCAGTGCCACTTTTTATAGGCTTTATAGAGGCAGGGGTACCTCTTGGGGTAACATTTTCATTCCTCATAGCCTCTCCCATGGTCAATGAGGTAGCCGTTGTCCTTCTATGGGGCCTGCTTGGTTGGAAACTCACGGCTATATACATAGGCACAGGTCTATTGGTGGCAATAGCAGGGGGCATTATTATTGGCAAGCTGAGGCTTGAGAGATGGGTTGAGGAGTATGTCTATCAGATACAGATGGGAGAGGGGCAGGAGGTTGTAAAACCGACCTTCAAAGAAAGGGTCCAATACGCCAAAGACAACACAAAGGACATCTTAAAGAGGGTGTGGCTCTTTGTAGTCATAGCGATAGGTATAGGTGGTTTCATCCACGGTTATGTGCCTGAGGATTTCATGACTCGATATGCAGGACCCCAAAACCCCTTTGCCGTGCCAGTGGCTGTGTTGCTCGGGGTGCCCCTTTATGCAAATGCAGCAGGGGTCATACCAATTGTATCGGCCTTGATAAACAAGGGGCTTGCCGTTGGGACGGTGCTTGCCTTCATGATGGCCGTTACAGCCCTATCCCTGCCTGAGATGATAATACTCAGGAAGGTCATCAAGCTCCCATTGCTGGCGGTATTTGTAGGTATTATGACAGTCACAATAATAGGCGTGGGGTATCTATTTAATGCAATATTGTAAGATATATTTTAGGGAACTCAGCGGAATATTACTTTAACCATATCACTGAAAGAGGAGGATATTTAAGATGGAGATCAAGGTATTGGGGCCAGGTTGTCCAAACTGTCATGCTATGGAGGAACTTGCAAAAAAGGCCTTAAAGGAACTGGGGATTGATGCAGCCATTGAAAAGGTCTCGGACATCAAAGAGATAATGAGATACACCATGTCAACGCCTGGGCTTGTAGTAAATGGCAAGTTAAAACACTCAGGCAAACCCCTTCCCTCGCTGGATAAGGTCAAGGAAATGATCAAACAAGAGACACAGACCTGATGCAAGAGTTGTTGTCTATATTTGGAGCCTTATCAGACCCGACAAGACTAATGATACTGAAGCTACTTGAGAATGGGCAGAGGTGCGTCTGCGATATCGTAAAGGTCCTTGGCATGAGTCAGCCTAAGGTCTCCTTTCATCTCAATGTACTTAAGTCTGCAGGTCTTATTAAGGACAAAAAGCAGGGGCGATGGACACACTACAGCATTGATCACTCTGATATGTTCAGAAGGCTCTTGATACTCACCGTGCTTGAGAGGATGCAGAGGGAATCAGTGCCCCAAGAGACAGCATCAAGGTTTGGGTCCAACACCCACGATTCAGTATATATATAGATACAATTACAAGCAAATAACATCTCGGGAGGAAAGTAATGGCAGAGAAGAAGATGAGTTTTTTTGACCGGTACCTAACCCTGTGGGTAGTTATCTGTATGGCTGTGGGTGTTGCAATTGGAAAGGCTGCACCAGAGATCACGGCCTATTTAAGGGGTCTTGAGTTTTCAGAGGGTTCGCAGATAAACATCCCTATTGCAGTGCTCATTTGGCTTATGGTCTATCCCATGATGCTTAAGGTAGACTTTGGCTCTGTGGTTAATGTAGGGAAAAACCCAAAGGGGCTCTTTATAACCCTCTTTGTCAACTGGGTAGTAAAGCCCTTTTCAATGGCCCTTTTTGGTTATGTGTTTTTCCGCCTGGTATTTAGCCAATGGATCTCTCCCTCTGAGGCAGACCAGTATATAGCTGGGGCAATCATATTGGCAGCAGCCCCTTGTACTGCGATGGTCTTTGTCTGGAGCTATTTAACAGATGGTGATCCTGGCTATACACTGGTGCAGGTGTCTGTAAATGATCTATTGATGCTTGTGTTGTTTGCACCTATCGTCAAATTCTTAGTCGCAGGGGCATCAAATCTCACAGTGCCCTTTGTTACACTCTTCACCTCGGTTATAGTATTTATAGTTATTCCACTGGTGGCTGGTGTATTGACAAGGACATTCCTTGTAAAGTCAAAGGGGACTGAGTGGTTCTCAACGGTCTTCCTGCCTAAGCTGCACCCTATTGCAATAAGTGCACTGCTGGCCACGCTGGTGATAATCTTTGCCTTTCAGGCCGATAATATTACTGGCCGACTCTTTCATGTGTTACTCATTGCCGTGCCTATCACTATCCAGGTCTATTTCAATTCATCCCTTGTCTATGGTCTGATGAAGGTATTTAAGCTGCCCCACAATATCGCATCACCAGGCGCCCTTATTGGTGCAAGCAACTTTTTTGAATTAGCTGTTGCCGTAGCCATTACCTTATTTGGCCCAGAGTCAGGCGCTGCCTTGGCCTGTGTAGTTGGGGTCTTGGTGGAGGTGCCTGTCATGCTATCAGTAGCCAATATATGCAATAGAACCCGACACTGGTTTCCCCAGTCAGCGTTAAGAGGAGGTAGCAATGTATAAAAAGGCCCTAATATGTTTAGAGTTTGGCTCTGATCTACCAGAAGTAGGTCACTGCCTATGCAGCCTTCAGGGCATAGGGGTTAAGGAGTGCCTCGTCGTACAATTTGTATCTTTTAGTGAGGCCATTACCTATGCCATCGCATAAAAAATAGAGGTGCTAAAAGTAGATATTAATTTCAGGAGGCGATTAGAATGAGGATAGAGATTTATGACCCTGCCCTTTGCTGCTCCTCAGGGCTTTGTGGTCCTAACATTGACCCTGTGCTATTGAAAATGAATGATGCTGTGCTGGCATTGAAGAAACAGGGTGTTGAAGTGGAGAGATTCAACCTTGCACAGCAGCCGAAGGCATTTATGGGAAACCCCGATGTGAGACCTCTGCTTACAAAAAATGGCAAAAAGATACTGCCTATTACAATTGTAGAGGGCAAGATTTTTAAGACCGGTGGATACCCATCATATGAAGAATTGTGCGATGCCCTTGGCATCGAGCCGCTTAAAATCAAGCCAATTACTTTGGTGAAAAGGTGAATTGGGTGAAGACTGAAGGGAATGGGGTCAGGTCTTGAAATATAAGGCAAGAATCTGATTTAGTCAATCCAAAGGGCAAAGCCATTCAGGATAGAATATATAGAGGCATTATATCATTTAACACCTCAAGGCATGGTGGGCGTCTTTCTTAGCTCAGTGGGCATTAAGGGTGTGCCTGAGTATTTAACGGTAGGTTGTCACCTCAGGCAAAAGGGTCTTTA
>CALEDV010000030.1 GCA_937949555.1 uncultured bacterium | reverse complement strand
CCCCTTGAGTAATCCTTTATTAGACCTCCATTAATAAGCACATCACAATAGGAACGGATATCTTCTAACCTTGTCTTGGCCTTTAGATAGTTTGAATTGATTAAATATGGATCGCTGGCTATGACGATCTTGTGGGCAGATATACTGATTCCTCTAAGCTTTCTGATGAGTATGTGTCCTACCCTCTGATGAGGCTCAATCTCATCAACAATACGCTGTGACTTTGCATTCATCTCAAGCATTGTAACAAGACCAATCCCTGCCACTACCACAAACCAGAAAAGTGTACCTAAGGTAAAAAGAAGAAACTTCTTTTTAATGGGCAGGTCCTTAAAGACCAGCAAGTCAATTATCCTTCTGATTGTGTCTTTCTTTTCCATCTTCCCCCCCGCTTGAAAACTGCTCCTTTTGCCTAATGCAACATATCAATCGTTTTTTTGTTTAATATTTATAAAGCCAAACTGACACACCCAATGGCCTTTTTGACACCAAATTCAGTTAAAAAGATTACAACTTATCAGAAAGTTTTTCAATAGCCCCCCTAATAGAATAGATAAGCAACAAACCAGGCACTGCTGTTAAAAAGGTGATAAAAAAGAACATAGACCAACCTGTTACACTTACTACATAACCTGATGTAGGTGCAATAAAAACCCTGCCAAGGGATGCAAGGGAACTGAGCAATGCATACTGGGTGGCGCTGTAGCGGGCATTGCACAGAGACATCAGAAGGGCCACAAAGGCAGAGGTACCCATACCGCCTGTAAAATTCTCAAAGGCAATGGCAAAGATCATAAATCCATAGTGCCTCCCATAGAGGTCAACAAGTATAAAGGACAGGTTTGAGAGTGCCTGAAAAATCCCAAAGATAAGCAGTGCATGGAACAGTCTCATCCTGACCATAATTGCCCCCCCTGCCATAGCCCCTAAAATAAGGGCAAATAAACCAAACCCCTTGTTTATAGCACCAACCTCTGAGGCAGTAAAACCAGCACCTCTTATCAGAAATGCAGTAGTCAGAGTGCCTGCATAGGCATCGCCAAGCTTATAAAGGATTATTGCCAACAGAAACATCAGGGCCGATCTTCGGCCAAAGAAATCCCTCAAAGGCCCTATTACAGCATCTTGTAAGTCCTTTGGAGGACTAACTGCCTGTGATGGTCTTGATGCAAAAAGGGTGCTTAGTATGTTCAGTCCCATTATACATGCCATCACAAGATAGGTATGGTGCCAGCCGATGTGATCAGACAGGATCATTGCAAAGGCACCTGATATGAGCATCCCAATTCTGTATCCTGTAACAAATATTGCCGAGCCTAATCCCCGTTCTCTGCTTTCAAGCACATCTGTTCTATAGGCATCTATGACAATATCCTGAGAGGCAGAGGCAAAGGCCGTAAAGAGTGCAAGCATAGCCACTGATAGGGCTGCATTTTTAGGGTCCTGAAAACCTATTAATCCTATCGTTAAGGCGAGTACAATCTGACAAAGGGCTATCCACCCCCTCCTCCTGTCAAGAAAAGGCGGAACAAACCTGTCCATAAAGGGTGACCACAAAAACTTTACCGTATAAGGTATGCCTATGAGAGAAAAGAGCCCAATAGTCTTTAGGTCAACGCCCTCCACCGTAAGCCATGCCTGAAGGGTGCCGCTTGTAAGGGCCAAGGGCAATCCTGAGGAAAAGCCAAGAAGAAGCATAACCGCCATCTTCCTGCTCTTAAACACTTCAAGGTATTTTGATATATCCAAAAAGATAAATCCTTATAAAAACCCTTATGCCTTTAAAATGTTTTCTTGCCACATACCCTTTGCAAAATCCCTAAGCGAGTCCCTTGAAGAAATTTAGCCCCTTTTTCTGAAGGGGGGCAATCAGGACTTTTAATTGCTCACAATATTTTGAAGCTGCTAATAACACCCTTACCTTAAAAGCCCATCAGGAGACCCTCTGAATAGGATTATACATTCTCTACCATCTCCCATACGCCACAAGGGCATATACCAGCGCAGAACCCACAGCCTATGCACCGATCCTCATCTACTACATACTCAAAACCACCCCCGCTGAGCTCAACCCTGCTGATGGCGCCCCAGTAACAAGTGGCTTCACACATATGACAGTCTCTACAGGTGGCACAGGACATACATCGGCCTCCCTCCTCTTCAATAGGAACATCGGCCTTACAAACCTCATAGTACTCTGATTTTATCCTCTCATAGGATATGACCTGCCTAAAATCCTGTGCCATTGGTTGACCCATGAGCTGTGAATGGATATTCTCGGCAGCAACCCTGCCATGACCAATAGCGTGGGTTACCAATCCAAGACCTGTCACATCCCCTATGGCATAGACCTTTGGGTCTGAGGTTTGATAATAACTATTAACACTTATCCAACCCCTTTCTGTATGTACCTCAGGGGGAATAAAGTCAAGCTTAGGGATATCGCCAATAGAAATAATCACCAGATCTGCATCAAGGGAACTACCATCCTTGAAGTATATCTTAGAGGCATCCTTATCATAGCGCTCAGTAAACTTAGGCCAGAGTATCTCCGTTCCCTTTGCCTTTGCAATCTCCATCTCCTTTCCAAAGGCAGCAGGTTTCTGAATATCAACGGCTACAACAGATGCAGCGCCCATGTTAAATGCCTCTGATGCCACATCCATACCCACATTTCCAGCGCCAATGATTACGACCCTTTTAGCGCTCAGGTCTCGGTGTCTGCCTGTGTTTATCTCCCTGAGAAAATCATAGGCAGAAAGCAGATGCTCTGATCCAGGGAAACTGACCATCCTGGGCTGATGTGCCCCGCAGGCGACAACAACAGCATCATTGCTGTCATAGATCTCCCTAAAACCTGCCTGATCAATGGGAGAATGTAACCTTACATCAATGCCAAGCTCTAAAAACCTTGAGCGCTCCCTTTCAATAATCTCCTGTGGCAGACGCTCTCTGGGTATGCAAAGCTCTAACTTGCCACCCATCTTCTCTGCAGCTTCATATATAACAACCTGATGACCCTTTAGTGCAAGCTGCCAAGCAGCGCTCATTCCCGCTGGACCTGCGCCAATAACCGCAACCTTCTTGTGTGTTGGTTCTGCCTTCTTTGGAGGGGGGACATTCAGTGAAAGGCTCCCCATGGTATCGATACTTAGGGGCCTATCTAAGTTTCCTCTTGTGCAGCTCTGCATACATAAATTAGGACATATTTCGCCACAAACAGTTGCTGGAAGAGGCGAGTATTGCAACACTAACTCTAAGGCATCATTTAATCTACCCTGCCTTATTAGTGCGGCCCTCTTATGGGAGGGTATGTGTGTTGGACAGGCATAGGCGCATGGCGGGGCATATTTCTCATTTGCCCATACAGGTTTTACCCTCCTATCACTGCCAGTAGCTATGTAAGGCAGCAAGGAGAAATCATGATCCACATATTCAGCAAACATACCTCCCTTGCCTATTTCCTTCTCCCAAACCTCCTTACGGAAATCGGCAGTTGATATCTTAAACCAACGACGCCCTCTTTTTTCCTGAGGGGTGTAGGCAACAAGCTTTTGCCATATATCAGGTGATGCAGAAAGCTCTTCGTAATAGGACATACGGTCTATTGCTTCAAGATAGGTCTTTAGATTCTCCTTAAGCCATTGCCAGTCCTGCTCAGAAAGCTCCAACAACTTTACATCCTTTTCGCTGTACTCTTGAATGTTGCCTCTAAAAAATATCGTTCCCCCTACCATACCAACACAGGGACGATAACCGAGTATATTATTTGGATTGCGAGGATTGACTCCACAGACCACTGCAATGCCTCCTGCCTTAAATTCGGCAAAGGAATCGCCTACATCCCTAAAGTACCATGACTGAGGTGGTTCGAACCTTGGGTTTCGCTTTGTCATTGTATCGCATCTTGCACCGCCTCCACCTTGCACATATAGTATCCCCTGAGCTGCTGCATTAAAGGCTCCGTTAGTTACATCGCCAAGCACAGTGATCTTTGCCCCGCAATTTATCCAGCCTACATCATCGGAGGCACTGTTTTTAACCACTATCTCAGTGCCCATCATGCCCATGCTGCCAAGCCTCTGCCCCACTGGACCTTCAACGGTGATACGCACCACATAACCCCTGGGCCATATCCTGCCACCTATACCATGCTGTCCCCTGGCATAGATGTGCAAATGCCTTGCCCCATCGTTGACAGCACGTTGTATGTAATCCTCCAGTATCCTTGAGGGCACCCTCTGATTGTTGACAGAGCCTCTAATAACAGCCATACCCTGTTGTATCGTTAATATCTGCTGTTCAGCCTCCCTACTGCCCTTGACATCCCTTTTCACCTTTACACTACCTGCCTTAGCACGCATAGTTTATCTCCAATCTATCAGCCATTGCTTTGTCATCTATACTAAGTCCATCGGACATACCTATAGGGAGCTCAGTGCTCCTGCCCATAGGTGCAAATATCTTCTTAAGCTCCACATCAGCAGCCTTGAATACCTCGACAACCCTTTCTGCTACCTTTGCAGAATCCAGACGTCTGTATAGCTTTGGGTCCTGTGTGGTTATCCCTCTTGGGCATTTGCCTGTATTGCAGAGATTACAACGATTGTATTCATCTCCTAAACATTCTGCGGCAGCCTGCATGATGTATTTACCAATAGACACCGCTGACGCCCCAAGCATTATCAGTGCCGCAGCATTTGCAGCCAGATTTCCCTTCTTGCCAACACCTCCAGCGGCGATCAATGGGAGCTCGTTTTGCTTGCCCTGCTTTACAAGATCTAAATAGCAATCCCTTAGATTAGAGGCTATAGGGTGTCCCATCTTATCCATCGATACATTATAGGCAGCCCCTGTGCCGCCATCTTCTCCGTCTATGGAGAGTGCTGCTGCATAGGGGTTTCTTGCAAGATTATTCAGCACAGCCCTTGCGGTCTTTGTGCCAGATATCTTTGGGTACACAGGGACCCTAAAGCCCCAAGCCATAGACATAGATTGGATCATCTTTGCCACAGCCTCCTCAATAGAATACTTAGTCTGATGGGTTGGTGGTGAGGCAAGGTCCACATACATCGGGACACCCCTAATGCCCGCTATCAGCTTTAGGACCTTTTGGGCCATAAGGAGTCCGCCGTCTCCGGGTTTTGCACCCTGTCCATACTTGATTTCAATGCCTGCTGGGTCTTCAACCATATTAGGCAGGGCATGGATAATCTCATCCCATCCAAAATAACCCGATGCAATCTGTATAACAAAATATTTTAGAAACCTTGATCTCAAGAGCCTTGGCGGCATGCCACCCTCCCCTGAGCACATAACCACTGGCATCTTCTCTATCTCATTGAGATAGGTCACACCCATTGCAAGCCCTTCCCACATTGGAGGAGAAAGCGCACCCACAGACATACTGCCTATCATAATTGGGTATATCTCTCTTACTGGAGGGATAAAGATGTCCTTCCCCCTATCAACTTGCAGCATATCTCCTTGAACAGAAAGCGGCAACCTATCAGGAGAAAGTATCCTGCCTAAATAGGTGCGAACCCTGAACTCATGCCTTCCTGCATCAAGGGCTGGATCTGTCAGCATTGATATACGAGTAAACTTTATCCTATCAAGGGTTGATATGGATGGGTCATTGCGTCTGCCACCTCTCTTATAGCCCTCACCGCCCTTGTTTTTATAATGGAGAAACTTATTCTGAGGATTAAATTCTGGATATATCGCCTCGTTTGGGCAAACCAGCGCACAGACTGAACAACCGGTGCAATATCTCTCCATGTCGTTGACCTGTTCAACCACATGCACTACCCTTCTCTTTGCCGTTGGTGTTGGAGTTGCCCCCTCAGATGAAACCACCCTCTGCACCCTTACGGCTGGTACAATCGCCCGCACTGGGCATACGGCTGTACAACTGCCGCACCTCTTGCAGCGGTCATCCCGCCAGCGGATAATATAAGGAAACTCCTTTATGGTAAGGGCATGATTAGCCCTGTAATCTATACCCGCCCTTGCAGTTGATTCCATACCTTTACCTCCTTAGCCTCCGGTGTAACTATTACCATGTCATATTTCATAGGGAATATGTCCTTCGCCCTGTCTCTCTTTGGTATTAGACTGTCTAATCCGCATTCCTCAGACATCAATCCATATTTGCCCTTGAGCCCTCCAACTACTCCAGGCCTGAGTTTCTTTGAATCCTGTACCATAAAGCATGTGCCGTCAGGTGTGAAACCTATAACCATATTTGGACCATCAATGCACAATTGTCTCATAGACTGTTTTATGAGCCTCAAGGCATCGGCATCCTTTCTTTGACTTATCTCATTGTCCTTCATTGGGGTGATAACATCCTTGTAGTAATGAAGGGGAAACCCTAATTGGCGCACTGTATAGTGGAGTATATGGGTAAATACCTCACTGTCGCTGTTGTATCCAATATACCCAGGCAGCCCCCTGCCCATCAGAAACTCTCTGATAGGCACGAAGGCTGTATTTTCACCGTTTGTCATGGTAGAGAAACCCTGTATGAAAAAGGGATGACAGGCATATAAATAGATGGCATAATTGGTATTTTGCCTGCCCTGAGCCAGGATAATCTTTGCCTTCAAGGTGTCCTTATCAAGCCCAAAGAACTCCGCAGTCTCCAAGGGGTCTCCCACCTCCTTGAGGGTAATCACATCAGGATAAAAGGAAAAAACAAAGATAGACTGGTCTGCCTCACCAATCCTTCGTAAAGACAATCTCGTGTTTAAGAGCAAATCCTCTTTTTCAGAGAGACTCTTGTGTTTATATGAGGCTGGATAATCGTAGGCCGTGGCAAAGTAAAAGTCTCTTGCCTCAATGCCCTTGCGTGGTTTTACCTTTGGATTCCACTGGTGCTTTAATTTGAATCCCGCCTTTTTCATAAAGCCCTCGAGGGTTTCCATCCCCTTTGTCGAGCATATCCCTGAGAGTATAGGGTAGGACTTCAACTTCTCAAATTCACCACCCAGGTCCTTGAGAGTCAACCCCAAACCACTACCGTCATGCCCCTCTTTCATTGTCTCCAGGGCAAGCACAGGCTCCATAGGCGATACATAGTCCGATGATGTTACTGCCGCCAGTCTGCACATTGTCTCTGCTCCCTCATTTATGCATTATTATGAAACTTAAAATCCTACATTTTTGTAGGAAGTTGCAACAAAATAAGTAAACCTTCAAGTATCAATAGTGAAAAGGTTGTTATTATAAACCATGCAGACAAATCAGGTAAATAGATTTTTTATCATCTTAGTTTAGGAGTTGAGGTAAACTTTGGGCGGGCTTTTAACAGTCCGCCCAAATAATTTAGTGGCTGAAAACCGCTTGAATATCAATATAATGATTAGCAGAACGAATCTTAAGACTATGAACTGCTCCAATATTCATGCCATTTACCGTCACTGAGGTCAGTGTTTTGCCAGAGTTTGGGATAAAGGATATAATGACA
>CALEDV010000029.1 GCA_937949555.1 uncultured bacterium | reverse complement strand
TTATTAAAAAGGGCCATAACTCATTCAGTCCCCAAGAGGTGATTAAAATAGCATTATTTGTAAAAGTCCAAAGGCCCTGTAAAAAGGTGTGGCAATAAAGCCTTTTCAGCACACCCTCTTACTCCTATCGGCAATTTAAGGCATTAGTCCCCGATTGACTATATCCTCAAGGCCTTCTTTATCAACTCAGCGGCTACTGGATTCATCAATGTAAGGGCTATTATCATGAGAACGATCATGAAATTGAATTTTTGGTCTAATTTGGCAATCTTGCCTTCAAGCTCCGTCTTTACACGATCAATCTTGCCTTCAAGCTCCGTCTTTACACGATCAATCTTACCCTCAAGCCCTGTCTTGATAGTCTGCATCTCCTGACGGATTAATCTCGTCTCTCCATAAAACTCTGCCTTTGTGACAAGCTCCTTTGTGAGCTCATCCTTGAGCTCGAGCTTCTTCTGTATGGCCAGGGCCTCTGCCCTCTCCTCTATAGCCTCTAACCCCTCTACAAAGGCCTCTACAATCCTACGACCCTCTTCTTTGCCAACCTTCTCTTCAAGGCTGTACAGTAGGTCTATTGTCTTTGATGGTGTCATAGCGGCTAAATAGTAACAGATGAAGTAATTGCTGTCAAGGTGAGAATGTTGACTGTATCAAGGGGCTTTATTTATATGAAAAGCAACGAAGAGGGCACAAAAGGAGTAATGGGTTGTAACCCATTCCCCGAAAAGGGGGAAGGGTAAGAATTTTTTGTGACGATACAGTTGCCCTCCTCTTGAGTAGTTGCAAGCCAAGCCTTTTTAGGATAGCCGTAGTAATAGGTAGTATAACTTCGTTGACACTGACCGCCTAATCGGGCGTCAACATTGTTTGTTGCCACTTTGTCAATGGCGATTTAATCCGTGTTTGCATCTTTTCTGTCCAATATCATGTGAGTATCTAACCTGTCCCAGTCTCTTACCAACCATGGAAAGATCTTGTCTTGGCGATACTTATCCTGAATTAAAGCTTTGCGAGCAAGAAACTTGTTGGATTAGGTGTAATTACTTGGGCATTAGGTTTTTTTAAATCATTCTATGAAAGGCATTGACCTTTAGATACATCTCCTGAAGTTCCATCTCTGGGGACGAATCCCACACAATCCCGCATCCTGCGTAATAGGAGAAGGAGCTCCCTTTGCCATAGGCCGTTCTTATCAATACTGACAGTGTAAAATCCCCATTGGGTTCTAATAGCCCTGCGCTCCCGCAATAGTATCCCCTTGGATGCGGTTCCAGGGAGTCTATAATCTCCACTGCCTTTATCTTCGGTGCTCCAGTAACTGAGGCAGGAGGAAAGGTGTTGCTCAAAATATGAATTATATTGGATCCTGTTACTGCCTCAACGGTTGAATGCATTTGATACAGGGTGCTATAGGGTGTTACTTTAAAGAGTTCTGTGGTTTTTACAGAACCAACAATGGCAATCTTTCCTAGGTCATTGCGCATCATGTCCGTGATCATTAGATTTTCAGCCTGGTCTTTGATGCTCTGTTCCAGCTCTCCCTGCTCCCTTGCGGTACCCTTTATGGGTTTACTTTTGAGATGCCCGTTTTTTCTTGATAGGAATAACTCCATAGAACCGGAGAGGATAAAAAAACCCTCCTCCCTATAGCAGAAGGCATAGGGCACAGCCTGTCTTTGAAAAAAGGCGCAGGCAAGGGACTCTGGATTGCCTTCAAGGTCAAAGTCAAAGCGATTGGTGAGATTTGCCTGGTATATAGTGCCCTGGCTTATATGTTCCCTTATGCACTGCACCTTTTGCATATAATCGCTATCGCTTATGGAGGAGCCTTTGTAGTAAATCCTGAAATGCTCTCTTACCGGCTCTATCTTATAAATATCCTCTATCTGACAGCATATTATCGTAGGATAGGCTGTTCTTTTGATTTGTCTCTCAGTAGTGTGGGCAGAGAGGTCATAGGACAGTATGATAAAGGATCGCTTCTTGGGGATGACCATCCTGTCAAGGCTGTCAAAGTACTCAGTCTTGCTTATATTTGCTCGATATAATCCCCTGCGTCCAATCCACTCACCGCCAATGATCAGGCTACACAAATATCCTCTCCCTGAAGAATTTCCTGCAGTATCATTTTCTCTTTCATATTAACGAAAAACTCCTTAGAATCTATAGTTATTACAGGCACAACGCCAATAAGGCTATTTAGGATAAATACTGATTCCACCTCTTTAAGGGTCTCTAAGGTTACATTGGCTTGTCTGATAGGAAGATTATCACTGAGTATAGATAGGGTAACCCCCCATAGCAGTCCTGATGCTTTAGAGGGTGTTATATAGCCTGCCTTAGTCTTTAGTATGAGGTTTGAGGAAGAACACTCAGTAACATAGCCATTCTCATTGAGGATAATTCCATCATCATACCCCTTAGAGAGGGCATCCCTTTTACTGAGTATATTAAATAAATAATTAGTGCTCTTGTGATAGATGACTGGATTATGGCTGCTACGGCTATAGGGTGAGATAGTAAGCCTTGCAAACTCTTGGGGTTTGGGCAATGTGCCCTTTATCACAATGCCTTTGTATGAAGATGCCCCTTTGTAAAAGAGGTTTTCACCTTCAGAAAACAGACAATACTTTATGTATAAATCCCTCTCAGACTGTGCAGCCCTTTCAATATGGCCTGCAAACTCCTCATAGGAAGGGCACATCATGGAAAGGGCATGAGCTGAGGCTTCCAATCTGCGGTGATGCCTTCTGAGCCTTTTGGTTTGTCCCTTATATAAGAGGGTCTCAAAGAGCCCTTCGCCATAAAAGAGCGTCCTGTTGTATTCTATATGTTCGTTGCAGTGCATTAATAGCATTAGGGTATATTTGTTTTGCTTTTTCTATATTACCATAAGGAGTTAGTTCAAATTCCTATGCTTAGGTTGCGCCGTTGTCTATAGAAGACTACAAAGATAGACTGATCAGTGATGCCCAAAGGCTGCTCAATCAGCATGAGAATGCCTCTTTGAGTGATCTGGTGAGTATGATAAAGAAGGTAAACCCAACACCCCATGCCAAATTAGACAATGCAACAAAGGACAGACTCTACAGCCTTAAAACAAGCCTGCAAAATCAACTTTTGTCCTCCTATGGAGCGCTCTTTACTCTTGAACCAGTTCCATGGGATGACAATCTTGTATTGCTCCGCTATAATCTCCCCCCCTATTTTGACGCCTGTCACATAAAGGTCCGTAATCTTACCCATAGGGCGCTTAGGCAGCTTGACAGGCAGTTAAAAAAGGATAAGGAACCTCAGGGCTCCGAGCGCTTTAAGGAGGATGAAAGGGAACCCCTTAAGGCTGTCCTTGGAGAAAATGTTATCAAGGCAAAGGAATATATCTCTAAATACGATTATGAGGCTGCAAAGGCTCTACTTTCTGAGCTATGTCTTGAGGATTACAATGACCTTTCTGTATATATTGAGGGGATAAGGGTCCTTGTTGATGATTTAGGGGACTATGATATTGCGCTGGAAATGCTGAGGGCTATACCAGAAAGATCAATGAATTATGACGCTCTACAACTGTTGGCAAAGACCTACTGGTTTTGTAACCGTTTTGAGGAGGCAAGGAGCATCTTTGAAAGATGTCCCCGAAGAGAATTGTCAAAGGAATCTCTATACAGGTATGGCTACATACTCTACAGGGCAGGAGAGTGGCAATCAGCCCTCCAAATCCTAATTTATGGAGACTCAAAGGATGGTTATATAGATGGCATTGAGTCATTAAAAAAAGAGATAAAGGATACCCTTCAGGGTGAACTAAACAGAAACCTTAGGGCTGCAGCGGATGCCTTTGAGAGAAACGATTTCCTTTCTGCCCGAAAGTTTGCTCAGGAGGTATTGAGGATCTCAAGCGACAATAGCTATGCAAGAGACCTCCTGTCCCTGCTCCAAGAAAATACAGGTTTTGATGACAAAGGAGGGCAAGGAGATGGATAAGCCCCCAAGGGTCTATACACAAAAAACAAATGGTGAAGAAGGTAGATTCCTTTTGTGATATAATAGTCTTCATTTAGAATCTCATGGAGGGCTGTGGTGGCAAAGATTGCAGTTGCAAACCTTAAGGCAGGGATGAAACTATTAAAGCCTGTGGTAAATGAATCAGGCATGGTGATGCTTGGAGAGGGTACGGTGCTTACTGAACAGATGATTGCAAAGATCTCAAGTATGAACATAAATGCCGTATTTGTTGAGGGCAAGGAACAACGCACAAAGACAAAGCAGGAGGCCTTAGCAGAGCTCGAACAGAGATTCTCAAGGTCTGGCGAGAACGAACAGATGAAGCTACTGAAGAAGGTTATGCTTGAGCACATTGAGGAAATCTATAAATGATAGACACTAAGAATCTAAGGGCTCAGATAGAAAAGATTGACACCCTTCCAACAATTCCGAGTGTCTTAAAAAAGCTACTCTCTGTTATGGAGAACCCGAAGGTATCTCTCAATGAGATAGGAGCCTTTATCTCAAATGATCCGGTGCTTACCTCAAGGGTTATAAAGGTTGTCAATTCCCCTGTTTATGGGTTCCCTGGGAGAATATCCTCTGTCAATCAAGCGCTTATACTGCTTGGACTTAATGTAGTCAAGGGGATGTTGCTTGGCGTATCTGTGTTTGAGGCGATGAAAAAGGCAATGGAAGGACTGTGGGAACATTCTATAGGCTGTGCTGTCACCTCGAAGATAATAGCCATAAAAAAGGGCATTGGCGATATAGAGGAGATATCTGTAGCAGGCATTCTGCACGATATTGGCAAGGTTGCTCTGGGATTGAAGTTCCCCGATGAATATAAAGGGGTAATCAAGACTGCTGTGGATAAAGGGTTGTGGATAGTGGATGCAGAGAAGGAACTATTTTTTGTTACCCATGCGGACACAGGCTCATGGATAGGCAAGCGATGGAACTTTCCTAAAAGCCTACTCGAGATAATAGAATACCACCACAAACCTCACCTTTCGAAGGGCTTTGCTGTTCAAACGGCTGTTATACACCTTGCGGATATACTGGTCAGGGCAAAGGGATTTGGGTTTGCAGGAGATCATGTTATACCCTTAATCAACCCTACCGCATGGCAGACAATAGGACTTACAGCGCAGGACCTCAAAGAGGTAATAGCTGAGATGGATGATTCCCTAAGTGAATCGGGAGATTTTAGTTTAGAAGATGATTAGCAATAAAACTATAGCCCTTGTGAGCAGGGATGTGGTGCTCACAAGCGAGATTGATAAGCAACTGAAAGACTCCTTTAATATCACACACTTTTCTCATATACGCTCTGCCCTCGATTATATATACAATTCCCTGCCAGACCTGCTTATCATGGATGTTGGTTCCGAAGACAAGGAGACTTTAACCTTACTCTCTGATCTCAAGAGGGATCCTATATTTGGTCAAATACCTGTTATGGCAATCGTGGAAGATAGTTTTGTATTCTGCGAAGAGGAATGTTTGGTTATTGATGACTACCTTAGAGAAAACTATGTAGAAAAAGAGATTTATATGATGACGAAGCTGTGCATTACCCGTACCGAGCGAGTGGTAGAGACCAATCCCTTAACCCGTTTGCCAGGGAACATAACTATTGCAAAACAAATACAACAAAGACTCGACAGGGGTGAGACCTTTGCTGTGGCATATACAGACCTGGACTACTTTAAGCCCTATAATGACAAATACGGCTTCAGCAGGGGCGATGAGGTTTTAAAGATGCTTGGCAGATTGGTGCTTAACATTGTAAAGCAGTGGCAGCCACAGGATAGTTTCATAGGACACATTGGAGGAGATGATTTTGTCTTTATAGTGCGCGTTGATATAGTGGAGAAGCTTGCCCAGGAGATAATAGATACCTTTGGGAGGATTGTGCAGACCTTTTATGATGGGGAGGACAGGACAAAGAAATGTATCGACTCCGTTGACAGAGAAGGAATAAGAAAGAAATTTCCGATCATGGGTTTGTCTATTGGCATTGCACAAAACCAATTCAGAGGTTTCAGCCACTATGGGGAGATGGCAGAGGTGGCTTCAGAGATGAAAAAGTACGCAAAGACGAGCGGTGGAGGGTGTTATAAGATTGACAAGAGAAAAGATTAGGACATTCTCTGTTGCTCAACTGAAGAGTACTTATATCAAGGGCACCCTAAAGACCCTACTCTATGTCATCCCTTGTTTTTTACCGCTTCTTTAATGATCGCTTGCCCAATCACATTTCTTTGAATCTGGTTTGTCCCTTCATAGATCTGTAGTATTTTGGCGTCTCTCATCATCTTTTCCACAGGATATTCCTTCATGTATCCTGCCCCGCCCATTACCTGCACAGCATCAGTGGTCACCTTCATAGCCACATCGGTAGCAAGAGTCTTTGCCATAGCCGATTCCTTTGACACATCCTTTGCCCCGCTGTCAATGAACCTTGCCACTGCATAGGTTAGCGCCCTTGCTGCCTCTATCTGTATAGCCATATCCGCAAGCATGTGCTGTATTGCCTGGAAACTTATTATAGGATGACCAAACTGCACCCTCTTGCGTGCGAAGCTTACGGCTTCATTAAATGCCCCCTGCGCAAGCCCTACCCCCTGAGCCGCAACGCCTGCCCTTGCTTGGTCAAGGGTCTTCATAGCCACCAAGAAGCCTACCCCTTCTTTGGCAATCAGGTTCTCCTTTGGAATCCTGCAGTTGTCAAATATTAACTCCCTCGTTGCTGAGGCTCTAATGCCCATCTTGTCTTCCTTCTTACCAAAGGTAAAACCCGGAACACCCTTTTCCACAACAAAGGCTGAGGCGCCTCTTGGGCCCTTTGTCTTGTCGGTCATTGCAATTATGGTGTATATATCGGCCTCTCCTCCATTGGTAATCCACTGCTTCGTTCCGTTAAGCACATATTCATTGCCCTCCAATTTAGCAGTGGTCTGAATGCCTCCTGCGTCGCTGCCTGCATTGGCCTCTGTTAGTCCGAAGGCGACGGTTTTTTTGCCGGTGGCAATATCTGGGAGGTATTTATTCTTCTGCATCTCGTTGCCAAAGAGCAAAAGGGGATAGGTCCCCAAGGCATTTGCTGCAAAGGTAGTGGCAACACCGAGACAGGCAGCGGAGAGTTCTTCAACGGCGATGCAAAGTTCAAGGCAACCCTTGCCAAGTCCTCCGTATTGCTCTGGTATGAAAAGGGCAAACATATCTGATTGAGCGAGGGTCTTTATGATTTCACTGGGATACTCGTTCTTTTCATCAAGTTCTGCCCTTACAGGGACTACCTTCTCTTCAGCGATCTGTCTTGCCAAATCACGAATCATAATCTGTTCTTCTGTAAAAAAATAATCCATTTTGATGCCTCCTTTATTTGAAGCAAGAAGCTAAGGTTGCTTTATGCACTCATATCAATTTCTGCTATCAAGACTGATGGAGTGGACATGTTACCATAAAATCTATGCTCATCTCCAATGAGTTCTATACTGCTTAAAAAGGAAAGGATATTGCCTGATATAAGGGTTTCTTTAAAGGGATATGCCCTTTCGCCTCCCTCAATCCATATCCCTGATACACCCACTGAGAAGTCTCCTGAAACTGGATCAGCAGTGTGCATGCCTATAGTTTCAAGCACATAAATGCCCCTTTTCATTTTTGTAATCATATCATCAAGACAATATACGGGCTCACTACTGGTTGCCTTTAGCAATAGATTATTTATGCCCACAAAGGGCATAGAACTGTAGCGGGATCTTCGGGCATTGCCTGTGGAATTCACATTATCCTTTGCTGCAGTGTGTGAATTATAGAGGTATCCCTTTAACACACCCCCTTCAATCAGGCAGGTCTCTCTTGTGGATACCCCCTCTGCATCAAAGGGGCTGCTTCCCACCATCCTATTGACAATGCCGCTGTCTATTATATCAACTTTAGGGCTAATGACAGGTCTGCCTATTTTGTTTGCAAGTAAGGATCTTCCCTTTTGTACAGAATCGGATATGAAAGAAGAAGATAGGATCTTTAAAAAATCCACTACCACAGCACTATCAAGGAGTGCAAAGACCCTGCAGCCATTTATCTTCTTAGCGCCTAAAAGCATAGATGCCCTTTCTGCTGCCCTTTTCCCGATGGCTCCAAAGTCTAAGTCTCTTATATGCCTGCAGTATTGATAGTCCATACCAACGCTGCTGTCTTTGTCCCTCTCTGCGGCGAGCATAATCTCTGCGCTGGCGGAGCTTGAGCGATAATAACAGGATACGCCCTTTGAGTTTGCTATCAGGGTTTCAGCAAGACCAAAGGACCCCTCAGCGTTGCGTATTTTCTTAACTAAAGGGTTTTCAAGGGCACAGGACTCCATATAAAGTATTGAATCAATAGCTGCTTGTTCCTTTAGGGTCTCAATTTCAGGATCAAAAACATCAACGTATATGGGGGTGTTATTATAAGCTCTCTCGGGCAGAGAGTTTGTGTCTTGGGCATCTACATAAAGAGAAGAGGCAATGGCCTTGCCTACAACCTTTTTGTAATCCTGCAAGTCTGTGGAGTAAGAAAAACCCACCCTCATATCTTTTATGACCCTTACCCCATAGCCAGAGGTCTTGAAGGATTCTATTGAATCTACCTGTTGTTCTTTGACCCCCACAGAGAAACCTTTATTGCTGCGCATATAAACCTCAGCCTCTTGAGCGCCTTGTCTTAGGGCAGCCTCAACTATGACCTGTGCGAGTTCTTGGTTCAACGAAGATTCCCCTAATTAGTCCTCAGTATAGGTAACCGAGGCAGTATCGGATTCCCAAAGGGTTACTGCCGATAGGGATATTCCATTATACTCCCCGAGCCTCTTTTTTAGGCTGTCAAAGATCCATTTTGCAATGTTCTCGGAGGAAGGATTTATCTCTGTAAAGGGAAACACCTGATTGAGCATCTTATGATCTAATTGGTTGACTATCTCTCCAGTGAGCCTCTTTAGCTCATGAAAATCTATTGCAATATCTATGTTGTTTAGGTGTTGTGCAGAGACATATACCTGCACCCTCCAGTTATGACCATGGAGATTTTCGCACTTACCCTTGTAGCCCCTCAGTTGATGAGCTGAGGCAAAACCAGTCTCTATCATAAGTTCATACATAAGGCCTCCTTTACGGCCCACTTAGTGTGCCTTTTTAAAGATTGCGATGTGAGGCAGATTCCTGTAATTGTTTTCATAGTCAAGCCCGTAGCCTACTACAAACTCATCAGGAATATTAAAGCCCCTATAATCCACAGGCACATCAACAATACGCCTGTCCTGTTTGTCAAGTAATACGCAGATCTTCAGGCTTGCAGGATTTTTCTGGAGCAGTCTCTCTCTGATAAAGTTGAGAGATATTCCTGTGTCTATGATGTCATCCACCACAATTACATGTCTATTTTCTATATCCTCATGGATGTCACAGTGGATCTTCACCTCTCCGCTGGTTGTGGTTTGCATATAGCTTGAGGCTGTCAGGAAGTCTATTACTAAAGGCACCTTGATGTTTCTTGCAAGGTCTGCGAAGAACATGAATGCACCCCTTAGCAGTCCTACAAGCACTATCTCCTTGCCTTTGTAGTCTTCTGATATCCTATGTGCGAGCTCTATAACCTTCTGATTGATCTGCTCTGTGGTGAGCAAGGGTTTCCCTGTAATCATGATCTGGCTCCTTAGGTGATATTAAAATTAAGGGACTAAACAATCTCTTTTAGACTTCTCTGAATAGCCTCTGATTATTGCCCAGTCCACGAGTTGATTAATATACATTTTATCTTGACTCTTAGGCAATCCTAATTGATGGGGCTATGGCATGGGATTGGAAAAAGCCTATACAGCGCCTCCTGTTGGCCCCAGCACCTGTCTGAATTAACATGCCGTGAGTTGAAGGGACAGTAAAAGGTGGGGACTATTTATTAAAGGAAGACATTGTTGTGCATCTTGGTTTTCTCCTTTAATCGCTATGTCTTCAGCCTTATCTCCACGCGTCTGTTTGATGCCCTTTGTGATTCCGTTGTATTGCCCTGTATTGGTCTGTTGTCTGCATTGCCCTTTACAGAAAATCTTGATGCCTCTATGCCTTCATATTCAGTGAAGTATCTCAACACGCTGATTGCCCTTGCCATGGAGAGTTCCCAGTTGGAGGGATAAAATCTATTGTTGATAGGCACATTGTCTGTATGCCCCTCTATCTCTACCTTTAAATCATCATTCTGCCTGATTATCTCGGCAATTGCCCCAAGGGCACTATAAGAATCTGTAAGGAGAGCTGCATCGGCTGGTTTAAAGAGGATTTTCTCTTTCAATGTTACAACCACTTCGTTATTGACAGTTAAAACAGAGGCATTAGCATCGATATGACTCCGCTTTAATAGATTGTTTAAATCCTCTGAAAGTATAGAGACCCTGTTGTAGCTGTTGTTTTCAAGTATCCCCTGAGAGGCAGGTCTTTGCTCCTGCTGGAAGAGTTTATCCTTGCCTCCTCCACGGCTCATCATATAAAAGAATATAAAAAAAACAAGCAGCAATGTAAGAAAATCGCTCAAGGTAATCAGCCAGTTCTGTTCATTGTCTTCGCCCCTATGGAAGAGGGAAGGCCTTCTAAAGCCTCTGTGCAGCATTATATCCTCCCCCTGAGCAAGGTTTCTGCGGCTAATATTTTTTCGGGGTTCTCCTCCTGATTGTATTTGCCATTTTCATATATCCATCCGCCTCGAAGCATCTCCTCGATCTTAAGGGGATGAAGTCCCTTGTGGATGGCAGTAATGCCCTCAATAATAGTGAGCATCTCCTCTTCCGAGGCATCGGCAATGTCCTTTAGCTTTGCATGTAAGGGCATAAAGATAAGGTTTGAAATAATCACCCCGTAAAAGGTTGACATAAGCGCCACTGCCATAAGGGGCATCATCGCCTCTGCTGTGGTCATGTGACCAAACATTTTTATAAGACTGATAACAGTGCCTGCAAGTCCCAAGGAAGGGGCAAGGCGGGCTGCCGTCTTAAGCACATTCTGATGACTATTTAGGCTCATAAGCCTTGAGATTAACTCTCTCTCCATTATTGCCCTGATGTCCTCAGATTTGTGATAGTTTATAAGCAGATTGACGCCCAACTTCATGAAGTTGTCATCGATGCAAGAGGCTAACTTCTCAAGGCTACGAATCTCCGATTTCCTGTAGAGCCTTGCTATGGAAAGTATATTTTCGATGGTCTTTTCCCGCTGAAAACTATCTTTAAATGATTTGAGGATGCCATTAAAGGTATCCTTCAACTTTTCAATGGGATAGCCAATCATAAGTCCTGATGCAGTGCCTCCAAGGATAATCACAAGGGCCTCCCAGTTAAAAAGCACTCCTATGCCTATGCCCCTAAATATGGTCATAATTAATACAATGGCTGTGAAGAAGGTTAAGGCTGAAACAAGCATATTCATCAATGGACCTCCAGAGTTTTTAAAAAATAATTAAGCAATTGCTGTGCCCAGCACACTCATTGTCCTTTGATTTAGGGCATACAGTAGATATAGCCCCTTTAGTGAAATCAGTCTGTAGAAAAAATTGCCTATAGGCAGGCGAGAAGAAGGAAAGTTTTTCCTGAGCTTGAGGGCCTTTGACGATAATCTGGGGATAGTAATGCGAAAAACTATTTTATAAATATAAACAGAGACAGTTCCTGATTATCTGGGATTAGCATGACGCCATTGTTCAGGGGTCAACCTCAGTCCTGACTTGCCCCAGATACCCCTTTTGTGTTGTTGGGCAATCTTCTGTGCCCGCCACAACCTGTCTCCATACTTTACATTTGGCGGAACAGTATAAAGCGTTGCAAGTCCTGCGGAGATCATCTGTTCATTCAACAAAGAACCGTCTTTTCCCCATAGATATGCAAGCAGTCTGTTGTATTTATCCCTTCTATCAAGGTCAAACTCCACCGATACCACCCAATCATTCTCGCTTAGTAGTTTTTTTAGATGCCTCTTTGCATGTCTTCCCCAGGGTTCTTGTTTGAGTTCTGGCGCGTCTATACCAATGAGCCTGACCCGTTCAGTTTTAAAGGGGATTCCCACAAAAGAGCTTACCCTTATGCTTACTGTGTCTCCGTCGTGCACCTCCGTAACCCTGAATCTTTCGAGTTTTTGTGGCTCAACTATAAGAGGTGAGAGGACAAACAATAATGTGAAAACAATAAGCACAATTGGGTTATAATAACGCTGTTGCATGTTAGGTTTATTCTAACACAGCTTGTTTTGCTTTCCATTATTTTTTTGAAATAAAGACATGAAGAATATAGTTCTTACAGGGTTTATGGGAACAGGGAAGACTGCAGTGGGACGTTACCTTGCAAAAAGGCTCGGTTTTGCCTATTTGGACATAGACAGAGAGATTGAGAGGGTCTCTCAGAAGACAATCACCGAGATATTTAAGACCCAGGGAGAAGAGGCTTTCAGGGACCTGGAGTCTGAGGTAATCGGAGCAGCTTCATTGTTATCTAACACGGTTATATCCACTGGTGGGGGTGCTGTAATCAGACAGGATAATGTCAGCAAACTCAGGGAGAAGGGTATAATAGTGTGTCTTGATGCCTCTGCTGAGACAGTCTTTGAAAGGGTGAAGAACAATAAGGACAGGCCGCTTCTTAATACTGATGACCCTTTACAGAGGATAAGAGAACTGATGGCTGAAAGGAAGGTTTATTACCAGCGGGCAGATTTTATAGTTAATACAGAGGGACTATCTCCTGCCCAGGTGGTGGATAATATATTAAAACTCATCAGATAGAATTGGTACGCAAATGGATACATTGACAGTTGACCTTGGCAGCAGAGCCTATAAGATATACATAGGTAGCGGTTTGTTAGATAACCCAAAGGGACTGCCCTTTGATCTCTGCCTTTCTGCTAAAAACATGCTTATCAGCAATCCCACTGTATTTAACCTTTACGGCGAGAGAGTCCTTTCATTTTTAAGGCATTTAGACATCCATTGCGATACCATTCTAATACCCGATGGCGAGCTATACAAGGACTTGACATGGATAGAACACATACTGACAGCAATGCTCCGCTGTGGATTAGACAGAAAATCCATGTTGTTTGCCTTAGGAGGTGGTGTGATTGGTGATATAACAGGCTTTGCAGCCTCTATTTATATGAGAGGCATCCCTTTTGTGCAGATTCCTACAACACTGCTTGCGCAGGTTGACAGTTCTGTAGGCGGCAAGACAGGGGTAAACCATTCCCTTGGGAAAAACATGATCGGCACCTTTCATCAACCCTGTGCAGTGATAATTGATACTGACACTCTGCTTTCATTGCCTGAGAGAGAGTACCGATGCGGTATTGCAGAGGTCATAAAATACGGGATTATTAGCGATGCAAGATTCTTCAACTATCTGGAAAATAAAAGGCAGGACATATCAGAAAGAAAACCTGCCTGCCTTAGAGAGATTATCAGGACCTCTTGCAGCATCAAAGCTCAGGTTGTTGCCTTAGACGAGAAAGAGGTAGGGTTGAGGGCAATATTAAACTACGGGCATACAATAGGTCATGCCATTGAAACAGAAACAGACTACTCTGTCTATAAACATGGAGAGGCAGTGGCAATTGGCATGGCTTTAGAGGCACAACTGGCAAGGCGGATAGGAGTGCTTCCAGAGGATGAGGCAGTTCGTATATCTGCCTTAATAGAGGCTTATGGACTACCTGCATCTCTGCCGGGGGGGATGGATGTGGAGAGACTATTGAATCACATGAGGCTTGATAAAAAAACAGAATCAGGCAAGATAACAGTAATAACTCCTCTATCGGTAGGCGAGGTAAAGATCACAAAGGCAGTGGCCCTTGAGGATATAAGGGCGGTTCTGAAGAATAACAAATAGAATTAGACCTCACGGAGGATTTAGATGAAGAAGATACTCGTGATTGATGATGAGGCAGACATTGTTGAGATTGTTTCATACAATCTCAAAAAGGAAGGGTTTGAGGTTGATTCCTCTCTGGATGGGGAGACTGCGCTTAATAAGATAAGGACAAACAGTTATGACCTCATTATATTAGATCTGATGCTGCCAGGATTGCAGGGTATAGAATTGTGCAGGATAATAAGGAAACAGCCTGCCACTGCCGAATTGCCCGTAATTATGCTTACTGCAAAGGGTGAGGAGGTTGATAAGGTGCTCGGCTTAGAGATGGGAGCCGACGATTACATAACAAAGCCCTTCAGCACAAGGGAGCTTGTTGCAAGGGCAAAGGCAGTGCTCAGAAGGGTTGAATCCAGTAAAGGTGCTGCTATTGAGGGGGTGTCCGACTCAAAACACCCCATAAGAATTAAGGATATGTACATAGACAGAGAGAAATATACGGTTACTGTCGGCGAAAGGCAGATAAAGTTGAGTGCCACAGAGTTTAGACTTCTGGTTTATCTTGCTGAGAGAGCCAATAAGATATATAGCAGGGACCACCTTTTAGATGCCGTCTGGGGCAATGATGTATATGTGGAACCAAGAACTGTTGATGTGCACATAAGAAGGCTCAGGACAAAGATAGAGGAAGACCCCAATAATCCAACCTATTTAAAAACCATGAGGGGAGTAGGTTATTTCATTGAGGCAATGAAATAATTCTCCTTACGCCCCAAGGTTGTGGTAATACATTTGAGCAGGTTGTTTTTAAAAAGACAGATTTGTATATTATCATACTCATCCTCTTAACCGTTTTAGAATGCCCTTGAATTTTTGAAACTAACATATAAGGAGATCTAAAAAAATGGCAAAAAAATATCTCTTAGCACCAGGACCTACACCTGTGCCTTCAAATGTGCTTTTGAGTATGGCTCAACCTATGATTCACCACAGGGCACCTGACTTTTTGCCTATCCTTGAATCTGCAAGGGAGGGCTTAAAGTGGCTCTTTCAGACAAAGAATGATGTTTTGATTTTATGCTCCTCAGGCACGGGAGGTATGGTAGGAGCTGTGACAAACTTCTTTAGTGCTGGAGATAAAGTCCTTGTGATAAATGGTGGCAAGTTTGGCGAGAGATGGACAAAGATATGTCAGACCTACGGGTTAAAGGTAAAGGAAATAGTGATTGAATGGGGATATTCAGTAAAACCCTCTGACATTGAATCTGCTCTGAAGGCTGAACCAGACATTAAGGGGGTATTCATTCAGGCAGTGGAGACCTCTACAGGTGTCTATTATGATGTGGAGGCAATAGCAAAAGTCGTAAGACGCTTTGACAATACCCTCCTAATAGTAGATGCCATCAGCGCCCTTGTTGCCCATGATTTAAAGACCGATGAGTGGGGCATTGACATCATGGTTGGTGGTTCTCAGAAAGGCTTGATGTTGCCTGCTGGATTATCTTTTGTGAGCATCAGCGATAAGGCATGGAAGGCAAATGAAAGGTCAAGGCTCCCCCGTTTTTATTTTAATCTCAAAAGGGAGAGGGAGAATTTAATAAAAAATCAGACAAACTTCTCATCACCTGTCTCACTAATCATAGGCTTAAATGAGGCTATAAAGATGCTACAGGAGGAGGGATTAGAAAGGGTCTTTGCACGTCATTTAAGGCTTGCCCATGCCACAAGAGAGGCTGTCAAGGCAATGGGACTAAGCCTCTATTCAAAGGAATCGCCAAGCAATAGTGTCACTGCCATTATGATGCCCGAAGGTATTGATGGTCAGGTGGTGTATAAGACACTCCGAGAAAAATATGGTGTTACTGGTGCAGGCGGACAGGATAAGGCAAAGGGTAAGATCTATAGGTTAGCCCATTTAGGCTATGCAGACACCTTTGATGTCATTGTAGGCATTGCCTCCTTGGAGATGGCGCTAAGAGGATTGGGCTATCCTGTTGCCTTAGGCAAAGGTGTGGCAAAGGCCGAAGAGTTGTTGATGATGTAGTCTATATTTTAAGGTCAATAATTTTTTGGAAAATGTGCTGTAAGTGAATGTTAGAACAATATAAAATAAACAAACTGGGAAATAAACAAAATAAATCAAAGGTCAATAAAGGAGACATTTATTTATGAAAGTGCTTGTTAGTGATAACATCTCAACAAGGGGTGTGGACATATTAAAACGGGCAGGTCTTACAGTAGATGTTAAAACAGGTTTGAAGTCGGAGGAATTGAGGGAGATCATCAGGGATTACAATGCCTTGATTATAAGAAGCGCGACAAAGGTGACCGCTGAGATAATTGATGCAGCGGAAAACCTAAAGGTAATCGGCAGGGCTGGCTCTGGGTTGGACAATGTGGACAGGGTGGCTGCTTCAAAGCGTGGGATAGTAGTGATGAACACACCCGGTGGCAATACCATTACCACAGCAGAACACACCATAGCCCTCATGTTTGCAGCAGCCAGAAAGATACCCCAAGCCTATATGTCAATGAATGCTGGAAGGTGGGAGAAGAAGTTATTTATGGGCACTGAGCTTTTCAACAAGACCCTTGGCGTGCTTGGACTTGGTAATATTGGGACAGAGGTGGCAAAAAGGGCGCACGGATTGGGGATGTATGTTATAGCCTACGACCCCTTTTTAAGTGATGAGAAGGCAAAGAGCATGGGCGTTGAAAGGGTTGACATCCCTCAGCTCATAAGGAGGTCTGATTTCATAACGGTGCATACACCTCTTACGAACGAGACCAGAAATATTATAAACCTAAAAAACCTCAAGGACTTAAAAGAGGGAGTTTACATAATTAATTGCGCCAGGGGAGGCATTATCAACGAGCAGGCATTGCTTGAAGGACTTAATAGCGGAAAGATCGCTGGGGCAGCCCTTGATGTATTTGAGGTTGAGCCACCTGTTAATAATCCCCTTGTTGGGCATGAAAAGGTAGTCTGCACCCCCCATTTAGGGGCATCCACAAAGGAGGCACAGGAGAAGGTTGCCATTGCTATAGCAGAGCAGGTATCTGATTTTCTCGTTAGTGGGACCATCAGAAATGCGGTCAATTTCCCTTCAATCCCTGCAGATCAGGTATCGGCATTGCAGCCTTTTATTGTGCTGGCAGAGAAGGTTGGGGGATTTGCTGCCCAGATATCTGAGGGAGGCGTTACAGAGGTTACCATTGAATACAGGGGTGAGGCATCTACTTTAAATACATCGCCTCTGACGATTGCTGCCCTTAAGGGAATCCTTACTCCTATGCTTCATGAGAATGTGAACTTCGTTAATGCCCCTTACATAGCAAAGGAACGGGGTATTGAGGTTAGAGAGCTAAGGAGCGCAGATGCAGGAGATTACAGGAATATGGTATCGGTGCAGGTCAAGTCTCCTGAAAAGACTGTAGTGGTTTCGGGCACCCTTTTTGGGAAAAAGGAGCCCAGAATAGTTAAAATAAACGAGTTTACCGTTGAGATAGTGCCTGAGGGCAATATGCTGCTTATGCATAACAATGACAAACCCGGTGTCATCGGCAATATAGGCACCCTCATGGGTAGAAACAACATAAACATTGCCCGTATGCACTTTGGCAGAAAGAGGGCTGGGGGCATGGCTATCTCGGTGGTTAACATTGATGTGCCTGCTCCAGATTCTGTCATCGAGGAGATCAAGGAACTCCCTAATATCTTAGATGTGAAGGTGATAGCGCTTTAGTAGCTTAACATAAGGCAAGTTGTATGTAATCTCAATAAACTCAATACAGGGGAAGAATAAATGTCAACAGTGTTAATCGTAGGTTCCCAATGGGGAGATGAGGGCAAGGGCAAGGTGGTGGACTTTTTGACCGAAAGGGCTGATATAGTGGCTCGTTATCAGGGTGGCAACAATGCAGGTCATACGGTGGTTATAGGCGATAACAAATACATCTTGCATCTAATTCCTTCGGGCGCTCTCCATGGTGGCAAGAAATGTATAATCGGCAATGGGGTTGTGATAGACCCACAGGCATTGATCAAGGAGATTGATGATCTAAAGAATAGGGGCATAGATGTCTCAGGAAACCTGTTTATCGCAAAGAATGCCCATATCATAATGCCCTACCATGTGGCTTTAGACAAGGCATCGGAGATAAAGAAGGGCTCTGGAAAGATAGGCACTACTGGAAGGGGAATAGGACCTACCTATGCTGATAAGATTGCAAGATACGGAATAAGGGCTGTGGACCTTTTATCCTTGGAAACCCTTCAAAGGGCTGTGGAATTCAATATTGACAGGATAAACTTCATGCTAAAAAATTACTATGGGGCTGAGCAGATAAGTCCTGCTGATCTGTTGAATCAATACAGGTCTTTCGCAGGGAGATTATCGCCCTTTATTACTGACACCGTTAGCCTAATAAATAACGCCTATGACAGGGGGGATAAGATACTCCTTGAGGGGGCACAGGGCACACTGCTTGATATTGACCATGGTACCTACCCCTTTGTAACCTCATCTAATACCATATCCGGCGGGGCATGCACAGGTCTTGGTTTGCCTCCTTCAAAGATTAACAAGGTGCTCGGTGTGGTAAAGGCATACACTACAAGGGTGGGAAGTGGCCCCTTCCCTACTGAATTGAAGGATGCATTAGGGGAAAGGATACAGCAAAAGGGTGGTGAGTTTGGTGCAACTACTGGGAGGCCAAGAAGGTGCGGATGGCTTGATGCGGTGGCTCTCAGATATTCTGTAATGGTAAATGGGCTTACAGGTATTGCCCTCACAAAACTTGATATACTTGACGGTATAAACCCACTGAGGATTGCCACAGACTACAAGTATAGGGATAAGCTCTTAGGGTCCTTCCCCTATGAAAATGAGATATTGCAAGGTTGCGAGCCTGTATATGAGGAGTTTGAAGGTTGGGATGATGACACCTCAGGTATCAACGATTATGACAGGCTGCCTAAGAATGCCAAAAAATACATATCTGCAATAGAGAGGTTTTTGAATGTTCCAGTGCAGATTGTATCCACGGGGCAAAAGAGGGACCAAATAATACAACTCAAGGAACAGTTCTAAAGGAATCCCTCTTAATTATGCTTTTGCAAAAGATGGGTATAACGGTTGAGGATATGCACTATTGTGATTACCGTTAATATAATGCTGACACTAATGATGCTACATGTTTTCAAATCCTGATGCGCCTCTAACAGCAAGACAAAGGGCTGCAATTGCCTGCTTGTTGTTGCTAATAATACTTTTTGGCGCCTGGGTGGAGCTGAGAGGCGCTTTCCTGAAGAGACCGATGACCGACCTTGGCGTATATCTAAGGGCAGCCTATGCGGTCAGAACAGGGGGAGATATATACAGCATCTCCGATGATAATGGCTGGCATTATGTATATCCCCCTTTTTTTGCAATTATCTTAACGCCACTGGCTGACCCGCCAAAGGGTATTGATAGGACAGGTTATCTGCCCTATGGGTTTACTGTGGGTTTATGGTATGCCTTAACTATGGGTCTTGGATTGTGGGGATGCCATATCCTTGCAAAGGCACTGGAGCAGACCTCAACAATACCATCCCTTAGAAATCCTCATCCCCTTTCACAACGATGGTGGGCTCTAAGACTGCTGCCTTTTTTGGTTCTCATGCCAGCTATTGGCAGATCCCAGATGCGGGGACAGACAGGCCTCATAATAGCCTTTCTGCTGTGCGGCATGGCAGCCTCTATCCTCAAAGGTCATAGGTTTAGGGCTGGTTTATGGTTGTCCGCAGCCTCTGCAATAAAGGTAATCCCTGCCTTCATATTTCTGATGCCACTGTGGAGAAGAGACTGGAGGATGATTGCTGGAGGGATGATGGGAGCCTTAATAACGTTGTTAATAATCCCTATGATGTTCATGGGCATAGATAAAACTATTGACTCATACAGGACCTTTTATGCTGAGGTGCTCCAGGCCGGCATAAAAGGAGAGACAGAGAATATCAGAGGGGGAGAACTTACCTGTATAACATGCACCGACAGCAACTCACCTATGACCATTATACACAACATTATAAACCCCGATCGGTTCACAAGACCGAGGGAGGCTGTGCCAATAGTCCGTTGGACGCATTGGGTATTGGGTTTACTGCTTACCCTTTTAACATTAATCGCTGCTCGGTGGAGGGGTCAAAGACTCATTTCTGGGGCTGTCAGTTCTTCCTCCTGTGAGGTTCTGTTTTTGGGTCAACTGGGATTGTTGATGTGTATTGTAAGTCCTGTCTTTCATCCTCACTACATATCGATGCTTATTCCCCTTGTGTCAGTAATGTTGTTTGTGATTTGGAAGGACAATGGTTATAGCAATATTCCTCTGAGATGGAACTTGGTATTTTGGTTTCTAATCATAGGTCATGTGCTTACTGCTATAGGCGGAGTATTTTGGTTCTTAAGGGACTTTGGTTTAGTGCTCATGTCAACCCTTATCCTCTATGGGGCAGCAATAGTCTTGATGTTCAGGCACTGCAGGGGCAATTAATTAGATTGAGTACAAGCGCCTATAACTTAGCAGTAATACTGCCTGTATATAACGAAGGAGACCGCATTCAGTCAGTGGTTAAAGAGGTAACTGCCTTTGCATCCAAGAGATTAGATTATTACTTCCTTTTTGTAGATGACGGATCTACGGACCGCACAGCCTATGTCCTAAAGGAGGCTTTAGCTGGTATTGACAATGTAGCTGTTGTTGGCTATAGCCCAAACAGGGGAAAGGGTTTTGCAGTGCGCTTTGGTTTTGATTCGGTAGATGCACAATACTACTGTTTCACTGACAGTGACCTTGCTTATCCACTGGAAATGATTGAGGTTTTGGAATCCGAACTCTCAGGTTTTGATGTGGTAATTGGCTCAAGAAAATTATTAGACAGGAAGAGGAGGCCAAATCTACTCAGACACATCCTTGGAGAGGGCTACAACAGGCTTATGAGGCTTACCCTTGGATTGCCCTATAGGGATACTCAGGCTGGTTTTAAGGGATTTCGAAGGGAGGTAGTGAAAAGGGTGTTTCCAAAGATGAGCATCCCTGGGTTTGGCTTTGACCCAGAGGTGTTGTTTCTATCTAAGAAGTACGGGTTTGCCCTTAAAGAGATACCTGTTAAGGAAGCAGACTCTCACAACTATAAGACCTGTAAGATAAAGCTGTCAAAGGACTCTATCAGGATGTTCATGGATCTCCTGAGCGTGAGATTTAAAGACCTTTTAGGGAGATATGACTAATCCAATTCTTCTAAGTATTGATGTGGAGGAGTTTGACCTACCAAGAGAGTATGGCCTTAATATAAGTGACAGGGAAGCCCTTGAGTTGTCCTTAAGGGGACTTCTTAAGGTCCTGGAGATACTTGACAGCTTAGACATTACAACCACATGCTTTACTACTGCCCATTTTGCAATGGGCCATAGAGGCTTTATCCAATCTCTATCGGATAGGCACGAGATAGCCTGCCACGGCTACTATCACAGCAAGAACTCTGAGGGTGATTTAAAGAGGGCAAAGAAAGAGATTGAGGATGTCACAGGGAAGGAGATAGTAGGACACCGGCAGCCAAGATTGGAGACCATTGAGCCAGAGACGCTTATAGATGCTGGGTTTCACTATGACTCCTCTTTAAACCCCCTCTGGCTTCCCGGTAGATACATGAATCTATTTAAGCCAAGGCTGCCCTTTAAAACTGGCAATCTCTGGAATCTGCCAATCTCCGTTAGCCCTATTATAAGATTCCCTTTATTTTGGTTGACCTTTAAAAATATCCCCCAGGGGATATATAAAATGCTCACGGCATGGACTGTAAAGTACGATGGATACCTTAATATCTATTTTCACCCCTGGGAGTTTGCTGATATAAGCGGTTTTGATCTGCCCTTTTACATCAAGAAGCGCTCTGGCAGCGATATGCTGCAAGGCCTTAGAGAGTGGTTATTGTGGTTAAAGGGTAAGGGTGGGTATTTTATAACCTCTTGTAGATATGTAAAGGAGGTTCTGCAGAGGTAATGAAAGGGATGAACCCTTTGTCCTTTTTTAAAACCCTAATAGGCAATGCTCGTTACATACTTCAGATGTCTTCTCTGAGATGCCATAGCGATTTGATGAAGTGTATTTGCATGAAGGATCCCAAATGCCGATAGAAACCTGTAGGAGCAAGAGGGCATGCCTGAAAGCCCTTATACTGCCACAGGGTTTATTAAAAAGGGCCATAGGTCATTCAGTCACCAAGAGGTGATTAGTTTGGCATTATCTGTGAAGGTACAGAGGTCTCGTAAAAAGGTGTGGCAATAAGGCCCCTTCAGCACACCCTCTTACTCCTATGGGCAATTTAAGGAGGAAGAAAACAAGCTTGACAATTTAACTCCCTTTCCTTATTATAATCTTCTTGTTTTTTGAAGTATTTTTTAACAATAAGGGAAGGTGTGATGATGAAGACAAGGTTTATGAAAAGAGATGAGGCAAACCGCAATTGGTATGTGGTTGATGCTAAAGATTTGATATTAGGCAGGATGGCTGCTCAGATAGCGGTGTGCCTAAGAGGGAAGAACAAGCCTGTATTTACTCCAAATGCTGATACTGGCGATTTTGTAGTGGTAGTTAATGCGGAGAAGGTTAGAGTTACAGGCAATAAACTAAGGCAAAAGATATATTACCGTCACTCCGGATACATCGGGGGCATAAGAGAGGCAACCCTGCAGGAGAAACTCAGTAAGAGCCCTGAAACGGTTATAACACATGCTGTGCGGGGTATGTTGCCAAAGAATAGACTGGGTAGGGAGCTCATTAAGAAACTTAAGGTTTATAAGGGTGAGGCACATCCTCATGGGGCTCAGAATCCCCAAGAGTTAAAGATAAGACAATAAGGGAGAGATATTGATATGGCTGCAATAAAGTACGGTGCTACAGGACGGAGGAAGCGATCGGTCGCTCAAGTGGTTATTAAATCAGGTAAGGGCAATATTATAGTAAACAGCAAAGATTATGAGACCTATTTCCCACGGGAGACCCTTAAAATGATAATAAGACAGCCACTGCATGTGACCGGGACTGTAGGTAAATATGACATTATAGCAAGGGTCAATGGGGGCGGGTTAAGTGGACAGGCAGGCGCCTTAAGGCACGGAATAGCCAGGGCCTTAGTAGCCCTTGATAATGAATTTAAGAGTAAGCTCAAAAAAGACGGACTTCTTACAAGAGACCCAAGAGAGGTTGAAAGAAAGAAATACGGTCAGAGCGGGGCAAGAAGAAGATTCCAGTTCTCTAAAAGGTAGTTATTTGTTATTTGTAAAGGACCTTAGATATCCTTATAAGGCTCGTTATAAAAACGAGCCTTTATAATTTGAACGAATATGATAAAGACGGCGATTTGTGGGGCAAGTGGATATACTGGGGCTGAACTGCTCAGGATTCTCTCCTTGCATCCCCAAGTTGATATAACCGCAGTTACCTCGGAGCAGTCTGCAGGCAAACGGGTATCTGATCTCTATCCCCACCTTTTCCCCTTAGATAGATTCTTTTTTGAACCCCTTTGCAAAGAGGCATTGCTTGAAAGGGCAGATATGTTTTTCCTAGCCCTTCCCCATAGCGCTTCTCAAGAGGCAGTGGATTTTTTCTATTCCCACCATAAAAAGGTGATAGACCTCTCTGCAGATTTCCGCTTAAGAGACAGCAGTGTTTATGAGCATTGGTATAAGACACCCCATAGGTTTCCAGAGGCATTGGCTAAGGCTGTTTATGGGCTGCCGGAGTTGTATAGAGAGAAAATCAAGGATGCTTCGCTCATAGCCAACCCTGGCTGCTATCCAACAAGCGCAATATTGGGCTTAATGCCTGCCCTGAGAGAGGGGATTATAAGTGAGCAAGGCATAGTAGTAGATTCAAAATCAGGAGCCTCCGGCGCTGGTAGGAAGGCTGAGATTGCCCTTGCCTGTTGTGAGGTTAATGAGGGTTTTAGGGCATACGGGATTGCTACCCATAGGCACAGACCTGAGATAGAACAAGAACTCTCTATTATTCATGGGTCAAAGATAAGGATAAATTTTACCCCCCACCTTTTGCCAATTGATAGGGGAATACTTTCAACAATATATTGCCCTCTAAAAGGGGATATAAACACAGATGGGGTGATGGAGCTATACAGGGAGGCATATAAAGAAGAGCCCTTTGTACGTGTGCTTGACAAGGGTTGTTTTCCTGATTTGAAGGATGTTAGAGGCAGTAATTATTGTATGCTCTCAGTAACAGTTGATCCCTTAGTTAATACCCTCATAGTGGTGTCAGTTATAGACAACCTTGTCAAGGGCGCCTCAGGTCAGGCAGTCCAAAATATGAACATCATGATGGGCCTTGAGGAGACTACAGGGCTCAAGCAGATAGGGCTTTTCCCGTGAAGATTAACATACCTAAGGGCTTTTTGTTTTCTGTTGCCGAGGCTGCCATAAAAAGGGGAGGCAGAAAGGACCTTGCCCTGATTGTATCTGAAGCAGAATCTGTCGTATCAGGACTGTTCACAACAAACACAGTCAAGGCAGCCCCTGTGCTGGTTGATATGAAAAGAATCAAGTCTTCTCGTGGAAGGGCAATTATCATAAACAGCGGCAATGCAAATGCGTGCACAGGCACTCAGGGCATGAAAGACGCTGAGGAGATGACAGATATTGTTGCTAAGACGTTAAATATCAATAAACGATCCGTATATATATGCTCTACAGGAGTCATAGGGACCCCTATGCCTATGGACCGTATAAGGCCTTGTATCCCAAATCTTGCCCATACACTATCCCATAAGGGATTAGACCTTGTGGCAGAGGCAATAATGACTACCGATACCTTTAAGAAGGTGTCTTCAAGGGTTATTGATATATGCGGCTCAAGGGTGACCATTGCAGGGATTGCAAAGGGTGCAGGCATGATATGCCCTGACATGGCTACAATGCTGGGTTTTATACTTACCGATGCCAACATTTCAAAGGAATCTCTTGACAGGGCATTAAGGTATGCGGTTAGACATTCCTTCAACAGTATTACCATTGACGGCGACAGGTCAACAAACGACACTGTGCTTGCCTTTGCAAATGCAATGGCTAAAAATGATTTGATCAAGACCAATAGTCATGCCTATAACATCTTTGCCCAGGCATTGTCAGAGGTATGTTTCGAGCTTGCATCGATGATCGTGAAAGATGGAGAGGGGGCAACAAAGTTTATCACTGTCCATTTAAAGAATGCCCGCAATGAATCAGAGGCAAAGAGGGCTGCCCTTTCTATAGCCAATTCTATGCTTGTTAAGACCGCCCTTTATGGAAATGATGCAAATTGGGGTAGAATCATGGCAGCTTTGGGTTATTCAGGGATAGCCCTAAAACCAAATAGGATAGACATTTCCATTAACGGGATTATGGTTGCCTCTTGCGGCCTTGCCACAGGCAGTGACATTGAAGCGCAGAGGAGCATGCAACAGTCAAGGGAGATTCAGTTGTTAGTTGACCTTAAGGTAGGCAGGGCAAGCAGTAAGATACTAACCTGTGACCTTACTGAAGGTTATGTAAAGGTCAACGCAGAATACCGAACATAATCAATTAGGAGGTTAATTTATGAGCGATGAGGAAGAGCTGCAGCAAAATCTTACAGGCTATAAGGAAAAGGTTAATCCCTTGGTAAAAGGGACCCTTCAGTGGGAAAAGGATCTCATCTTTGTAGGCAGGAGCGGTGAGGGCTATGAGATTGAGTTTGACGGCAATGTGCAGTGGGGCTGTAAACCCACAGATGCACTTTTGTTGAGCCTTGCAGCGTGTATGGGGATTGACGTAGTTATGTTTCTTCAAAAAATGAAGGTAAGGCTTGCGGATTTTACAATAAAGATTACAGGCGAAAGAAATCCCACACCTCCCCAGTATTTTAAGAAGATTGACATGATGTTGCTAATAGCAGGCAAGGATATGGATACTAGAAAGATCAAAAGAGCTATCTCGCTATCCCATGAGAAATACTGCTCTGTGTATAATTCTCTCAGAAAAGATATGATTGTCAATGTGGATTATCAACTGGAGGAAAGAGAGCCTGAGCAAAAGGACTGAACAGCCCCTTGGACTACTGATACCTACCCTGTTAGAGGGTGACAGGGTCATCAATTGCCTTGAAAATGCCGAAAAGGAGCAGATTCAAGGCAAGTTTTTTTATAAGGGATATATAAAGGGTGTGCCCGTAGTAATAGTAATCTGCGGTATTGGCAAGGCAAATGCAGCCCATGCCGCAGGAATATTGGTTTATAGATACTCACCCTCAGTGTTCATCAACATAGGCATAGCAGGGGCATATCCGTCCTCGGGACTCAACATAGGTGACTTGGCAGTAGCCGACAGGGAGATCTACACCGATGAGGGTCTAATTACAGCCAGAGGAGATTTTGTGTCCGTTGAATCCTTAGGGCTGCCCTTGGCTGTCTATCAAGAGAGGCTTTATTTTAATGCTTACGATACCTTTATCCCTTCTTTTTTAAGAGGCAATCTAAGAGAGGGCACCTTTGTGACTCTATCAACATGCACAGGGTCATTACAAAAGGCTTGTTTGTTGGAAGGGCAATATGGCTGCATTTGTGAGAATATGGAAGGCGCCGCTATTGCACAGGTAGCCGCTTATTGCAATCTGCCCTTTTTTGAGCTAAGGTCGGTAAGTAATATTATCCGAGAAAGGAATGAAAAGGGCATAGATAGAGAGGATTTATTAATGGCTTCTAGGGCTGCTCAATCATATATACTTTCCGTGATATCAGAGCCCTGGTTGATATAGTTAGAAAGGGTGATGCGGGGAGGGCTTTTTTACATAGCAGGGACAGATTCATTTACTAAGGGACAGGGAGGAATCATAAACCCCCTTATCAATAAATGGCATACTAATTGCATCTTTACAACCTCTCCTTTGTATGTTACAATTCTTGAATGAGAAAATTGGTGTTTCCCCTTGTAGTTGTATTGTTTTTGGGTGTCTCCTTTTTTTTGATGACCACTGATGAGAGCGATTTTAAGCCCTCTATTGCCTTTGGAGCAAACGCCTTTATGGAGGATGTGGTTATTGAACAAAGGAAGGCAGGGCAGCTTAAATGGAGGCTGACTGCAAGCAAGGCATGGCATTTAAACACTGAGGATATAAAACTTGAGGGTGTCAGTATACTTATGCCCGATAAGGAGTTTATCCTAAGGACTGAGGTAGCGTTTTATAGCCTAAATAGCAAAAATTTTAGTGTGCCCGGTGAGATAAAGGCCTATTCTAAGGATTATGAAATTGTTGGCAAGAGGCTTTACTGGGACGCAGTTAAAGGCGCTCTTGTGGCTGAAAAGGATATTAGGATCACTGGAAAGGGCTTTGAGGTTCAGGGCGATGATCTGTATGCCTCAGAAGACAGGGCAATTTTAAATAAAAATGTAAAGGCGGTTTTCCATGGCATGTAATTTTTTTAGGATATGTATTCTTCTTGTCTGTTGTCTTTTGGTATCAATAGCATGGGCCGCAGAGGATGGAAAGGGCCTCGTTGGCAAAGGCAAGGTGACTATAACTGCCAAGATGTTGACGGCCGATAATAAGGAAAAGACAGCCCTTTTTGAGGGTTCTGTCCATGCAAAGAGGGGGGAGATTCATCTTCAGGCTGATAGGATGAAGATTTATTATGCCGAAGAGGATGCAGGGAGCAGCATAAAAAAGATAGAGGCACAGGGCAATGTGAGATTGATTAAAGACAAGGCTATTTTGACCTCCCAGAGCGCTGTTTATTTAATGGAACCAGAAGAGAAGATAATCTTTTTAGGCGACCCAAGGGCTGCTGAAGGCAGCAATATTGTTACAGGCACAAAGATGACCTATTATATAAAAGAAGACCGTTCTGTTGTTGAGGATAGTAAGGTTTTCATCGTTACTGGCGAGCAAAAATCCCTGAGGTTGCAGTGACTTTAAGCACAAGGGGGCTGTCAAAATCCTACGGCAAAAGGTATGTAGTGAAGGATGTAGAAATAGAGGTCAGCTCTGGGCAGATAGTGGGGCTTTTAGGCCCTAACGGTGCAGGCAAGACAACTACTTTTTATATGATTGTTGGGATGCTTAGTCCTGATAGAGGCGAGATAGCATTAAATAATGAAAGCATCAAGGGGCTTCCTATGTATATAAGGGCGAGAAAGGGGATAGGGTATCTACCTCAGGAGCCTTCTATCTTTAGGAAACTCACGGTTAGGGAAAACCTTATAGCAGTGCTTGAGCTATCAAGCAATCTTGAGAAAACTACATTGATGCAAAGGGTGGAGCGTATTATAGAAGAGTTTAACCTTGGCGCTTTTTCAGAACGAGATGGATATAGGCTCTCTGGGGGAGAAAGGAGAAGGGCAGAAATAGCTAGGGCTATTGCCTTAGAGCCAAAATTCATGCTTTTTGACGAGCCCTTTGCGGGTATTGATCCTATTGCGATCAATGAGCTAAAAAAGATGCTTGTCTATCTGAAAGCAAAAGGTATAGGGATACTCATAACAGATCACAATGTCAGAGATACCCTTTCAATTACTGATAGGGCATATATCATCAATGATGGCATTGTCCTTGCTCAGGGGACTTCAGAGGATATAGTAAACAATGACGCAGTAAGAGCAGCCTATCTTGGAGAGGAGTTTAGGCTTTAATGGCGCTTGAAAACAGGTTAGATCTTAGGCTTTCCCAGAGGCTTGTGCTTACGCCACAGCTGCAGCTTGCCATTAAATTATTGCAGCATACGCAGCTTGAGCTTTCACAGGCGATTAACATGGAACTCATGGAAAACCCCTTCCTTGAAGAAAACACAGAGGTATATGAGAACGAGGCCCCTGTTGAGAATGAGAATGACCATGCTGCTTCTGAAGAGATTACCTTCAATGAGGATTCAGAGATTGACTATGAGAGGATGTTTGCCTTCGGCACTGAGGAGTATTTTGAGGACAGGGGAAGCGATGGCAGAGACCTCGGATATTTTGGTTTTGATAATAACGAAGAGATGCCATCCTATGATGCCTTTTATGCAAAGAAGTCAGACCTTTATGAACATCTCCTTTGGCAGCTACGTCTATCCTATGGCAATGAATCTATTAAAAAGGTAGCCGAAGGTGTTATTGCAAATCTTGACGAAGACGGATATCTCAGGGTGCCAGTGCAAGAGATAGCCCTTTTATTTAATGTTGACGTTGCAATGGTTGAAGAGGCAATAAGACTGGTTCAGTCCTTTGATCCTCCAGGAGTAGCAGCAAGGGATCTTAAGGAATGCCTTTTGCTGCAGGTAGAATATCTGGGCTTAAAGGGCACAATTGCTGAAAACATAATTAAAGAACACCTGCAGGACATTCAAAACAAGAAGCATCAACTCATAGCAAAGAAATATGGAATATCCCTTGAGGAGGTCATGGCTGCAATGGCTGTTATTGAGAGGCTCGAACCAAGGCCGGGCAGACAGTTCTCTGGTGCAGAGATAAGCTATATAACTCCTGATGTATTTATTGAAAGGGTTGATGGAGATTACCGTATAATCATAAATGATGAGGGCATTCCAAGATTGACTATCAACGGCCATTACAGGAAGCTATTAAGTAACAAGGAGCTTTTATCCAAAGAGGAGCGCGACTTTCTGCGCGACAAGTTGAGAAAGGCAATAGAGTTAACAAAAAGCCTTGATCAACGCAATAGGACTATTTACAGGGTCACCGAGAGCATACTGAAATTTCAGAGGGACTTCTTTGACTTTGGCAGTCAGTATATAAAGCCCTTAAATCTTAAGGATGTTGCATTAGATATCAATATGCATGAGAGCACCATAAGCAGGGTTACTTCAAACAAGTTTTTATCCTGCCCTCATGGGGTTTTTAGTTTTAGATATTTCTTTAGCAGTTCTTTAAGCGGTCAGGAGGGAGAGGTTTCATCTACTATAGTGAAGGATCTTATAAAACAGATAATAAGCTCTGAGGACCCAATGAAACCCTTTAGTGATCAGGCGATAGCGGAGCTGCTTTTAAAAGAGCAAAAGATAACCGTTGCTAGAAGAACAGTGGCTAAGTATAGGGAGGAATTGAGGCTTCCGCCTCAAAATAGAAGAAAGAAGATAAAGGTCTAAAAAAAGGAGGAAAGTTATGAACATTATCGTAAACGGTCGTCATCTTGAAATCACTGAGGCTCTTAGAAATTATGCCCTTGAGAAGATAGGTAAATTTGATAAGTACCTGTCCAATATCAATGAGGCAGTGGTAACCTTGAGTGTTGAAAAATATAGGCATAAGGCAGAGGTGCTCCTAAAGGTAAACGGGGTTATGATTCAGGCTGAGGGCACCACAGGCGAGGTCTATTCAGCCATAGACGGTGTGGTAGAGAAGCTTGAAAAACAGGTCCTAAAGTACAAAGAGAAGATGCAGTCTCACCGCAAAGGTGACAAAAGAAATGTTGTAGCCTCAAACTATGAAGAGGAAAAGGGGCGGATTATTAAACACAAAAAGTTTGACATGAAGCCTATGAGTCCTGAAGAGGCGGTACATCAAATGGATCTGCTTGACAAGGATTTTTTTGTCTTTGTTAATGATGCATCTGGTTCTATTAATGTGGTTTACCGCAGAAAAGATGGCAATTATGGACTTATTGAACAGACTTCATAGCAACATCAAACAAGCAAGGAATGAAATAGATAGAACCACAGGTGCCAGGACAACAATGTCATCCTCTAACCTCCTGTGGTTCTCAAGGTTTTTCTGGATGAATCCTTTGATTCCCTTCATCATTTCTGATGATGCATTCTAAGCAATCATCCTTTACACTTAGTATAGTCATACTCAGCGGACTATCAGGGGCTGGCAAATCTGTAGCCCTAAGATCCCTTGAGGACATAGGCTATTACTGTATTGACAATCTCCCAGCATTGCTTATAAAACCACTTATTGAAACACTCAAGATTAGAGAAAATCTCAATGCCCTTGCAGTAGGCATTGATATCAGGGAAAAGGATTTTCTCGCCGAAGCCTCAGAGCTCCTTAAGAGACTAAGGGATGATGTAAAGATGGAGGTAGTGTTTCTTGAGGCTGCAGAGGAGACCCTTGTCAGAAGATACAGGGAGACACGCAGACCACACCCAATGTTGTCAATGAATAGTTCAAAGACCATACAAGAGGCTATAGGGGCAGAAAAGGAGTTGTTGGCAGCCATAAGGGCTGAGGCTGACCGTATCATAGACACATCCAATTACAACCCCCATGAGCTCAGGGCATTTATACAATCCATATACTCACCCTCAGATAATAAAGGGGGGCTGAGATTGCTGTTGATGTCCTTTGGATTTAAATATGGCATTCCTCAACAGGCAGATATGCTCCTTGATGCAAGATTTTTACCTAATCCTCACTTCAACCATGAACTTAGACCCCTGAGGGGCACCGATCTTGCGGTCTATGAATTTGTAATGAATAGCCGCGAAACCCAAAGATTCTTGCATCATGTGATGGATTTATTGAACTTTGTTCTGCCCTGTTATGAAAAGGAGCGACGGAGTTACTTCACTTTGGCAATTGGTTGCACTGGCGGCAGGCATAGGTCTCCAGCGCTTGTATTAAAGATTGCAGAGGAATTAAAAGGCAGGTTCTCTTTGGACCTTCAAGTAGTGCATAGAGATTTGGAAAATGAATAGGCCCATTTATTTAGACCACAACGCAACTACGCCATTGGATGATGCCGTTAAGCAGGAGATAATCGGATCCCTTGAAATCTTCGGTAACCCTTCAAGCTCCCATACCTTTGGGGTAGAGGCAAGGGAGACAATAGAAAGGGCAAGGTCCTCGGTAGCAAAACTCATAGGTTGTAAACCCGAGGAGATATTTTTCACCTCTGGAGGCACAGAGTCTAATAATTTAGCGATCTTTGGCGTGGCTTTTATGAATAAGGGAGGTCATATTATCGCGTCCTCTATAGAGCATCCTGCAGTAAAAAATCCCCTGATAGCATTGCAGTCTTTGGGATATCGGGTTACCTTCTTACCCGTTAGCGGTGATGGATTAATAGACCCTGAGGATGTAAAAAAGGCGCTCTGTAAGGATACCCTTTTGATTACGGTAATGCACTCAAACAATGAAACAGGCATGATCCAGCCAATTGAAGAGATTGGAAGGATTGCATTGAATGAGGGCGTTGCCTTTCATACCGACGCATCACAAAGCATAGGCAAGATTCGGGTTGATGTAAAGGGCATTGCAGTAAATCTGTTAACGATTGCGGGGCATAAATTTTATGGACCAAAGGGCATGGGGGCATTATATGTAAAAACTGGAACCAAGATTAGTCCTTTTCTTAGGGGTGCAGGACATGAAAGGGGGCTCAGACCTGGCACAGAGAATATACTTGGCATTGCGGGTTTAGGAAAGGCATGCGAAGGGGCATTGGAACATATGGAGACTCGCAAGGAGCATAACCTTCAAATGACTTCTCTGATTTACGAATCGCTCTCTTCTGCCTTAGATATCAGGCTTAACGGTTCTTTAAAAGGCAGGCTACCAAATACCCTAAACATATCTATTAAGGGCATAATGGGGCATGAATTGGTACATGGACTAAGGGATAAGGTGGCCCTATCGGCAGGTTCAGCCTGTCATTCTGGCATATGTAAACCCTCGGAAGTTTTAAAGGCTATGGGGCTTAGTGACAGCGATGCCCTTTCTGCAATAAGAATAAGCACAGGTAAGGACAATACCGCAGAGGAAATGTCAAGGGCAGTAAGGGCGCTGTTACAGTTCGTTACAAACAAAATGGAGGATTATGGTTTATAATTTTATTCAAATTGTCTATAAAAAAAACTAATCATGCTTTCCTTGACAAACAGAAGAAAGGTTATGGTATTTTTGTTGCCAATAAAAAAAAGCGGGAAGGTGAGACAATGTTAGAGTTTAACAGCTGGTATTTTGTATTGCTTGCCAATTTCCTCATTCTCCTTGTAGCGCTCAACGCTATTCTCTTTCAGCCCCTTAAGAAGGTATTGAAGGAGAGAGAGGGTTCTATCAACGACATGTTGAGCGATGCGAAGGCTATGATGGCGAAGAAAGAAGAGGCGCTGAATAGGATCAGAGCTGAGCAGTCTGCAGCAAAGGCCAAGGCAAAGGAGACCTTTGAGAGGCTCAGGCAGGAGGGCCTGCAGTTTCAAAAGGATACCATGAGTAAGGCTGAGGCTGAGGCTGTACAGATGATTGAAGGCGCCCGAAAGGCGCTGCAGTCAGAATGTGAGAGGGCAAGGATAGCGCTTAAGGCTGACCTTGAGAGACTGTCTCAGGATATTGTGAACAAGCTGGTGAAGGCATGAAAACTCAAAACAGACAATCAATAAACGGTATGATTTTTCTTGTTGGATTGTTATTGGCGGCGCCCTTTACAGCCCATGCCGCAGGGGGTGGTGAGCACGGCAACTCCCTTTTAGACTGGGTTTGGAAGCTCATTAATTTTGGAATTCTTGTATTTCTTCTCGTTAAATTCGTCAAGAAGCCTCTACAAGACTATCTACAGCAACGCAAGGAAACCATAGAAAAGACCCTCAAAGAGGCCAGAGAGGCAAAGGAGATGGCTCAGAAGGCCCTTGCAGATGTTGAGGAGAGACTTGTTCTTAAGGATAAAGAGATTGCAGCAATAATAGAATCGGCGCAGGATTCAGGGCAAAGGGAGAAAGCCCGTTTGATTGAAGAGGGTGAAAAGATGAAGCTCAGGATACTTGAGCAGGCAAGGATGAACATTGATTATGAGTTGAGAAAGGCAAAGGAGGCGCTTCATGCTGAGGCAGCTGAGGCTGCCTTATCAAGGGCTGAACAGAGGATAAAGGAAGAGATAACAGAAAAGGACCAGGACAGGCTGTTCAGGGAATCCCTTAAACTTCTGGAGGGTAAGAATTGAAAAAGGTCAAGGGCATAAAGAGATACGCCAAACAGCTTTTATCTAAGATTGACATTGCCGATGCTCCAGCCGCAATAACACAGCTTCAAAGGGTTGCCTCTATGATGGAAAAAGACAAGGGATTTAGGAATATGCTTGTAAGTCCTGTTTTTACCGACACTGAGGTTGATAAGGTTATTAGTATGCTGGGGGAAAAGCTCAAGATGAGCGAAATGGTTACGGCTTATCTTAGATATATTAAACATACCGGAGCCATATCGGCGCTCTCGGAGATAACAAAGGTGGCATTGAACCTTTATTTGGAGATGAAAAACAGGATGAAGGCCTTAGTGCTAACCCCTGTAGACATATCTCCAGAAAATAGGAAAAGCTTGGAAGATACCCTTAAGGCAGTAACAGGAAAAGATACCGAGGTTGAGTATGTTAAAGATGCCTCGTTGATAGGAGGCATAAGGATCAAACTCGGAAGCATGATGTATGACAGCAGCATACAAGGCCAATTATGGCTGTTGAAAGATAAGCTTATAAAGGGGTGAAAAATGGAGATTAAGGTAGAAGAAATAAGTCAGAGTCTAAAGAGCCAGATCACTGACTTTGAAAAGCGTGTGGATGTTAGTGAAGTGGGTGTCGTGATAAGTGTTGGAGATGGAATAGCGAGGGTCTATGGGCTTGATAACTGCATGACCTCAGAGTTGATTGAGTTTCCAAATGGTGTTTTTGGAATGGCTTTGAACCTTGAAGAGGATGTAATCGGGGCGGTTCTATTTGGCGATGACAAACTCATAAAAGAAGGGGATATTGTTAAGAGGACCGGCAGGATTATGTCTGTTCCCGTAGGTGACGAGATGGTGGGGAGGGTTTTAAATGCTATCGGTCAACCTATTGACGGCAAGGGCGCTATTAATGCAAAAAATACAAGGATAGTTGATGTGGTTGCACCTGGAATCGTGGACAGACAGCCCGTTAGGGAGCCTCTTCAGACAGGAGTTAAGGCAGTGGATGCCATGATTCCTATTGGAAGGGGACAGAGAGAGCTTATTATTGGAGACCGTCAGACCGGGAAGACCGCTATTGCAATAGACGCAATAATCAATCAAAAGGGCGGAGATGTAATTTGTATATATGTTGCTGTAGGACAAAAAAGGGCGAGTGTTGCCCGTGTGGTAAAGACCCTTGAGGAGAACGGGGCAATGGCTCATACCATCGTCATCTCAGCAACTGCAAGTGAACCTGCCCCTATGCAATACATTGCACCCTATACAGGTTGTGCCCTTGGGGAATATTTCAGAGACAATGGCAGACATGCCCTTATAATATATGACGATCTCAGCAAACAAGCAACGGCATACAGGCAGCTCTCTCTCATCCTGAGGAGGCCCCCTGGTCGTGAGGCTTACCCTGGTGATGTTTTCTATCTGCATTCAAGGCTGCTTGAAAGGGCTGCAAAGATGAGTGATGAACTTGGCGGAGGCTCCCTTACAGCGTTGCCTATTATTGAAACACAAGCTGGAGACGTGTCGGCTTACATACCTACAAATGTTATATCCATCACAGACGGGCAGATATATCTTGAGCCAGACCTCTTTTATGCAGGTGTCAGACCTGCCGTCAATGTAGGTCTCTCTGTCAGCCGTGTAGGAAGCGCGGCTCAGACGAAGGCTATGAAGCAGGTGGCAGGCACATTGAGGCTTGATCTTGCTCAGTTTAGAGAACTCGCTGCCTTTGCCCAGTTTGGTGCAGACTTAGACAAGGCAACAATGGCGCAGATTGAACGAGGCAGGAGGATGGTTGAAATACTCAAGCAGGATCAGTATGTGCCCCTTTCGATGGAAGATCAGGTAATGCTTATCTTTGCAGGGACACAGGGGCAGCTTGACGATCTCCCCATTGAATCTCTGAAGAGATTTGAGGCTGAATTCCTTGCCTTTATGAGAGATAAGAAGACAGATATAAAAAATGAGATAAGAGATAAAAAGTCTATAGATGATTCAATAAAGGAAAGACTCTTGGCTGCCATAGGCGAATTCAAGAAGACCTTTGCGGTCTAACCTTTGTAAAAAATAAGAAATACGAGGTAAATAATGCCAGGGCTAAAAGAGATAAGAAAAAGGATAAATTCAGTAAAGAGCACAAAGCAGATAACGAAGGCGATGAAGATGGTCTCGGCTGCAAAATTTCGCAAGGCGCAGGCGAGAATTACCGAACTCAAGCCCTATGCCGAAAAGATGGAGCAAGTGCTTGCAGGCCTTGCCGGTTCTGTGGGCACGGGGCATCCTTTGTTGGAGGTTCGTCCGATTAAACAAGTAGAAATACTAACCCTAACGGGTGATAGAGGGTTATGCGGCGCCTTTAATACCAATGTGATGAAGGCGGCTGTTAAGACAATTAAGGAGCTTCAAGCGCAGGGGTATAGTGTATCCGTTAGTTCAATAGGCAAAAAGGGTTTTGATCTCTTTAAAAGGAGAGAGATCTCTTTAAGAAAATCCTGGACAGGATTGTCTGGCAAGATCAACTATGCCACAGCCCAAGAAATTGCTAAGGACCTTACAGAGAATTTCATAAAGGGTACCTTTGATGAGCTTATACTTGTCTATAATGAGTTTAAATCTGCTGTGGTTCAAAGGGTGAGGACTTCCCAGCTCCTTCCTATGGCTCCTATAAAGGGTGAAGAAAAGGCTGCAGATACGGTAGATATCATCTTTGAGCCTAACCAACAGGCGATCTTTGAAAGCCTTGTGCCAAAAAATGTGGAGATACAGATATTCAGGGCATTGCTTGATTCACAGGCAGCGGAGGAGGCAGCGAGGATGACTGCAATGGAGAACGCCACGAAGGCTGCTAACGATATGATCGCTCGTCTTACATTGAAATATAACAAGGCAAGGCAAGAGAGTATTACAAAGGAGCTGATGGACATCGTTGGTGGTGTTGAGGCATTGAAACAATAGGGCGTTTAAATATACAGGAGGACGCAAATGAATGAAGGAAGAGTGAGTCAGGTTATAGGTGCAGTGGTGGATGTAGAATTTGATAAGGACATTCCGCCTATCTTAAATGGACTGAAGATAGAGCAAAAGGCAGATCCATCAAAGGGTATGCCTGAGCTCAATATTACCCTTGAGGTTGCCTCTCACTTGGGTGATAATAAGGTCAGAACCATTGCAATGCAAACCACAGATGGTGTTGTAAGGGGTATGAAGGTTATAGATACTGGTCTGCCCATTGCGGTACCAGTAGGTAAGGGTACATTGGGAAGGATTATGAATGTGGTTGGTGACCCCTACGATAAGATGGGCCCTATAGAAACCACAGAGAGACTGCCTATTCACAGACCAGCCCCAGAGTTTATAGACCAAGAACCCACGACACAGGTCTTTGAGACTGGTGTTAAGGTCTTTGATCTCCTTGTGCCCTTTGTAAGAGGTGGTAAGATGGGTATGTTTGGAGGTGCAGGTGTAGGCAAGACCGTTGTTATTATGGAGATGATCCACAATATCGCCCTCAAACACGGAGGTGTGTCTGTCTTTGCTGGTGTGGGAGAGAGGACAAGGGAAGGCAATGACCTGTACAGAGAGATGAAGGAGTCAGGTGTTATTAATAATGTTGCCTTGATATATGGTCAGATGAATGAACCACCTGGTGCCCGTCTTAGAGTAAGTCTCACAGCCCTCACAACGGCTGAGTATTTCAGGGATCAAGGACAGGATGTGTTGATATTTATTGACAATATATTCAGATATACCCTTGCGGGATCAGAGGTATCAGCCCTATTGGGAAGGATGCCCTCAGCCGTTGGTTACCAGCCCAATCTCGGCACTGATATGGGTGCATTGCAAGAGAGGATAACTACCACTAAGAAAGGCTCGATCACCTCTATGCAGGCTATATATGTGCCTGCCGATGACCTTACAGACCCTGCTGTTGCGACTGCCTTTACACATCTTGACGGCACTGTGGTTCTCTCCAGGCAGATTTCAGAGTTGGGAATTTATCCTGCTGTTGACCCCTTAGATTCGACCTCCAGGGCCTTGGATCCTCAGGTTATAGGGGTTGAGCACTATGCCGTTGCAAGAAAGGTGCAGTCGCTACTTCAGAGATATAAGGAGTTGCAGGACATTATTGCGATCCTTGGCATGGAAGAGCTTTCAGAGGACGATAAGATAACCGTTGCCAGAGCAAGAAAGATACAGAGATACTTGAGTCAACCTTTCCATGTTGCAGAGGTATTTACAGGTAGGGCTGGCAAGTATGTCAAGCTCGAAGACACCATAAGGGGCTTCAAAGCCATAGCCGAGGGGCAGTATGATGATGTGCCTGAGCAGGCCTTCTACATGGCTGGAGCCATTGAAGAGGTAGAAGAAAATGCAAGAAAACTCGGATGGAACAGGTAGCAAACCCAAGGAGAGCTAAACATGGAAAATAAGATAAGGCTTGAGGTAGTCACTCCTCACGGACCAGTGGTAAGTGAGGATGTGGATGAATTAACAGCCACCGGCTCTGAGGGCGAATTTGGTGTGCTTGCTGGGCACGCAAATCTTGTGACCACTCTTCAAATAGGTATCCTTCAGACTAAAAAGGGCGCTAATGTGGAGTATTTTTTTATTAACTCCGGCTATGCAGAGGTAATCTCTGATAGGGTTATCATACTTGCAGATAGCGCAGAACGGGCTGAGGATATAAACCTGGAGAGGGCAATGGAGGCAAAAAAACGGGCCGAGGAAAGACTGAAGCAGGAAAACATAGACTTTGCCAGGGCCTCGGCATCCTTACAAAGGGCTACCACGAGAATACTGATAGCAAGTAGAAAGTAGTAATATAGTACTATTGCAGGAGCATTCTAAAGCCCGCTCAACAGGAGCGGGCTTTTGTATTAGTTAAACCAGGGTTGATACACAGAGGGCTTTTTATTTCTTAGTATGTAACTCTTATAGGTATTAATGGACAAGGACTCTTTCAGCTAAAAAGTCATAATTATGATAAAGGGCTCTACAGCGATATACGGCATATTTGGCAATCCGGTCAGTCACAGCAAATCACCTCTCATGCACAATGCTGCCTTTAGGTACTTTGGTCTGGATGCCTGTTATGTAGCCTTTGATGTTCTCCCTGAGAGGTTGGATCAGGCAACCCAGGCAATAAGGGCATTGAATATGAGAGGGGTAAACATCACTGTGCCTCATAAGGAAAGGATAATGCCGCTTTTGGATTATTTGTCTCCTGAGGCTGAGGCTATCGGGGCAGTAAATACAGTGAAAAACTCTCAGGGGCTGCTTTATGGATATAATACCGATGCCTGGGGCTTTATTCAGTCCCTGTCTGAGAGGGGCATATATGTTAAAGGAAAGAGGATATTGGTACTTGGCGCTGGAGGTGCAGCGAGGGCTGTGGTGTATGCCCTTGCAAAAGAGGGTGCAGTGTTGTTCATCTACAATAGAACGGCGCAAAAAGCAGAGTCTTTAGCCTTAGAGTATGGCTCAATGGGCAGTATTATCAGTGCGGTTTCTCAGAAAGATTTAGAGGACTTAGTGTCCCTTGGGGGGATTGATATGGTTATAAATACCACTTCCCTTGGGTTAAAGGCTGAGGACCCTTTGCCCTGTGACATCGGATCTCTAAATCCCAATACAATCGTATGTGACTTGATATACAAAAGGACCCCACTGCTACAGGCCGCTTCAGAAGCTGGATGCACTACTACATTAGACGGTTCGGGCATGTTGCTTTGGCAGGGCGTATATGCCTTCCAGATATGGACAGGACTTACCCCTCCAGTGGAGCTTATGAGGGAGGCTTTGAGATAGCCACAGGCTATTTATCCAACAAATTTTCTCCGGGCTTAATGTCATGTATAGCCATGCAGGTTATGTCTTAAACTTTGTGTTTGATGGTATTGTTGTGAGGCGCTTTATTTAATGCAAGCTCGTAATCATTCTTAATAAGCCCCAAGAGGCGTTCAGACTTATCTGAAAAAAGGTTTATATCTGTAAAGTTAGGCTTGTTTCTTAGCCATTGTAACAAGAAGCCGTCTCCTTTATCGAACCATAGAGGTAGCCATCCTCCGCAGAAAAAGCCCCTATCAAACAGTATATCAAATGCCTCAATCCCATGGGGCTCAGAGACATTTACTATAAACTGCAATACCTTTATGTGATCTTGCTCTGCCTCAGTGATTAATCCATCAATCACTGAGGCAGCATCAATGCCTGTATTGATGATGTTATATCTTGAGATTGAGGCTTCTGGAAAGCGCCTCCCCTTGATGGAGGTTGTTGCAGAGGCAGTGTAGGCTGGCTTGTTATAAAAGATATTCCGATTTATTCTCATCTCTGGAAACACTAAATCCATTATATCTCTACACCTGGGATGTAAAAAGACATCGTAGCAGGAGCTATTGTTAATGAGAAACTGAAAAAGGCAGCTTACCCTTCCTAAGGAGCCTTTTTCCTTTGTGTACATAGATTCAGGCATAAAGTCTATTTCCAGGGCAGACTCTGACAAACCAATGAAATGTGAGAGTTTCTGCGATACAGGATGATTAGTTACTGCCTCTCCGAAAAGACACTCCGGTGGGTTTTTGTCTATTATGTTTTGTTTTATATATTGGGCTATGCGAAAGGCAGCAAAGGATCCCCTATACTGATTTAATATGATGAGCTGCCCTAATTCATAGGCCTGTGGATTTATTGCAAAGCTTCTGAAGAGGGCGCCATGTCCTATTACATCCCCCTTTTCGGTTTTTGCGACTACTGACAGGAGATCTCCAGAGAGGTTAGCCTCAGCAATACGCTCAGGATAGTAATACATATCGAAGGGGTAGCTATTGCCATAAACGGAAAGGAAGAGGTTGGCAACACCAATGCCATCGGATTCCGTGAATTTATCTACTATAAAGGACTGTTTTGGTTCAATAGGAATCTCTGAGCTAATTTTCATCGTAGAGCTATTTTGGCTGAGGCTTGATCTTTTTCAGAAGTATTTCTGCAGTATCGGTATGAAAGATGATTTTTCTTCCTAGATTGCCCCCCACATCGCTGCTTATTATGGGGATCCCCTCATCGCTTAGTATGTCCTCTGCTACTATTATGTTTCTTTCTCCAACACTCATAAGCCCGCTGCTGCCTTGAAGTACAGCAGCCCCACCAAATACCTTTGCCTTCAGTCTTTCTTTGGCACACCCTAAATCCAACATCTTTTCAATAAGCTTGAGGATTGCAATATTGCCATAGCGTGGAGAGGGCAGACCTTCACCGTTCCACAGGGCAAGCATGTAATGATTTATGCCACCTATCTTCAGGAGTGGATCCCAGAGGCATACGGCTATGCAGGAGCCAAGGATTGTAGTCACTTTATATGCCCCATTCTTTGCAAAGAGTTCGCCGGGATAGAGGAAGTGTTCTGTTTTTGCTAAAGGACCATTGTTGTTTGAGGACACTTAGAATTTTTCCTCCTCTTCCTCAAAGAAGAACTCGTTGCCGTCCTCAGAAAACATGCCTACGCCTCCATCGGTCTTGGCTTCTGGGATGAATATGGTAAATATAGTGCCCATGCCAACCTTGCTTGTTACTGTTATGGTGCCTTCCATCAAGTCTATAAGGGACTTTGCTATGCTCAAGCCCAATCCATGCCCTTTGTATCTCTTTCTGGAGCCTGTCTCAAGTTGTCTGAATCGTTCAAATATAAAGCCTTGAACCTCTTCATCTATGCCAGGGCCATTATCAGACACTATCATATTCAGATAGGTAGTATGTTTCCATGCCTTGACCTCAAAGGAACTTCCAGGGTTTGAAAACTCAATGGCATTGGCAATAAGATTGCTGAGCACAAGCTGCAGTTTCGCGGGGTCAGTCTTGAAGTATGGAATCTCTTCATTTTTATTGATAAAGCTGTAATCTGCTACAAGACCCTTTTTCTCTATTAGGTGATTGAAGGAATCAATAGTGTTTGAGATCAGATTGTCAATGTCAACATTTGCAATGCTCATTTGGGTGTCGCCGGCCTCGATTTCCGCTGCAGCAAAGATATTGCGAAGCTGGAAGTCAAGATCAAATAGTTCATGAAAAATAGACCTCGACATTTCCTTAGCCTCTTCAGGATCAAAGGCGCCTAAGGAAAGGTTTTTCGAAAGTATAAGTACACTTGTAAGGGGGTTGTTGAGCTCGTTTTTTATGTTAGAAATAAAGTTGCTCTTTAGGGTCTCAGAGTCCATTAGTTTTTTGTTCATGTCCTCTAATTTTCGTGTAAGCATCCTGAGGTCGTGGAGAGCCTTGTTGTTGTTATCGAACCTCCTCTTGATCTCTTGTATCAATTCATCATCGCTTAGCCTTGTCATTTCCTATACCCCCTTTGTGTTAATTAATTTTCGGACTATATAAACCTGACCTGCTGCGATTCCTCCATCGTTTGAAGGCGCTTGGCTGTTACAATATACCTTTAAGCCCTGTTGAATCAAGCCGTTTATAACCCCTCTGAGCAGGTATAAATTCTGAAATACCCCACCGCTTAGGGCGACTTGATCGGTGTTGTATTTTGATGCAATATTTGTAAGCATCTCTATGACCACAGACTTTATGGTGTTATGAAACCTTGCAGAGATAAAAGTAGTCTCTTTCCCCTTCAGAATATCCTGAATGATTTCACTGGCAGCCTCTGTAAAAGACACTGTGTAATCGGGTTTATCGGGGTTGTTGTTGCTTTTTATGTTATATCTGTAAGCCCCCGATTGCTCAATAGTGTCTTCATCAATAAGTCCCTCCAGGGCAAGGGCAGCCTCGCCCTCAAAGGTGTTATAATCACAGCAGCCAATCAATGCAGAAACCGCATCGAAGTATCTGCCCGCCCCTGAAGAAAGGGGGCTCATAAGGTCTTTATCAAGCATGCTTATAAGGGTTTCAATCCTCTTGGAGCCATACTTTTTGATGAATCCAATCTTTTCTAAGGCTGGCAAAAGAGCCTCTTCTGTTAAATTGACTCTCAGGAAGCTCAATGCTGTTCTCCAACACTCCTTTGCAGCCCTGTCTCCACCAGGCAGAGGCAGGTATTCAAAGGATGCGGCACGGTGAAACTCAGCGCCCTCGCAACACAAAAACTCACTTCCCCATATATTGCCGTCAAGCCCATATCCTGCCCCATCTAAGGCTGCCCCAATAACCCTGCCAGAAAGGCCATTCTCGGCAATTACCGAGGCAATATGACAATGATGATGCTGCAGGGCAAAGGTCTTTATATTGTTTTTCGCTCCGTAATCCTTAGCCCACTTTGATGACCTATAATCAGGATGCATATCATAGCCCAAGGCAGAAGGCTTAAAGCCGTAAACTGACGAAAGCGTCGCAAGGGTCTGCTCAAAGAATATGAGGGTCTTCTCGTTATCCATATCGCCAATATGTTGGCTCATTATGGCATAGTTGCCTTTGCCAAGGGCGAAAGCATTTTTTATGTCTGCTCCTACTCCAAGCACATCCTCCCCATCGTCTTTTATATCTATTGGCTCAGGAACATAACCCCTTGCACGGCGGATAAATACAGTAAAGACTGCTGTTGTGGGTATCCTATCTTCAAGACTTCCCTTATCAGGCTGCTTATCAAAGGGCGGAGGTTCTACAACCCTTGTCACAGAATCATCAATAGCTGCAAATATATCTCTGTTATGAAGCAAAAAGGCATCTACAAAGGGGGAGAGTCTTTTCAGCGCCTCTTCATTGTCCTTTATAATTGGTTCTTCGGAGAGATTGCCGCTTGTCATGACCAGGGCATTAAAATGGGGACTATCTTGATTGTAATAAAAAAGCAAATAATGCAAGGGAGAATAGGGCATCATACAGCCAAAGTAACTATTGTTTGGAGATACAGATGGGGCAATCTTTATGGTGGCTTCAGGATGCTTGAGTTTTCTTAGAAGCACTATAGGGCGTCTGTTTCCAGACAATAGATCTCTTTCAAGGGCGTTGACCTTACATATCCCATGTATGTATTTAATATTGGGCAACATCAAAGCAAAGGGCTTATTGCTCTTTCTCTTGCGTCTTCTTAAGAGGGCTACTGCCTCTTCATCCTCAGCGTTGCAGCACAGATGAAATCCACCAATACCCTTGATTGCTAAGATGCCTCCTTGTTTGATAACCTCTATAGTCTGTCTTAGCGGGTCATCTCCAGTCTTGCCCTGATTGTTTACCCATACAAAGGATACAGAGGGTCCGCAAAGGGCGCATGCATTTGGTTGGGCGTGAAACCGCCTGTCAGAGGGGTCTTCATATTCCTTAAGGCATTTACTGCACATGTTGAAGACCCTCATGGTAGTGTTTTTTCTATCATAGGGAGTTTTAAAGGTGATAGAGTATCTTGTGCCGCAGTTTGTGCAGTTGATAAAGGGATATTGGAATCGGCGGTCCTTGGGGTTAAATAACTCCTCCAAGCAATCCTTGCATATTGATATGTCAGGCGATAGGAGTGTGAATCTGCCGGTATCTTCGCTTGATAGTATTTTTAGTTCAGAGAAGCCCTTTATTGGTAGATGCTGTATGTTTATTTCTTCAACCCTTGACAGGGGTGGGGGAGAGTGCTCTATTAACTTGATCAGCCTGTCTGTTTCTGTCCCCTCAACATCTACAACAAGCCCTTCCATAGTGTTTCTTATAACTCCCTTTAAGGAGAGTTCCTTTGCAATCTTATAGACAAAGGGTCTAAACCCCACACCCTGCACGATTCCCTTTACTGTTATGAGGAGCCTTTTCATAGGATAGACCCTCGATCTTTTAAAGGAGTCTGAAGGTCTTTCTGTGGATGGGTGATAATCCAAATCTCATGATAGATGCCCTGTGAGCCTTTGTAGGGTAGCCCTTGTGTCTGTCAAAGCCATATTGAGGATACTGCCTATGGAATTCCATCATTATCCTATCTCTTGTAACCTTGGCGATAATAGAGGCCGCTGCTATGGATGCGCTTTTACTGTCTCCCTTAATAATCGCTTCTTGTTTTCTCTCAATCTGAGGAAGTTTTAGGGCATCAATTAAAAGCAGGTCAGGAAGGATGGACAAACTGTTAAGCGCTCTGCACATTGCAAGTTTACTCGCCTCGAGGATGTTGAGACTGTCAATTTCCTCAGCCGTTGATGATCCTACAGCCAATGACAGGGCATTTTCTGATATTAGGTCATACAAATAATCCCGCTCCCTTGGGCGAATCTTTTTTGAATCCCTTATCCCTTGTAGCCTTAGGTCAGCGGGCAATATGACGGCTGCGGCGACCACAGGGCCTGCCAAGGGCCCCCTGCCTGCCTCATCTATTCCTGCAATCACTGAACAGCCACCATTTCGGTAAAGGCTGTCAAACTCGTATAGATCCATCACAGGCAAGGGATTGGTTCTTATCTTCTGTCCTTTTCCTTTACCTTTGCCTCTTTGCCTTTTTTATCTCTAAGATAGTACAGCTTAGCCCTTCTCACATCGCCTTGTTTTATTACCTCGAGTTTATCTATAGAGGGCGAATGAAGGGGAAATACCCTCTCTACTCCTACACCAAAGGATATCTTTCTTACTGTAAAGGTCTCTCTGATGCTTCCCCCTTTTCTGCCAATCACTATACCCTCATAGGGCTGTATCCTTTCCTTGTCGCCCTCAACAACCTTAACATGCACCCTGACTGTATCTCCCACTGAAAAAACAGGCATCTCCTTTTTGTATCTCTCCTCTACAACATTAATCAGATTCACCTTTTTATCCTCCCATATTTATTTTTCAGGGCTATGCCCCTTTATAATGCTTGATAAACAAATCAGGTCTTCTCTTCAGGGTCCTTCTTAAGGACTCCTGTGCCCGCCATGCTTGTATCTCTCTATGATTGCCAGAGAACAACACTTCTGGCACCTTTAATCCCATGAACTCAGGGGGTCTCGTATAGTGTGGATAATCCAACAGCCCTTCAGAAAAGGAATCCTGTTGTGCTGAGTCAGCATCGCCGAGCACCCCAGGGATCAGTCTTGTAAGGCTGTCGATTATTATTAATGCTGCCAACTCTCCGCCTGTTAATACATAGTCTCCAATAGACAATTCTTCATCTACGAGGAGCTCTTTGACCCTCTCATCAATGCCCTCATATCTGCCGCAAAGTATTATAAATCTCTTTTGGCAACGGGCAAGCTCTGAAGCCATTTCTTGGCTGAAGACCTTCCCCTGTGGACTTGTCATTATAACCATCCGCTCCTTCCCATCAGCCTTGATAGCCTTGACAGCATTGTAAATGGGCTCAACCTTCATTACCATGCCAGGCCCTCCTCCATAGGGATAGTCGTCAACGCTCTTATGCCTGTCTGTGGTATAGTCCCTGAGATTGTATGTCTTCACATCAAGAAGCCCCATCTTAGATGCCCTTTTTAGTATGCTTTCCTGAACATAAGACAGGATTACTTGAGGGAAGATAGTAACAATGTCAAATCCTAAAGCCATATATTTTATACCATTTCAAGAAGTCTTACAATCATTTTTTTTTCTGATAGATTGACGCTTAATATGACCTCTCTCAGGGCAGGAATTAATCTTTCACCGCCCTCAGGATCTTTAATGACATAAACATCAGCGCCACCCGCCTTCATTATTGAGGATATTTCTCCCAAAAAATTGCCCTCCTCATCGTACACTGACAGTCCTTCAAGTTGATAGTAGTAATAAGTGCCTTCAGGAAGGACCGGGCAGAGGGCCTTATCTATTTTTAGATAACAACCCTTAAAAAGAATGGTATCATCGGGGTTGTTAAAACCTTCAAGCTTTAGTACTAAGTGGTTGCCCTTTTTGCGCACATATCTGATCTCTTTCCACAATAGACCACTATTCCCCTGAAGAGCTACCCTATTGATAGACTTAAACCGGTCTGGATCAAAGGTAAGAGGCTCTACAAGAACTTCCCCAATAAAACCTAAGGGCTTTAGTATTCTGCCTATCACTACAAGGTCATTATCCAAGGCAATACACCCAATATCTATAGTCTTGTAATCTTACCAACTGTGCCGCCCCTGGGAACTATTGCAATACCGCAGCCATCAATATGGCAAAAGAATCTATCCTTGTCAGCATCACAGCCAATTACTTCGCCTTCAGCAATAGCATTGAATTTGTCAATTATTACCCTGTGAAGTTTGGCGCCCTTTTTGATGGTTACATTGTCCATAATGATGGAATCCTCTATTTCCACATCCTCATCTATTACCACATTGCTTCGCAATACTGAATTGGATATCCTTGCACCCCGGATAACGGCTCCATCGGCAATAATGCTGTTGTTTATCTCTGCGGATATTATCTTTGAGGATGCCACATGGGCGCCTGCGTTGTGGATTGGCCACTGACGATTGTTTATCTCAAAGGGCGGACAGTCGCCTAAGAGGTCCTTGTGTGCCTCTGCAAAGGCCTTGATGGTCCCTACATCTCTCCAGTAGCCCTTTTCTTCATAAGGCGCCATCCCCGGGATGTCATTTTTGGCGAAGTCATAGGCAAAGACCCTCTCGCCTTCCTCTACCAGAGAGGGTATAACATGGGCGCCAAAATCGTGTTGCTTGAGCTGTTGTGCCTTTGTTATTGCGTTGATAAGCACTGTTTTAGAGAATATATAATTGCCCATAGATACATATGCCATCCCTGGATTGCCAGCCATAGGCTGAGGATTGGCGGGCTTTTCTTGAAATCCCCTTATCCTGTTGTCGCTGTCTGCCACAATCACCCCAAAGGCACTCGCCTCTGAGAGTGGCACTGGCCTTGCGGAGACCGTTACAGCAGCGCCTGACTGTATGTGAAAGTCTATCATCTGACGGACATTCATCCTGTATATATGGTCAGCCCCAAAGACCAGCACCAGATCAGGGTTTAGTTCGTTGATTATGACCCTGTTTTGAAATACGGCATCAGAGGTGCCCTGAAACCACTCTGGACCCATCCTCATCTGAGGCGGCACTACAGTGACAAAGTGGTCTCGCATGACTGAGGAGAGCACCCAATTCCTCCTTATATGCTCAATCAGAGATTGGGACTTGTATTGCACAAGGAGATAGATTGAGTAAATCTGTGAATTGACAAGGTTACTCAGCACGAAATCCACTATCCTGTATCTCCCACCAAAGGGCACAGAGGGTTTAGACCTAAATGCCGTCAGTGGAAAAAGCCTTTCTCCCTTGCCGCCTGCGAGTATAAAGGCAAGTGTCTTTGGGTGTGCCATGTTTTACCTCCTTTGGTATTCTTTAGTAATGTCAAAAGTTTTTAGGCTAAAAGCTGTAAAACCTTTGCTAATTAGTACATTATTAGGACAGGCCTCTGACCTTTTAATATATAACATACAAGGGCATAGAGTTTATATCTCCCCAAAATTGCCCCTAGGAGTAAGAGGGTGTGCTGAAAAGGCCTTATTGCCACACCTTTTTACGAGACCTCTGTACCTTCACAGACAATGCCAAACTAATCACCTCTTGGTGACTGAATGACCTATGGCCCTTTTTAATCAACGCTGTGGCAGTATAAAGGCTTTCAGACATGCCCTCTTGCTCCTACAGGTTCCTATGGGCAATTTAAGGATCTCTTGGCATATAAAAAAAGGAATTGCATCCAATATATAACTGCTGCAACCATTGCCTGTCCTCCCTGTTAAAGGTAGCGAAACAATATCTGCCCTAGGTGTTCTGACAGCCAAGAGGCCTGTCAGAAGGGCAGTTCTCCCTTTTTCATGAAACCTTTGTCTTGTCCCTTATGTATGATGCAGAGATATTTTTGTGATACTCCTGAAGGGGTTTTATATGTATCTCCTTCCTGCGAAGCATATCTATTGCCTTTACCGCTGCCCTTGCCCCAGATATTGTGGTTGTATAGGGCACTCCATACTGAAGGGCACTTCTCCTGATAGAGAGTGAATCCCTTTGAGCCTGAGCCCCTGTAACGGTGTTGATAATGAAACTGAGTTCTTTGTTCTTTATCATATCTACGCAATGGGGTCTGCCTTCGGTTACCTTATTTATAAAATCCACTTGAATATCCCTCTCGCGCAGGTATGAGGCAGTGCCTTTGGTGGCAACAAGGGTGAAACCCAGTTCAATTAGTTTGCGGGCAATCTCTACCATGGCTGGCTTGTCTTTGTCCTTTACGCTTATAAAGCATTTGCCCTTTGAAGGCAGATGATTGTTAGAGGCGCTCTGCGCCTTTGCATAGGCAAGACCAAAGTCCTCATCAATGCCCATTACCTCGCCTGTGGACTTCATCTCTGGGCCAAGAATAGTGTCAACACCCGGAAATTTGTCGAAGGGAAAGACAGCTTCCTTGACAGCCACATGCCTTATCTCAATGTCCCTGTCAAAACCCAATTCCTTTAGTTTCTTGCCTACCATAACCTTTGCCGCTATCTTGGCAAGGGGAAGCCCAATTGTCTTGCTGACATAGGGTATTGTCCTTGAACCCCGAGGGTTGACCTCAAGGACAAAGATATCGTTGTCTTTCACTGCAAATTGGACATTCATAAGTCCTATTACTGAAAGCTCCTTTGCCAGAGCCCTGGTCTGCGTCTTAATGATATCGACCAACTCAGTGGGCAATGAATAGGGTGGTATCGAGCAGGCTGAGTCGCCGGAGTGGATACCTGCCTCCTCAATATGCTCCATTACGGCGCCTATGAGCACATCCTCGCCATCAGACAGGGCATCTACATCTACCTCAATGGCATCCTCTAAGTACTTGTCAATGAGTATTGGGTGTTCTGGCGATGCCTTCACAGCCCTGACCATATAGTCTTTGAGCGATTGCTCGTCATATACGATTTCCATTGCCCTGCCACCAAGCACATAGGAGGGTCTGACCAACACAGGATAGCCTATCCTGTTTGCAATATCTATAGCCTCAGGGACCGATAGGGCAGTGCCGCTGAGGGGTTGTTTTAGATTGAGGGAGTTGAGAAGTTCACTGAACCTCCTCCTGTCCTCAGCCCTGTCTATAGCGTCTGGCTTTGTTCCCAATATATTAACCCCCTCCCGCTCCAGAGGCACTGCAAGTTTAAGAGGGGTCTGTCCTCCAAATTGAACAATCACGCCTATGGGATTTTCTCTTTTAATTATATGCAGCACATCCTCAATAGTCAGGGGCTCAAAATAAAGCCTGTCGGAGGTGTCATAGTCAGTGCTGACTGTTTCAGGATTGCAGTTGACCATTATGGTTTCAAAGCCAAGCTCCCTTAAGGCGTATACAGCATGGACGCAACAATAGTCAAATTCTATGCCCTGTCCTATGCGGTTTGGCCCTGAACCGAGTATTATTATTTTCCTCCTGTTGGTGGGCAGAGATTCTGATTCTCCTTCAAGGGGGGGTGTGGTGCGATCATCCCTTGAGAGGGAATAAAAAGGTCTCTCGTAGCTTGAATACATATAGGGCGTGTATGCCTCAAATTCCGCTGCACAGGTATCCACAAGCTTATAAGTGGGCAATATGCCCCTTGCGAAACGGAGGTCTCTTATCTCTTTTTCGGATCTCCCAAGCAAACGTCCAATCTCCCTGTCAGAGAATCCCATGGATTTTGCTTCCCTTAACAAAGATACCCTCTCCTCATTGGCGCTGTTGTTGCCGAGTTCAATGAGATGTTTCTCAAGTTCAACAATATCTTTGATGTTGTTAATAAACCATGGGTCTATGAGGGTGAGATTACATATCTCTTGCACAGACATGCCTTCTCTAAGAGATTGAGCTATATACCATAGCCTCTCGGCATTGGCAATAGAAAGCTTCGCCTTGAGTTCCTCAGGAGATGTCTGAAGTGGTTCAAAGCCTGAGAAGCCGGTCTCCATGCTCCTGATTGCCTTCAGGAGTGATTCCTTGAAGGTCCTTCCAATAGCCATAACTTCACCCACAGACTTCATCTGCGTTATTAGGGTGGAGTCAGCGCTTGGAAACTTCTCGAAGGTAAAGCGGGGTATTTTTGTCACCACATAGTCAATGGCAGGCTCAAAGGATGCCGGAGTCTCTCTGGTTATATCGTTTTGTAGTTCATCAAGGGTATAGCCTATTGCCAGTTTTGCGGCAATCTTTGCGATGGGGAAACCCGTTGCCTTGCTTGCAAGCGCAGAGCTTCTAGAAACCCTGGGATTCATTTCAATAACCACCATTTCGCCATTGGCAGGGTTTATGGCAAACTGTATGTTTGAGCCCCCTGTATCAACGCCAATCTCCCTTATCACTGCAATTGAGGCATCCCTCATAATCTGGTATTCCTTGTCCGTCAGTGTCTGCGCAGGGGCTACGGTTATAGAGTCTCCAGTATGAATGCCCATAGGATCGAGGTTTTCTATGGAACATATAATTACTACATTGTCTTTTTTGTCCCTCATGACCTCAAGCTCATATTCTTTCCAGCCAAGCACTGACTGTTCTACGAGCACCTGTCCAACAGGACTGAGCTTTAAGGCCCTTTGGAGCATGTCTCTGTATTCCTCAATATTATAGGCAATGCCTCCGCCTGTGCCTCCGAGGGTAAAGGCAGGTCTCAGTATGGCAGGAAAGCCTGTCCTATCTATAGCTGCCATGCCTTCTTCCATGTTATTGACTGCAACGCTCTCTGGCACCCTTAAGCCGATAGCCCTCATTGCCTCTTTAAATAACAGCCTGTCCTCAGCCTTCTTTATCGCCTGAAGATTTGCCCCTATAAGCCTTACCCCCTCTTTATCAAGGAATCCACTCTCAGAGAGGCTGACTGCCAGATTTAAAGCCGTCTGTCCTCCCATAGTGGGCAAGAGGGCATCGGGTCTCTCCTTTTTGACGATACTTTCCAACACATCCCTATGCAGAGGCTCTATATAGGTAGCATCTGCAAGCTCAGGGTCTGTCATAATGGTTGCAGGGTTGGAGTTTACAAGCACTACCTCAATCCCTTCTTCTTTAAGGGCCTTGCATGCCTGTGTTCCAGAATAGTCAAACTCGCAGGCTTGACCTATAACTATGGGGCCTGACCCGATTAGCATGATCTTTTTTATGTCCTCTGTTTTAGGCATAATCAACTCTCCTCAAGAATATTTTTATTTATTTCTTCTGCCCTTAGAGCCTATCTTATCCTCAGCGCCTCTAATAAGTCGTATTATATTGTCCTTATGTCTTATAAATATGAGCAATGCTGCTGCAGCCACAGGGATAATCTTCTCTGGTATTGGGTCAATCATGTAAACAAATAAGGGAGACAAGGCAAAGGCAACAAGGGCGCTCAGAGAAGAAAACCTCGTCCAGCGGGCAGTTAATAACCATGCTGTTGCGGTCATCAATCCTGCATGGGGCGCATAGGCAAGCACAAAACCCAAGCTTGTAGCCACCCCCTTGCCGCCTTTGAATCTCAAAAAGATTGAAAAGTCATGTCCAAGTATTGCGCTGAACCCAGCAAGTCCTTGGATTAAGACTTTGCTGTTGGCTATATAAGACAATCCAAATAAGTTTATCGGATAGTTTTGGTTTTGCAGTCCTATCGCATTTACTGTTAGATTGGCAAGCGCTACAGGAAGAATGCCCTTTGACAGATCTCCTATGAGCGTTATTAGGGCTGCCTCTTTGCCCAAGGCCCTTAATACATTGGTGGCTCCTATATTCCCACTGCCAACCTTCCTTATGTCAATACCCTTTGATCTGGAGACGATTAGTCCTGTGGGTATTGAGCCTATCAAAAAGGAAAGGATGCAGATTGTTAGGGTTATGAAAGGGTCGTTCTCTGTCATAGCTGTCTCCAAAAGGCAAGGGTATATTTGTATCCTGAAACCAGAGCAAAGAGCATGGATATGTAAATTAACACAAGCCCAACATCATAGAAATCAATATCCACAACGCTGCCAGGAAGGAGTAAAAATACAATTGCCACCATCTGGGTTGCTGTCTTTATCTTGCCTCCATTTTCTGCTGGTATTAGTATGCCTTTTGAGAGCGCAACCACCCTTATGACTGTCACGATAAACTCCCTTCCAATTATAACTATAGCTACCCATGCTGAGAGCCTGACCATATCCACGAGCATTATCAGGGCTGATATTATGAGTAGCTTGTCGGCGATAGGGTCAACTATTATTCCAAACCTCGTAACCTGATTTGACCGTCTGGCTAAATAACCGTCGAGGAAGTCCGTTAAAGAGGCTACAAGAAATATTGCCACTCCAAGCACTGGGCTCTGAGGCGTTATAAATATAAAGAAGGGTATAAGCCCAATCCTTATAAAGGTGAGGGATGTAGGTAGATTAAACCTGAAGGTATGCATCTATTATCCGTTGCCATTTGCCTTGAGCCTTGAGTATTAGTTCGCAAGCCTCACGCACAGCTCCCTTACCCCCTTCCCTGGAAGTAATATAGAGGGCATGTCTCTTGAGTTCCTCCTCGGCATCCTTGACAGCGATGGGAAGTCCTACCCTCTTCATCAGGGGCAGGTCATTAATGTCATCGCCTATGCATGCAATCTCTTTGTCCCTTAATCCTGTGATGGTTTTTATCCTCTCATAGTCCTCCGCCTTATTTGAGGAGTTCTGAAAGATATGTTCTATTTGGAGTTCCTTTGCCCTGAGAGATACTACCTCAGAGTGTCTGCCAGTGATGATACCAACCCCTATGCCTGCATGCTGAAGCATTTTTATCCCGTGGCCATCTCTTACATTGAATATCTTTATCTCCCTTCCAGAATCATCAAATATGATTCCGCCCTGTGTAAGCACCCCGTCCACATCAAGCACTAAGTATTTAATGGTTGATGCCAGCGATAGGACCTCATTGTTATGTCTCATCCTTGATAACTCCCAACAAAAAAAGTAAAAATAAGGGTTATGAAAGTCATTTCTCCCCTATCAGCAAAGCTCAATGCAGTTTTTACAGTAATCTGCATGATCCTATATCTGCTAATCCATACAACGCTTTTTGCCAATGACTCCTACCCCCTTGGAGGTTCTTCTTATTTCGCCAGTTCTTATGAGGATTCTCTGTTAATCAGTCTTTTGACAAAAAGGATTGCTGAGATAAAGGAAAGGGCAGCAAACCCAGCCCTTCCCAGATCAGAAAGGCAAAGACTGCAGAGAGAACTTGACTTTCTGACCAATAAACTCTCCGATATCATGACAAGGGACATAAAACCCGAGAAGTCTCCAGGGCAATTGCAGGGACCCAGTGAGGGCCCTTAACATTACAAAAATGACAGGTTTTGCACATTCTTCAAGAATAGGCCTGCTCTCCCCTGCCTCTGCCCTTTTGCTATTGGTTAACCCTCCTCATGGCTAACTTATTAAGGGCTGTAATATAAGCCTTTGCTGCGGCTATTAGTATGTTCGTATCAGCGCCCTGTCCGCGCACCTTTTTGCCCTCTTCCTCTAAGGTAACAGATACCTCTCCAAGGGCATCGGTACCCCCTGTTATGCTATTGACCTCAAACTTCAGCAGGGTGCTTTTTGTATCCACTGCCCCTGCAATAGCCCTATATACGGCATCTACAGGGCCATCGCCATATTCAATCCTGTCTATAACCTTATCTCCAATAGAGATCTTAAGGGCTGCCATTGGTTTTGCCTGAGACCCACCTGCTACATATAGATCGACAAGTTTATAAGTCTCTGTGACCTTGGTTGTCTGCTCGGACAGAAGGGCTTCAATGTCCTCATCAAAGATGTATTTTTTCTGGTCAGCAAGGGATTTAAACCTTACAAAGGCAGATTCTATTTCCTCAGCCCTTAGGGAATAGCCTAATTCTTTGAGTCTGGACTTAAAGGCGTGTCTCCCTGAGTGTTTGCCCAAGACAAGCTCTGTCTTGTTCAGTCCTATATCTGAGGGTTTGATTATCTCGTAAGTCATCTTTTCCTTTAAAAGACCGTCCTGATGTATCCCTGACTCATGGGCAAAGGCATTGGCGCCCACAATAGCCTTGTTTGGCTGTACCGGTATGCCTGTTATCCTCGTTATGAGTCGGCTTGTGCGTATTATTTCCTTTGTATTGATATTTGTGTCAGCATTAAAAAAGTCTCTCCTCGTCTTCAGCGCCATTACTACCTCTTCCATGGAGCAATTGCCAGCCCTTTCTCCAATCCCGTTTATCGTGCATTCCACCTGTCCTGCGCCGTTTAGTATGGCAGATAGGGAATTTGCCACTGAAAGTCCAAGATCATTGTGGCAATGCACAGATATAACTGCCCTGTCTCCGATCTTATCTTTTATCCTCTTGATCATGGCGCCAAACTCCTGCGGAAGGGCATAACCTACTGTGTCAGGGATATTAAGGGTCTTTGCCCCGGCATCAACCACTGCCTCTAAAACCTCTAAAAGGTAGTCAATATCTGTCCTTGTGGCATCCATAGGAGAAAACTCCACATCCTCTACAAGGCTCTTGGCAAACCTGACCATATCTGCTGAGCGTCTGAGCGCCTCTTCACGGCTTACCCTAAACTGATACTTGAGATGTATGTCTGAGGTAGAGTGGAAGGTGTGTATCCTCTTTGCAGGTGCCTGTTTTATTGACTCATAGGCGCGCCTTATATCCTCTTCCTTTGCCCTGGCTAACCCTGCTATCACTGCGCCATGCACCTCCTCAGCGATCCTTTTAACTGCGTCAAAGTCGCCCTGTGAGGCGATAGGAAAACCTGCCTCTATTATATCCACCCCGAGCTTTACAAGCTGTTTTGCAACCATTATCTTCTCATCAACATTCATTGATGCACCAGGCGATTGCTCACCGTCTCTAAGGGTAGTGTCAAATATCTTTATTGTGTTCATTTCCTCTCCTCCGAGATTAGATTTTGCTCCTGTCCTGTCTCAGCCGGGACATTTTTCCTCTTGAAAAGCAGGTAAGTGTTCTCTATCAATCCCCAGGCAAAATAGATCATTGCAAATACGAAGATGGCTGTTGATGGGTGTATCAACAGCACGAACAATATTAAGACAAATACTACCAAAAACCAAAAGGGTTTTCGTTCATTAAAGTTGATCTCCTTTAATCCATGGAATCTAAGGGTGCTTACCATAAGCAATGACAGCAAGGTTGTAATCGCAGGGAAGATAAAGTTCTTGCTTGGCGTGCCATCATTGAATTCATAATAAAAGATGACAATAGATGCTATTATCGTGGCTGCTGCTGGTATAGGCATTCCTTTAAAGGCCTTTGATGTTGTTGTGCCTGTCTGAACATTGAATCTTGCCAGCCTTAGAGCGCCGCAGGCAACAAATAGAAATGCCACAGCCCAGCCAACCCTGCCAAAGGGTATTAGGGTCCATTTATAGATTAGTATTGCAGGGGCTACACCAAAGGCTACAAGGTCCGATAGGGAATCCAGTTCAATCCCAAAGCGGGTTGAGGTGTTTGTCAGCCTTGCTATCCACCCATCAAGGCCATCAAAGATGTTTGCAAGGATTATGGCCCATGCGGCGTGTAGGTAATTGCCGTTTACCGCCGATAGTATAGCGAAAAAACCGCAGTACATCCCGCAGAGGGTCAAGGTATTAGGAAGAAGGTAGATGCCCTTTTTTGTCTTTTTAAAATCTATCTTTTTGTGGTGCATGTGCATTTGTTAATGTTTTTAGCAGAATAGGTTCAATAGTCAATGAGGCAGATATGGGTATCTGCCCTATCGAAAGGGGCATTCTGTATAGTTTCCTTTGCCCAATTGTCCTGTTGCTTTAGCCCTATTTTTAGTTTCTTTAGTATTATACACCAGAGTTATTGTAAATAACCCTTTTGACTGTAATAAAGATCTCTACTATCTATTGGCTGCTTATTTGGAGGACATAACATAATTACCGAATCTGGAAGTAAAGGATATGCCTTGACAATGGTTGTGCTCTTTGTAGGCACAGTGACTGTCATCTCGGATATATATGTTGCCCAGCCCATACTGCCCCTTTTGAGTCAGAGTTTTGGTGTTGCCCCATCCATAGCGAGCCTTGCAGTATCAATCAACATCCTTGCCCTTGCAATAGCCTTGCTTGTGTACGGACCAATCTCAGATTATAAGGGTAGAAAGGCTGTAATGGTCTCCTCTTCCTTGATGCTTTCCATCCCCACTTTTTTAATAGCCTTTGTGCAAGACTTCTGTCTTTTCCTTGCCCTTAGGGCAGTTCAGGGATTCTTTGCAGCAGGGATTGCAGCGATTGCTATTGCCTATATAACTGAGGAGTTTCATGAATCTGTTAAGGGGAAGGCTTTGGGCATTTATGTGGGGGCAATGATCACCTCAGGGCTCTTTGGCAGACTCGGTGGTGGTATCATTAGTGCCTTTGTAGGTTGGCAGAGTATGTTTATAATCTTTGGGGGATTGAATCTCCTGGGCGGCATACTGCTGTGGAGGTTTCTCCCAGACTCAAGGAGGTTTACTGCCAATGCAAATATCCTGTCTTCATTTAAGGGCATGGCTTGGCATTTTAGAAACACCTATCTTGTAGGGGCCTTTATCATTGCCTTCTGCCTATTCTTTACCTTCACAGGAACCTTCACCTTTGTAACCTTTTATCTGAGCCAGCCTCCCTATAACTTAGACACCTTTGAGTTAAGCTTAGTATTTTTGGTATATGTCAGCGGTATTGTTTCTCCCTTTGCAGGCGCCCTCTCTTTAAGGCACGGTAGGCAGGCGATTATATTTATTGGATTAGTAACAGCCCTCTTTGGCATCCTTTTGAGTCTCTTTCAGAGCCTGTCTGTGGTTGTGTTAGGCCTGTTTTTTCTATGTCTTGGATTGTTTATAACTCAACCTGCTGCAAGTGCAATGGTGGGAGACAGGGCAGGGAAAAATTATGGTTCTGCCTCGTCCCTCTATCTCTTCTTCTACTATTTTGGCGGCAGCATTGGCGCTGCTGCTCCAGGGCTGATCTGGAATTTATGGGGGTGGAAGGGCGTGGTTATGATGTGTGTGCTTGTAATGATGAGCGCCTTAACTACCCTATTAACCCTCTGCAGGAGGTGATTGTGTCGGCAATTATGACTTGTTAAGGCTTCCGATCTCTTGTATTACCCTGTCAAGAATCCCCTGAAATGCCTTGAAGTTGTCAATGAAGCTGTATAGATCTTTATTTTTGGCAGCGAGTTCCATTTGATATGCCGAAAGCCTGAGGCTTTCGCACCCTATGGTCCCTGCATTGGACTTTAATGAGTGGGATATCCTGTTGAGCTTTTCCATGTCCTCCTTTTGCAGGGCATCCTTTAACTCACTGACTTGATCTGGTGCATAACTTGCAAACATGACATAGATCTGCTCAAGCATCTCTTCATCGCCACCCAATAATTCGAGCGCCTTTGCCCTATCTATTAAATTATCATCCCCCTTGGTTTTTTCCACCTTGTTTTCCATGTCCATTTCAAAGGTCTCTCCTTGGCTGTTTTTTCTATTATACACATTCCTGTTAATAACCATTAGCAATTCTTTTATCCTTAAGGGTTTTGTAATGTAATCATTCATCCCTGCTGCAAAGCAAAGGTCCCTGTCCCCCTTCATAGCATTGGCAGTGATAGCTACAATTGGTATATGAGGATTCTTGATTGATATGTTTTCAAGGCTCTCAGAGCCCCGAATTATCCTCGTTGTCCTAATGCCATCCATCTCCGGCATCTGCATATCCATAAGCACCAAATCAATGTCATCCTTTTCAGAGAGTACCCTCAGCGCTTCTATCCCGCTTGAGACTGTTATAACAGAATAACCCTCAGACTCAAGGGCCCTCTTTACAAGGGTCTGGTTAATCAGGTTGTCCTCTGCAATAAGCAGCTTCAGCCCAGAAGGGGTTTTTAGAGCAAATTCTTTATCCTCCTCAGGGGAACTGTATTGAGGGTCTGTTAATGAATCAACACTGCCTTCTTGCAGCGGTATAGTGAAGTAGAAGTTGCTTCCCTTGCCTATCTCGCTGTCAACCCACATGGTTCCACCCATGAGTCTCACCAGATTAAGGCTTATCGCAAGACCGAGTCCTGTCCCACCGTATTTCCTATTGATGGAACTGTCCTCTTGAGAGAAGCTCTCAAAGATATGTTCCTGCTTTTCCTGAGAAATCCCCCTGCCTGTGTCGGAGACTAAAAACAGGAGGGTATAAATATTTTTGCCCTCTTCAGAGGTATGTTGGCTGTGGATGTTTACAGAGATGGAGATGCCCCCTTTTTCGGTGAATTTTATTGCGTTGCCGATTAGATTGATTAGCACCTGCCTTATACGTGCAGGGTCGCCTCTAAGCGCCCTTGGGATATTGCTGTCTAAAGTATATTTTAGTGCCAATTGCTTTTGTCTTGCCTGGTGAGAAAAGATCTCAAAAATCCCAGATAAAAGAGCGGCAAAATCAAAGTCGATATTTTCAATCTCAAACCGTCCTGCCTCAATCTTTGATAGATCTAAGATGTCATTGATTATCAAGAGCAGTGATTCAGCAGCATTTCTGGTCATATCCATGTATTCACGCTGTTCCTGAGATAGCTTTGTCTTGCTTATTAATTCTGTCATCATTATGATGGAATTCAAAGGGGTGCGCAGTTCATGACTCACATTAGCAATAAACTGTGATTTTATCTTTGAGGACTCAAGTGCCTTCTCAAGGGCATATTTTAGCTCCCTTTCCAAGATCATCCTGTCCGTAACATCCCTTACAGAGACGACCATTGCTTTAGTCCCATTTAGCACAATGTTTTTTGCCTGCAGTTCAGCAGGGAATATGGAACCGTCCTTTCTCTTTAGGTTGAGGGTGTATGCGCCCACATGCCCTGACTTTATTTTTTGTTCGGCAATATCCTTTGAGTCTGGGGCAACAAGATCAATCACCGATGGGATGCCCTTAAGCTCCTCAATGGACTCGTATCCCATCATCTTTAACATGGTCCCGTTTGCATCTATAATGCTCTTGTAATCGTGTATAACAATACCCTCTATGGATACCTCACAAAGCAGGCTGTATCTCTCTTCGCTTTTCTTCAGTTGCTTTGCCTTTTCGCATAGCCTGAGATAGGCCTCGACTATCGCAAGAAGTTCATTGTTTGATATAGGTCTTGTGATATAGCCATCGGCGCCAGCCTTGTATCCCTCTGCCTTTACATCCGAGGACCGATTTACGGAGGTGAGGTAAACGACAAATATATGCCAGGTATCGGGGTCAGCCTTGATAATCCTACATACCTCGTATCCACTTATGTCAGGAAGAAGGACATCGAGTAGCAGGAGATCTGGATTTATTTCCTTAATTATTCTTAAGCCATCAGTGCCTGTAGAGGCAGAGAACACCTCATAGCCTGCCCTTTTAAGAACCCGTGAGGTTATTGCAAGGTTCTCTGGGTTGTCGTCAATTATTAGTACTTTGCCTGATTCCATTGGCATAAAATATTATCATGAAGCGTCTGTAATTTTTCAATAAAAACATTGTTGACCCAAAACTGCCGATAGAAACCTGTAAGGAGTAAGAGGGCATGCCTGAAAGCCTTTATACTGCCACAGGGTTTATTAAAAAGGGCCATAGGTCATTCAGTCATCAAGAGGTGATTAAAATAGCATTATTTGTAAAAGTCCAAAGGCCCTGTAAAAAGGTGTGGCAATAAGGCCTTTTCAGCACACCCTCTTACTCCTATCGGCAATTTAAGGTTGTTGACAACAGACAGCAAAAATAATGGGTTTGTACAGAAATCTTTTTATGGATATAAGATGTAGTGTTTCAATTAAAATACCTTGACAGGCAGAGAGGGATTCTGATAACTTACCGATAATGGTTATCAACAACGAGGAAAAAAAAATACTGAGCAATTATTTAGCCAAAAGGGGTCTGCGCGATACCGCCCAAAGGGAGACAATCCTTGAGGCGTTTCTTCAGGCAGAGGGACATCTTTCGGCTGAAGAGCTGTATGACATAGTAAAGTCACAGGACAGGAGCATTGGTCAGGCTACTGTTTATAGGACCTTAAAGCTCTTTACAGAAGCGGGTCTTGCCAGAGAGGTCCATCTTTCTGATAACTCTGTCAGATATGAGCACCTGTATAATCATGAGCATCATGATCATCTGATTTGCACTGTCTGCAATAGGGTAGTAGAGGTTAAAGAACCAGCTATAGAGATATTACAAAGTGCCCTTGCAGAGAGGCATGGTTTTAATCTTCACGACCATCGGCTGTATTTATATGGTATCTGTAAGGACTGCAGGGAATCTCAGGACTCCCCAAATAGATAATAAAGGAGGTGAGGAAGGGATGTTAAGGGGTTTTATTCTATTGGTTTCTCTCTTTGTATTTGGAGCTATGGCTCAGGCAGAGGAAGTAACCTACAGGAAGCACATCAAGCCTCTCTTTGATTCAAAATGCGTTGCATGTCATGGGAAGGACTCTGCCCCAGAGTACTATGCCTTTAAGGAGGACAAGGACAAGTGGATGTCAAAGGGGCAGGGAATGAGGATGGATACTTACAGCCATTTAGTGTTTTACACGGCATGGCCTGACACGGGCGCCCTGATGAGACGGCTTGATGATGGGACTGCTGCGGGCAAGGCAGGCAATATGTACCAGTATTTAGGCTCAAAGGACGAGGAGAGGCAAAAAAATCTAAAACTCTTCAAGGATTGGGTAGGCAACTGGACCATGAAGAGATGGAAAGACATTACCAAGGAAGACATGGACAAGATAAAGGTCAAGTATTAGGATATCAACAATGGACAGAGACAGGTCTCCCTATGAGGACCTGTCTTTTTTTTTGGGGAAATCAATGATAGCTGTTATCAATGTTGCCTTCATAAAGAGGA
>CALEDV010000028.1 GCA_937949555.1 uncultured bacterium | reverse complement strand
TTTTTGTGTTTCTAATGTAGCCAAAAAAATTTAAATAATAATTGACTTCTTGCAATAAATATTTTACCGTTATAGCCATGAGACCAAAGAATAAGACAAAAAAGACCCCGCCGTTACATCTGCAAATCCAGCAGTATAGGGGAAATTACTATGGAATAATCCGTACCTCCTATCGTGAAGGCGGTAAGGTAAGGCAGGAAGGCTAACAGGTATGAGCCTGAATGAATAGTGCAGGCAGCCTTAAGGGGGAATGCAGTAGTGAAGGGGTCTGCAGAGGCAGTAGAGGTTAGGGAATGCAAGGAGTATGGTGCATCCTACGCAGTAATGCAAATAGCGAAGGAGTTGGAGTTAGACAAGGTGATATATTCTAAGAGCTCAGAGGGGTGGGTGAAGGATGTCTTGGCGATGGTGGTTGGTAGATTAGTGTATGCAGGGAGCAAGTTGGGATTATCAAATAGATGGGCAGAGAGATTGTTAGACGGGTGTTATGTTATAAAGGGTGATGTATCTGCAGAAGTCATGGCCAAGCAGGAGGTAGTTGCCTCATACAAGAAACTGACACTTTTGGAGCAGGCATTTAGGAACATAAAGACTGTGCAACTTGAGGTTAGGCCTGCGTATCACAAGACAGATGCTCGAATTCGTTGTCATGGCATGTTGGCATATTATCTTCAATGGCACATGATGCAAAGGCTCCAACCACTGTTTAAAAGTGATAGCAAAGGGAGAAATCGCCGTTGGAGCTTTGAACTGGTGATAGAGAGACTAAAGAGCCTGCGTAGGCAGACAGTGACGGTATCAGTTACAAAACTGTCAGCCCCCTGATAAAGAACAAACCAAAATCTTGGAATTACTTAAGGTAAAACTGTAGCCATATTACGGAAATAGCCTCAAATCCTTACAGATCAAGCATCTTAATCACGTCAATGAAAAGAAAATGCGTTTAATAATGAGTGGAAAAGTCAGTCTCTGCTTACTTTTACTAATTCCTATTACGTATTTGAGTCGGAGTTACGGGTTAAAACAATATATTGATATACAAAGGTTTTACGGCTTTTAGCTTGAAAACCCTTGACATTTCTTTTTTTAGAATATCACTTCTTATTTCGTAAGGCTACTTTGTTCCCTTTGATCTGCAACTAAACACTCAGATATCCTTCTTTTCCCATAAGTTTCAACCCCTCAAGGTGACTCCTTCCTACCACCCTCGATGTAAGCGCCGTGATATCTTGATGTGTGGTATCTGAGTTTATCTACCCTAAAAGATGACATTTCAAGACCTGACCCCATTTCTTTTTTCTGTAATTGTGCTAAACTATTTAATAGAATTAAAAATGCCAGACAAGGAGTTGTACGATATGAAGACCGATTTCCTCCATGACTTCCTAAAAAAGGTGCCTGCCTTTATCAATCTGCCTGATAGGGCCATCGATGATATAAAGGGGTGTCTATACAAGGAGGTCTTTAAAAAAAACACCATAATCTATCATGAGGGAGATACAATCAACAAATTGTACATCCTTGAGATGGGGAAGATCGAGATATACAAAACAGACCTTGAGGGCAAGAGACTTACGCTCTGGTTCATCCATCCTGGCGAGCTCTTCTGCCTACCCACTATGCTATACGAATTAGCCATAGCAAATGCTGTAGTTGTGCAGGATTCGATCCTATACTGTCTTGACAAGGCAGACTACGAGCGCCTCGCAGGCAAACACCCTGAGATATCAGAGGGTATGTTGAGGTGCCTTGCAGGTAGGATAATGAACTATGCTGATTCTATAAACAAGGTTGCCTTTGGAAGTGCCAGTTCAAGGATCGCAGAGGTTATATTTAAGCACCTACAGAGGGATGATCATGGTCAAATGACCTGCCAATTACCCCAGTCAGAGCTGTCATCCCTTGCTGGCATATGCAGAGAGACTGTCTCAAGGACTATTAAGAGATTCAAGCAAGAGGGTATCTTAGATGTCAGGGGACGCAAGATGGTAATCAAGGATATAGAAAGGCTCCAGTCAAGGGGTTTCAATAAAACATAGACCAGGGCAGAAGAGACCCTTTGGCCTGTCTCCTGCCCTGCCTATCTGGTTTATTATTCGCCTATCTTAGGCTCTGCCCATTTAAACCTTATGCCAGAGCCAGAACGAGGGCTATCCTTTGTATCGCCACCCTTATCGGAAGCCTTTTGATCCCCTGAACTTATGGCCTCTGCCTTGCTATCAGCAGAGAATTCTATGGACTCTACCTCGTTTTTGCCCTCCCTCAGGGTTACCTTCTGCACTGCACCAGACTTAAATTTTATTATAAGCGTGTCTGCAGCAGAAGGGGCTGCCAAGGTTAGCATAAACAAGGCCGTTGCAATAGCTATTGTCTTTTTCATAGTTGGTATTATAACACAAGTTGGAACATCATCCTGTAGGTATCAAACTCCTTCATCTTATTTGGGGCTGCTAAACCCATCATGCCTGTCTCTTTATCAAACCTTGTCTTGAGGTATTCTGCTGTGATACGCACCTGCTGGCCCTTAATGTAATAGTTTAAGCCAATACCTGTCTGCTTTATCTTCTGATCGTCAATGCCTAAGAGGTGTGCGAATTTCCAGTCTTCATATAAAACATAGGGCTGTATCCTCCCCTCTTTTCCTAAGGTAAAGGGCAGTATATAAGCAAACTTGGCAAACCAGCCCTCTTTCTGACCATTTAATCCAGCCACAAAGGTATTGCGGTCTGCAGGGCTTTTGTTGGTCTTGTATGCATCATCGAAATCGACCTTGAGATACTGGGTATTGAAGGTTACCACACCGAAATCAAAGGGGTATCTAAACATCAGATCTGCCGCATAGGCCTTATAGTCTACGGTCTCGTCGTTAAGGACTGTTACGTCTGAGGTTGCCTTGCTACCATTCATAACAGGCACGACATTTCTGTAGGCTGCCTTTGGCTCATAGGCCACACCAGCCCCAAGGGTCAATATCTTCTTTGTCCCTAACTTTGAGCCCTCATAGCCAGATCCACTTTCTGGGTCAAGAAAGGCATAGTGCATCCTAAAGACATACTCGAAGCTGTCCTTTGGCTGCGGGGATGTGTTGTATGTCATGCCAGGGGTGAGCGAACCTGCACCAGCTACCTCTGTAGGAGAACCAAACATCCAACGGTTAGTACCCTCTCTGCCCTCGAATACACCAGCCCAGTATTTGAGCCTTTCTTCAAAGAAAGAGCCCCAGAAGACAACGCCTGTGTCACGACTAAACTTGGCTGGTGAACCCCCATATGGGGTATATACGAACATTGACCTGTCAAGGCTGAGTGGTGAAAAGCAGTCCTCAAGGTTTGCCCTGGTGAGGGGTATCTTGGTCAGGCCTACCTTGACATTTAAGGCCGTTGAGAAGTTCCCTATGGCGTAGGCATCAATTATCCTTACATCACGGTCGTTCCAGTCATTTGTGGCAAGGGAGTACATATACCCAAGGGGTGTCTTAGATGAACCACAGTTACCACAAGTCTGAAACACCGCACCCCAGGTATCGTTGATCATACCCTTCAATGATAGCCTCAATCTCTGAAAGTGTATGTCTGTTCGGTCGTCAGTGCCAGTTCTCCCAGAACCAAAGTTAGTGGTCTCTCCATAGACCTGAAGCTTAATATCTGCCTGCAGATAGGCATCGTCGCCAAACTCGATCATAGGACCCGCATCTGAAACAGCACTAAGACCAAAGAACACAAGGACAAAAGACAAGATAAACAATAAATACCTGCCCGCTCTGGCATACATAACTCACTACCTCCTCTTTTTTAGATTATAGGGTAAAAGATATGAGATAACCCTTTTGACATTCAATGATTTAGCTCACAAATGAATTTGACATAAGTCACATTTAGGCTTCTTTGGGTGTTTTTTCGCCTACTTTGACAACTTCAGAAAAAATGCAAAAAGATATCAAGCTGTAAATAAAGGTAAAGTCCGTCAAAAAGTAGTCGCCACCTTAGGAGGCCTCGATAAAGGACCTTGAAGGTGTCAAAGGGATCCACATAAAGGCAGGAAGGTCTTGCTTAGGACAGAATTAAAGGGCGAGGCAGGGAATGTATTTCAGGCAGTAGGTGTAGCAATATCTCCTGCTGTAAGTATAATGAAGGAAGGGGAGAAAGAAACAGGGATATGTCCATAAATGCAAAAAAAAACAAGTTCCTCGTGCCAAACCACTTTTATTACCTTCTAACTATTGCTAAATTGTTTTTTTTACAGTCTTAGAAGATGGGTTTGAGATTGTTTATAATTTTACCCCTTGAGAGCGCCCTGTGAGGCCATCAGTTCGTGCTACTAAACCTTACCATTTTTTACAAAAAGTAGCCTTAATTCTCACTGTGCCCAACTTCTGTGTAAGTTTATTTTATCTCCCCCACAGTTGCATTTTATGGAGGTGTCTTTGCAAAAAGGGCAGGGACACCTTTGCCCCTGCCCACAGACAGAAACCCTTAGGCTTTTTTAATTCCCTACTACTGCCTTCTCTGAGTACCAGACCTGATCCTCTGCTGGTAATGAGAGTATTGTAGCCCACTCACTCCATGAGCCGTCATAGACCTTTACATCTTTGTAACCCAATATGTATTTCAACATCACATAGGCATGGGCTGTCCTATCACCGCTGTGACAGTATGTATAGATGACCTTGTTGTCAGTGGTGCCATTTTTTGAAAATAGCGCCTTAAGCGCCTCCTTTGATTTAAAGGTATGGTCATCCTTATTGTTTCCTTCAGTGCCTGTTATGTTGATTGACCTGGGGATACGCCCTCCCCTTATAGAACGGATATTCTTGGCTAGATACTCATCGGCAGGTCTAACATCAAGGAGTACCACATCTGGTTTTTGTCCAGCCACTACATCTCTGTAAATGTCAGACCAGGTGATAAGCAATGGGTTCATCTTTACTACAGTATAACGGGTAGGTTTTACATCGGCATGTCCGTCAACAAGGGGGTAGCCAAGTTTTTTCCATTTGACGATACCCCCATTGAGGAGCTTGAGTTTATTGGTATCATGGCCATAGTGCTCCATGATTACAAGTAGCCTGCTTGCAAAAAGGCCATACTTGTCATCGTAGGCTACAACGGTAGTGTCGTTGTCAATCCCAAGCCTTGCCATGAGCTTTTCAAATTGTTCCTTTGATGGATAAAGGGTAGGTGGAACCACATAAAAGTTGCCAAGGTCAAGGTACCTGTTGGCTACTACAGTGTTTGGGATGTGCATTACGCCTTTTTTATGCTCTCCTGCTATGGCCTCGGCCTTCTCTGGCACCTCTACTATCCTTAGGTTCTTATCATTGAGATGATCCTTTAGCCATTCTGGCTCCACCAACTCGATGGCGGCTGCCGATGACACCCACATAAGAAACATTACCAATACAAATGACCACTTAATAGACCTCATTGTAAACCTCCTTTTTTTGTTTTGTAGACTAATAAGCAATACAGATGCCAGATGTGTTTTGGTAGTATAGAAACTCTTCTGAATCAGGTGATTAATAGGGCTACGGGGAAGGACGATTGCAAATATTGTATTTCAAATTGAAAGGTTCTTTAAAAATGAAAGGTAAGGCTATTTAAGACCGTATCTCTTTATCTTGCGCCAAAGGGATGTGGGGCTTATGCCTAATGCCTCAGCTACCTTGGCCCGTTGTCCATTAAGCGCCCTTAAGGCCTTTTCAATTAACAGCCTTTCCATGGTGGCTATTGGGACGATGTCATCTAATCTGTCGATTTCTGGTGTTATGCCTTCGTTTTTAGGCAGATGTATCGACCTGAGTTCATCTGAGGTCTCCATAATTACAGACCGTTCAATAGTGTTTTCTAATTCCCTTACATTACCAGGCCAGTGATAGGAACAGAGTTTATCCATGACCTTTGAGGATATCCCTTTGATGTGTTTGCCATATCTTGCACAGTACCTGTTTAAAAAGTGGTAGGACAGTATTGGTATGTCTTCTTTACGTCTTCTCAAGGGTGGGATCTCTAAGGCAACAACATTGAGCCTGTAAAAGAGGTCTTTTCTAAAGGTACCCGATTCAACCTCCTTCTGAAGAGGGGTGTTTGAGGCGGCTATGATCCTTACATCAACCCTTGTCTGTCCTGTGCCACCAACCCTTATAAAGCTCCCCTCTTGGAGGACCCGTAGGAGTTTTGCCTGAAAGTTCAAACTGATAGCGTTGATCTCATCAAGAAATACAGTGCCTTTGTCAGCTAACTCAAAAAGCCCCTTTTTCTGTTTATTTGCACCAGTAAAGGCACCCTTTTCATAGCCAAATAGCTCTGATTCAAGTAGTGTTTCAGTGATGGCCGCACAATTGATCGGTAGAAACACACCATCCCTTCTACTGCTGTTTTTGTGTAGGAACTTTGCTACCAGCTCCTTGCCACAACCAGTCTCTCCCTGAATCAATACAGTGGTATCAAAGGTTGCTACCCTCAATAGGATGTCCTTTAGTTCCTTTATTATCCTGCTTACACCTACGATCTCATCGCCCTTAATCTCCTCAACCTCTTGCCTGAGGCGTTTATTTTCGTTTATTAGATGCAGATGCTGTCTTGCCCTGTTGAAAAGCATGAGGAGCTCATCTGGCTCAAAGGGCTTTTGTATATAGTCGTAGGCACCCATCTTCATGGCCTCAATTGCAGACTCTACTGTGCCATATCCTGTAATGACTATAACAAGGGTATCAGGGGCATACTCATGAGTATATTCAAGCACCTTAATGCCATCGGCCTTAGGCATTCTCATGTCTGTAAACACTATATCAAAGGGCTCATTACGAATCTGTTCAATGGCTATTGCCCCGTCTTCAGCCAAGACTATCCTGGCATCCTCTTCTTTGAGTATATCAGCCACGAGCTGCCGCATCCTCAGGTCGTCATCGGCTATAAGGACATTGAGTTTCATCTTTTCATCGCTAAGGGTTGAATTAGGTTATTTAGCATTGATACCTACCGAGTCCAGAGGTTTATTTTTCAGCTAAGGATAGGGAGGGTTATTGTGAACAAGGCCCCTCCCTTTTCGATATTGTCAGCAGTAATTGTGCCCTTGTATTCGCTTATAACACCAGCACATATGGAGAGACCAAGTCCAGTACCTTGACCTACAGGCTTTGTGGTAAAAAAGGGGTCAAATATCTTGTCTTTTATATCCTCCCTTATGCCTGGACCATTGTCCTGTATCTCTATCTTAAGGAATCCACCGCTACTGCCCGTGCGGATCTCTATTCGACCCTTCTTATCAATGGCCTGGATTGCATTGAGGATGAGATTAATAAGTACCTGTTCTATCTGCCTTCGATCTATCTTTATAGGTGGCATATCCTTGAGTTCTGTTACTACCTCAATCTCTCTTTTATCAATCTCAGAGCCCAGCATCTTTAAGACACCCAGAATCACCTCTTTTATGTCATGCTCTTTGAGTTCTATTTCTTTGGAGGTACTGGCTGTTTGCCTTGCAAAGCTCAATAGCCCTTTGATGATTGCACTGCCCCTCTTTGCCTGCTCAACTATCACACTCAGGCGCTCAAGCTGCCTCTCATCAAGCCCTTTGTCTTTTAACATGAGCCTTGCGTAGCCAAGGATACATCCAAGGGGGGTATTGAGCTCATGGGCAATACCAGCTGAAAGTTGGCCAAGGGCCATCAACTTTTCAGCCCTGTGATAGAGTTCCTGGGTCTTCTTCTTTTCGTTTATGTTTAAAAGGACCTCAATGGCACCGATTATATTGCCTTCTGAGTCTTTAAAGGGGCTTGTGATTATCTGAAAGTAATTGCCCTTTTTTTCTACATCCCTTATGACCACAGACCTGCCTGTGGCCATGGTATCTATGGCTGGACAATCAAGGCCTGGCGATTCCTTATTACAGTAGACTTCATAACAATACCTGCCCCTAATATCACCAACGGTTTTATCAACAAGGAGATCCCTCTGCCTTTCATTGCAATTTATTATCTTGAAGTCTTTATCAATAATTGATATGCCCACCCCTGTGGCATTGAATATAGCCTGAAGCTGGTCCTTTGCTATGGTAAGCTCTCGGTTGGTATTCTTTAGATACTCTAATATCTGACCAAAGGACTCTGCAATTATGCCAATAGGGTCAAGCTCAAAGAGGGTCTCATCATCAAGTTCCTCTGGGTTTAAGGGCGAGGTGCCCATAACCTGTAAAAGCTGATTCGCCTTTGCCCTTATGTATTCGGCATATTTGCTCAATTCTGGCCTTACTGTCTTGCCTGTCCTAGGACTTTTTTTTGTGGTATTGTTTTTAGGCATGGGGATCTCTAACGGGTTAAAGTGTATCAGATATTTTACATTATTTATATAATACCCATAACTTGACTATCAGTTGTGACTATAAGTTGGTCTCATTGTCCCTTATCAATCACAACCCTGATCTTGGTCAATAAGGCCTCGGGGGTCATAGGCTTTGATATAAAATCCAGGCCCTCCTCATGGATCTCCTTTATGGATATAACATCATCGGCATAGCCGCTCATAAAGAGGACCTTTAACTTAGGGTTTATTTCTCTGAGCTCGTTGAGGGCCTCTCTACCGTTTTTTCTGGGCATTATTACATCCAGCAAGACCATGTCTATGGCCTCATGTTGCCCTTTGTAGACCTGCACTGCCTCTTCGCCGTCTTTAGCTATTAAAACCTTATAGCCATAATATTGTAGCATCTCTCTGATAAAGTCTCTTATGGAGTCCTCATCATCAACCAAAAGGATGGTCTCATTGCCACCAAGATTCACACTGTCTGATATAGTTGCTTGGGTGTCTTGGGTATAAGACACGGATGCATAAACTGGCAGATAGATCTTAAAGGTAGTGCCGAGGCCCTTCTCACTGTATACACCTATAAAGCCATTGTGCTGTTTCACAATGCCATATACCATAGAAAGGCCAAGCCCTGTACCCTTGCCCTTTTCTTTGGTGGTATAAAAGGGCTCAAAGATGTGGGGCAGGTCTTTCTTGTCGATACCAAGGCCTGAATCGCTAATGGTTAACAACATATACCTACCAGCCTTTGCCTCATAAATGCTGGCAAGGCCCTCGGATATGTCTATACTACTTAGAGAGATACTGATCTTACCGCCCCTTGGCATGGCGTCTTTGGCGTTTGTCACCATGTTTATGATCACCTGCTCGATCTGATGGCAGTCTGCATAAACTGGATAATCAGGGGAGGCATATTCAATGGTCAGCGCAATATCTTCAGGTATGAGCCTGTGTAGGATCTTGGTAAGATTCTCTAAGGTCTCATTCAGGCTTATTGGCTTTGGATCTATCACCTGTTTGCGACTAAATGCCAGCAGGCTTGAGGTAAGCACCCTGGCCTTGTCTGAGGCCTTAAGGACATTCTTTACAAACCCCTTTATCCTATCATCGATCTCTTCATTCATAATTAGGGAGGAGTAGCCTATAATTGCCGTAAGTAGGTTGTTGAAATCATGGGCAACACCCCCTGCAAGCATACCCAGGGATTCCATCTTCTGTGCCTGCAGGAGCCTCTCTTCAAGCCTCTTTTTGTCTGTGATGTCCCTGTTACTTGCCCTCCGGCCTATTAAGCCCTTGTCATAAATAGGGCTACAGACATGGGATATCCATTTTGTCTCCCCAGACTTAGTGATGATCCTAAACTGTAGTTCTTCATGGGTAGGTGACTTGAAGTCTTCTAAATGTCTGTCAAAATTGGTCCTATCTTCTTCACAGATGATATCTCTTATCAGGTTTGGTTTTTGTATAAACTCATCTGGCTTATAACCAGTGATCCTCTCGCAAGAGGGAGATATGTATAGTATTTCTCTCTGCTCTGTAATCCAGTACTCCCAGTCCGTTGAAAACTCCGAGAGGGTCCTGAATTGCCACTCGCTTTTTATAAGCCTTTCTTGGCTCCTGCGGATATTGGCAGAAAACAATAGGATTATAATAACCCCAGCAGACCCTATAAGCAGGTGGGTAAATATGGCTATGACAAAGGCCGTCTTTTCCTCGTTATAAAAGGGTAAAAGGGGTACGGCTATCCCTATACCACCCCTCAGTTCCCCTACCTTGTATCCTTGATAACCATGGCACTGTAGGCATTCTACCTCTACATACAAGGGTTTCATAAGACGGAGGTACCTTTTGTTGTCAATCATTGTCACCTCGCTAAACTCCTTTTTGTCTTTTTCAAAGGCAGAAAGGGCCTTCATCTCCCATTCATCTGGCTTATTTATGGGATTAAGATACTTGGGGCTTGTTATCCTGCTCTTAGGACTGTAGGGGGACTGACGCTCAAGTATCTCAAAGGCCTGTCTGGTCATCCAGGCAGGGTTTACCAGTGTCAGTTCTATCCCATCGGTAGTCTTCACATCCCTTCTATGTGATTTCAAATAGGGGTTTGGCTTGGTCTTATCTGTAACAGGCACATACACCCCACCATGACTGGCTGCCCATTTTCTATACACAAGGGTGAGTTCAAAGATTGACCTTGTCTCTATGCGGGCCTTTTCTAAGACACTATCGTGGATCCTGTAGAGATTCCAAAGCAGAGAAGACACAATAAGTAACACCCATGCGCCTATCAGGCAGGTGGTATGTTTTTCTGTAAATCCAAGGGCCTTGTCACCAAAGGGTTTCTTCATAATCAAAAACACCTCAACTCTTATTCTTTTATAAAGCCATCAGAGACCTCTATTTTTGCTTACGATTGTTGTATGTCTTAGGCGATCACTAAAGAGATGGAGCTGTTCAATAATATACGCACTAATAAAGCATACATTACATCCTCAGAGATAGTGTAACATGTTTTCTGCAAATTTGATTCAGGGTATAATTCTCAATGGTTTAAAACAATCCCGGAATGTCGGGAGAAAGGAGAAATATACCCATGAAAAGCAGTATATCAAAGAAGGTGAAAAAAGTCATTGACAAAGGCATTGAGGAATTAAAGAGAGATAATGGGGTCAGGTCTTGAAATATAAGGTAAGAATCTGATTTAGTCAATCCAAAGGTCAAGGCCATTCAGGATAGAATATATAGAGGCATTATATCATTTAACACCTCAAGGCATGGTGGGCGCCTTTCTTAGCTCAGTGGGCATTAAGGGTGTGCCTGAGTATTTAACAGTTGACTGGATACTTAGCCAATTTGGAGGTATAAGTAAGTAGGCACAGGAGGATTATAGGGCTTTTGTAAGGGCTGGGTTTGTAGAAGGGAGTCCATGAAAGGATCAATCTACAGGGCAGATCCTGCTTGGGAGTGAAGGATTTACTGAAGAGCTCAGGGAGTTATTATCAGAGAGAGAAGAGATACCAAAGATTCTAACATTCCAAAGGGATATAAGCAGACCTGATAAGAGGAAACACCTAACAAAGAGGGTATGAAGGACAGGGAGATAAGGAATAGACAACTGTAGATCGCTCTATAAGCTGCCTGAATTGCACATGCACACCCTCAGGGCGTTCAGATACCTCCACCTGTAATCGCTCAGCCTTTTGTTCTATCTCTACATGTATATGATAGGTCAGATCCTCTGCATTAAAAAGCCTTCCCTCAGCAAAGCTTATCCTTATCACTGGATGCCTCTTATCCCGGTCCCAGTTGTCCTGAAGATAAAGCCCTTTAAAGAGCTCTCTACTGCCAGAGAATGCCTCGGCAAGGGTATCTAAAAATAGGGACTTGTCAAACCTGCGAGGCCTCGAGAGGAAGCAATACTTTCCCCCTTCGGCAAGCCTTTTAACTATTTGTCAACAATAAAGAATTGACCCCCCCTCGATTCCTTACTGCCTCAAAATTCAGTAGGTCCATGGTCTCTTCCTTTATTGCCATGGCATAGATGCCATGCTTAGTAAGATAGGCTATAAAATCCTCTCCTATATACAAAGAGGCAAATACAGGGATTAACTCCTTACCTCTATACTCAGG
>CALEDV010000027.1 GCA_937949555.1 uncultured bacterium | reverse complement strand
GGCATAGATGCCATGCTTAGTAAGATAGGCTATAAAATCCTCTCCTATATACAAAGAGGCAAATACAGGGATTAACTCCTTACCTCTATACTCAGGGAAATAATCAAAAAACTCATCCAATAGCTTAATAAAATCCTCTATGTAATCTATCTTTACATTAGACTTGGTCTCATTTAATATCACCTTGTCTCCACATACTGCTATAACATCAAACTCCCGCCTCCTCGTCCTGTCTATGGAGTGCCTCTTGTGTCTCCTTAACATGAAGTCATCAAGTTCCTTACAGCCAAAGTATCTCTTCGCTATCCCTTTTATATTAGGTGCTACCATGTCTTCTACAAAGGTGCCCATCTTGTTTGTGATCTCACCCCATTTCTTATTCATCAGTATCCTCTCCTGCCTTGCCTCCTCCCTGAAAAGGGCAAACTCTTCTGACTGCTTATCTACATTCTTGCTTACCCTGTCTACCTCTTTGCTTACCCTGTCTACCTCTCTGCTAAGGCTTTTTAATGATGTCTCTGTGCTGATAATAAACCTCTGGAGGACCCTCTCAAGGGTATCTACCTTTTCTTCTACCGTTAACATAGCATTTTACTCCCAATTTATATTGACCTTATACGTAACCCATTACCTAATGCCAAGTTTTCCAAATTACTGATATATAGGACCTTTCTTTGTATGACCCACTTCTGTTAAGGATGATTCAGGATACATAGAGATTGCTAGGGATACCCTTAGGCAGCCCTAGCAATTGTTACTACTCCTTGTTTACTGCCTTAAACTTGCATACATCAAAGCAACTTCCACACCTGATGCAGAGTGATTGCTCTATGCGGTGAGGCTTCTTCTTCTCCCCTGTGATGGCCTTTGAGGGGCAAGCCCTCATGCAGGCGCCGCAGCCTGTGCATGCTGTTTCTATGATAGTGAATGTCAATAGGTCCTTACAGACCTTTGCAGGGCAGCGCTTGTCTCTAATATGGGCCTCATACTCATCTCTGAAGTACTTGATAGTGCTCAGTATAGGATTTGGTGCGCTCTGGCCAAGACCGCACAGGGATGTGGCTATCACATCCCTACTTAGTCTCTCTAAGAGTTCTATGTCTCCTTGCCTACCATTACCCTTTGTAATCCTCTCTAAGATCTCAAGTAGTCTCTTTGTGCCTATCCTACATGGGACACACTTGCCGCATGATTCGGCCTGAGTGAACTGGGTAAAGTATTTGGCTACATCCACCATGCAGCTTTCTTCGTCCATGACCACAAGACCACCAGAGCCCACCATTGCCCCATGCTCTTTGAGGGATTCAAAATCCACAGATACATCCAGTTTATCTGCCGGCAGACAACCGCCGCTTGGGCCTCCTATCTGGACAGCCTTAAAGGCCTTGTTGTTTAAGATCCCCCCCCCGATGTCAAAAACGATCTGCCTAAGGGGGATCCCCATGGGTACCTCAATAAGCCCTGAGTTTTTGATCTTTCCAGTAATGGCAAAGACCTTCGTGCCTTTACTCTTTTCAGTACCAAAGGAGGCATACCATTCTGCACCCTTCCTTACTATATAAGGCACATTTGCAAAGGTCTCCACATTATTGAGGCATGTGGGCTTTTTCCACAACCCAGCCTCTGTTGAACGAGGGGGTGTAACCCTGGGCATGCCCCTTTTACCTTCAATAGAGAACATCAGTGCTGTAGACTCGCCACAGACAAAGGCCCCTGCGCCGAGCTTTATCTTTATGTCAAAATCAAAACCCGTACCTAATATGTTACTACCCAAAAAGCCCTTCTCCCTTGCCTGTTTCAACGCCTTGTCAAGGCGCTTAACCGCGAGGGGATATTCTGCCCTGATGTATACATATCCATCATGAGACCCAATCCCATAGGCCCCTATTATCATCCCTTCAACAACCGAATGGGGATTGCCTTCAATAATAGCCCTATCCATAAAGGCCCCAGGGTCTCCTTCGTCGGCATTACAGATGATATATTTAGGAGAACCCTTTGCCTTTTTGGTAAGTTCCCATTTTAGACCCGTTGGAAAACCGGCACCACCCCGTCCTCTCAAGCCAGATCTCTTGATGATGTCGATGGTTTCATCAGGCGACAGAGATGTTAACACCTTTTTGAGGGCCTCGTAACCTCCAACTGCAATGTATGCATCTACATCCTCTGGATCTATAACACCGCAGTCAGAGAGTACAATCTTTACTTGCTTGTCATGGAACTGGTGATAATCCTCAGTCACAACCCATTCAGCAACAGGCGAACCCCCTATAATGTGCTCCTGCACAATCCGCTCAACCATATCAGGTTTGACATATTGATAGGTTGTTTTGGCATCATCTATAATCACATCCACAAGCACATCCCTTGCACAGAGCCCGCGACAACCAACCTTGTGGGCTGAGCAGCCAATGTCCAATTTAAATGGTATTGAGCGCTTTTTGAGAAGGGCATCTAAGGAAGAAAGCACAGCCTCCCCTCCGGCTGCAATACCACCTGTACCCATGCATACCTTTATCTCGACCCTATTCATCGCTTACCTTCCTTAAGGCCTTGAGCTCTTTTATAAGTCTGTCGGTCGTCATGTTCCCATAAACCTCCTTGTTGATTAATACTACAGGTGCGATACTGCAGGCCCCTACACAGGCGACCTGATCAAGGGTGAAAAGCCTATCCTCGGAGGTATCACTTGCGTCAGTTAGGTTTAACTCCCGTCTAGCGCTATTTATCAATTTATCTGAGCCTTTTACATAACAGGCAGTGCCGCAGCAGGCAGTGATGATGTTCTTGCCCCTGGGTTTTAGATAAAACTGTGCATAAAAGGTTGCTACTCCATAAAAACTGCTTGCCGGAATATCGAGCATCTGAGAGAAGTAAAATACCGCCTCCTCGGGTATGTATCCAAAGGCCTCCTGAGTCTCTTGTAAAAGTGTGACAATATTACCCTCATGGTCCTTGAAGCTTTTGATTAACTGGTCATATTTTTCTTGCATAGCCTTACCCTCTGATTTTTTTTTGCTATTATAGCATAATTTTTTGAAACTGGAGGTTATGTGTTATATTGAACTATCTTTTTGCCTCTATAAACAGTCCCTTGCACTGAATGTAGGGCAAAAAACGAGGAGGTATTCTGTATATGATAATAAAAGTGGCTATTGCACAGATACAAGTCATACCAGCGATGCCAGAGGCAAACCTAAAAAAGGCAGAGACATTAATTGCAGAGGCTGCACATAGAGGGAGTACATTAATCTGCCTGCCTGAGATGTGGACTACTGGTTTTCAGTGGGACTATATAGATGTCAAATATATGGAGCAAAAGCCAATAATTGAAAGGGTCAAGGCCTTAGCCGCCAAATATGGAATTTGGTTAAATTGCTCATTGCTGTCAACCAATGAACAGTTAAACCCGACAAATACATCCCTGTTAATAGATCCTTTGGGGGAGATAAGGGCTTACTATCACAAAACACACCTATTTAGACCTATAAAAGAGGATAAACACCTTGAGGCAGGCAATTCCCTTGTCCTTACAGAAACCCCTTGGGGTAAGATGGGAATGAGCATCTGCTACGACCTGAGATTTCCTGAGCTTTATCGTTCTTACGCCTTGCAAGGGGCTGATATAATTCTATTAAACGCTGCATTTCCACGCACAAGGGCTCTGCATTGGAAGACCCTGATTAGGGCCAGGGCTATAGAGAATCAGCTATTTGTAATTGCGGTAAACCAGACAGGGATCGAGGCAGGGGTAGAGTTATGTGGCAGTTCAGCTATTATAGACCCCTGGGGAGAGACCCTTCTGGAGGCTCCTGAGAACCAAGAGGCCCTGCTTACAGTGGACCTTGATATGGATAGGGTTAAAGAGGTGAGGGCAGGGTTCAATACACTCTCTGACCGCAGACCTGAGGTTTACAAATTAGGATAATCTGCTTAAAATAGTGCACTTTGCAGGAGTAAGGAGGCAATGAAAGATGGGCAGATACGAGATTATAAATCTTGATGAGGAACTTCAGGAGTTGTTTAGCAAAGAAGAGATGCTCGCCCTTTTTGATTTTGAGCTTTTGGCTAATGGAAGGGCTTATCCAGGTCTTTGCAGGATATCTAAGGCAAAGGGCGCAGACCCTAATTCAAGATACTTTTCCTTTATTTTCATAGTTGATTCCTCAGATTCAAAGGAGGCTGCTCAAATAAAAAGTAGCATGAGCGAATTGAGTTTTGAGAGATTATGCAAAACAATACCAGGCATTACTAAAGAAACCTCCTTTACTAATCCCCAGTCAACCTCAAGACACTGTTATTATGAGCTATATCTTTATTTTGACGCCTCTGTGGCATCTCCAGAGGACCTGCTTGCCAAGGAAATATACCCCGCCATAAAAGAGAGGATCTCCATAAAGGCAGGCACATTGACCTTCTGGAATAAATAGCCCCATAGGACAAGAGGGGATTGACTTTGATTGAGGAAGTACGGGATGTAACTATTCCAGAGGGTATAGTAAAAAAATGCCATGAGATTTTGGACCTGCCTGCCTTGCTCACAGATATACCCTTTGCCGATTTTAGCCATAGTTGTGCCCTGGCTGCCTTCAAAGACTATAGGGTTATCAAGAGGGCTGAGAGGGAGTAGAACTCTTCAGGCCTTTCCTTAATATGTTTTGCTATCTGGGCGCCTTGGTTCTTAATAGATGATTCTATAGCTGACATTGTCTGTAGATTATGATGGTCTTCCTCTAAATTAAGGATGTCCTTGTCCATTATCATTTGTGTTATATAGTCCCTCAGTTCTTCTGCTATTGAATCGTTGGCAGTTTCTATGCTTATCCTTTTTCTGAAAGACTCAAGGGTTTTCCTTAGTACATCAATCTCCAGAAGCGCCTCTTCAAGGATTGCTGGATCCAGGGACTGTAGTTTTATGTATTCTTCAATCCTGTCAAGGGAGATGCTCAACGTAAGAAGTCTGTTTTCTGGCCTGTCTGATGATTCAAGGCTCTCTGGTGTTGGCATTTGCGATGGAGACTTATAGAGGGATTGCAGGGCAGACATTTTCCTGAGCATATCTCTGAAGAGCAATAGGGTTTCCAGTTTCATATACTGCATTGCCTGTGGTCTTATCTCCTCTAAGGAATCGAGTATATGCTTCAGCAGTGGGTTGTCAAGGGTCTTGTGTGTAGCATAATCAACCAGGGCAAGGGCCCTTAAGGGTGTAAGTCTTTTATAGGCCTCTAAGATCAGTTCTGGTACTGGCCTGTCTTGCCAGTATTTGATATAACCATCCCTGTCCCACGATATGACCTCATAGGCCTTTAGGGGCTTGCCATCAGAGGACTCGAATTCCCCCAGGAAGCGCCAATTCACAAGGCCTTCACAGCGCCTGACGGTCTCTTCACCAGCGGCAATCCAGGTGTCAAAGAGCTTGTTGGCAGGTTCCAGTTCCTCTGCGATATGGGCTGCCTCACCCATCACAGTGTATTGCACCCTCCTTTCTGAGCCCATGTTGCCAGCGTAAACAAGACCTGTGTTTATACCTATCCTTGCCGTTATCTTTACCCCATATCTGAGGAGTATCATCTTCTGGATTATCTTCAGTTCCTCCTGTTGAGCCAGGGCTGCCCAACAGGCCTTCCATGGGTGTCCATCATCAGGCAGGGGCACGCCAAAGAGGGCCTTTATGGCATCGCCCTCATACTTGTCTATATAACCGTCATAGGACATGATGATATTGCTCATTGCCGTAAGATAGAGGTTGAGTATCTGCGCCAGTTCCTGGGCTGTAACCCCCTCTGATATGTTTGTAAAGCCCGATACATCGGAGGACAGTATGGTAGTGTCCCTTATCTCTCCCGTAAGGGCAATGGCATTGGGCCTACCCTCCATGATCCTTAAGACCTCTGGCGAGACCATGGTGGAGAATATCTTCCTTACCCTGCGTCTGTCCTGATACTCCTTCAGATAACGGATAAAGACCCCAGTTAGGTAAGAGACGCTTATGGTTGTCAGTGCTGCCGTCACTATCACAACGATGACATGCTTTGAGAATAATAGCCAGGACACATGGAGGTGGATTGCGACGAGAAGTATGACAATGATTAAACCTACTACAGGCCTGGCCTTTAGGGCTGTAAGGTATACAACAATCAGATATAGCGTGATGAGTGCCAAAGAGACAAGGGGCGGTAGCTCTTTAATGAATCTTGCAGTGACTATGGTGTTAGCCACCTGCGGCGCTAAATCAAGCATAGGATGCCTCTGCATGTAGGGAGACGGGTTCTGTGCGGTCAGGCCTGTGGCGGTTAAGCCATAGAAGACCACCTTGTCTTTGAAGATCCAGGGATTTATAACCCTCTCACCAGATTCAGAAAGCAAGGTCTTAGAGGGCTCAAAGTAAAGGGGCCTGATCGATGACATATCGCCCCCGTGGTGTATGTAAGAGACCATCTGTTGATAGCTGTCTTGTAGTCCGTTGAGGTCTGCCTCCTGTATCCTGTACATATCCAATGCCTCTTGGAGGCTTAATATCTTGCCCTCCTTATTGAATACCTCCATGACCTTGTTGTTTAGATAAACCTGATTGGCTATGGCTAAAAATCCCTTGTTGCCCCTATCAAGACCAAGGGCACTGAGGGTCTCCTCGATGCCATATCCAGCCTCTTTGAAGTAATACTCCATCAAAAAGGCAACAAACATGAGCGTTGCCCTGACCTCGGAATCCTGCCTATTCATCAAGGCTAGTGTATTTGCATGGCCCTGAAGCATGTCAAGCACCACATTAGGGTCCTGTAGCTGACCCAGATTGACCCGCTGCAAGGCCTCCTTTAGCGATTGAATTAACATAAAGGGAGACAAAAGATTAAAGGGCACATGGGTAAAAGAGGCACCATATCTGCCAGTCCAGTTGACCCTCATCTGCCCATGACTGTCTATTGGTATCGCCAGTAGCCTGTCTTTAAGGACAAGCTCAACCTTGCCCCTTTTGATATCCACCCTGTGGGCCTGAAGCCTTGCCATAGCAGCCTTTAGTGATATTGAAGGATAGAGTTGTCCCCTGTGTTCTAAGAAAAGGGGATACCTCCTGACTACGCCGTCAGTATCAGGCATAAATGCATTGACCCCAAAGCCCGCAGAGTTCTCAAGCAAATCCTTAAGGGGAGGTATTATCAAGGGTGACCAGAAAAATGACTGACCTTCAATAGGTCTCGGGGCATACTCATCCTCCCCTTGTCCCTTCACAGCCCCTTTGTCTCTGGCATCCACAATCTTCGAGGTGGCTGTAAAGAACACCTTTTCCTTCATAAAGGCCCTCTGGAGTATAAAACCCTGCGGGTCTCTCTGTTTGAGGATCTCTTGTATACTCTTTGAATAGTCAGAAGGTGCCTGTCTCTTGATGACTTCTTCCTCCTGGGGACTTATGGACAGGGGAGGGGCCTTTGAAAAGTCCATGTCCACAACAAAGATTGAGTGCACATGGTGCCTGTCTAATAGATCGAAGAGCAACCTGTGGGTGTGCCAACCCCAGGGCCATCGGCCAATCGTTGCAATAGAAGGGTCGTCGATGTCTATGGTCACGATGGCCTGATCCCTTGGCTCTTCAGGTCGGAGGCGCATGGCCTGATCTATGACCCTGTTTTCTATCCTCTGAAAAAGCCCCAGTGCAGTGGATAGCACAAGGACAAACCACAGGACTAAGGCAGGTGCCATAAATTTAATTGGCAGCTTTTTTATCACTTCTTTACCTGTATAAACTCACCCTGCCATCCCTCAGGAGGAGGGGTCTCTTTGAATCCTTCGATCCTTTGGATCATCTCACGAGGTGGGTGGTCCTTTGGATCAATGCTCGAGGCCCTGTGAAAGTACCCAAGGGCCTCATCCCACCTCCTTTGCCAATATAAACCAAGACCCTGCTCATAAATACCTATGGCCTCTTTATTGTCTGGCTCACCAACCCTCGAGAGCAGTTCATGATAATCCTGGGCCTTTAGGGTCTTGATGAATGCCTCTGTAGCAGACCTGTATTTGTGCCTCTTGCGAGAGAGGGTCTCTTGAATGTGTTCAACGGGATAAGGGAGCAACGACTCTATCAAGGCAAGGCTATTTTTATGTTGCATCACATGTCTATCTCTTCTTTCCCTCAAGAGGCCAAGCCTGTTATCTAAGGCCTCAAACATGGGGTGAATAGAGTCATGTCCTGGTTGAGAGTCAATAAACCCCTTTAGGTTGACCAACTCTGCCTCAAGGGAGGCAAGGATGGACTGCAAATCCTCATGCTCGGCATTGACCTTTGAGGGGTAGCCGACCCTTTTTGCTAATGAGGCAATGTCTCTCTCCATCCCCTTGAGGTCAAGGGCAAATTCGTATATCATCCAATCCCCTGCTGCATTGGTGTGTTCATTGAAGAAGGATGCAATCCCCTGTGCAAGCGGAAGGTCTGTGCGTTCGTATTGCCCCTGCCAGAAGTGGGCAAGAAAGTCTATAGACTCTGAAAGGGCTGAGCTCCATAAGGCCTCCAAAAAATCAGGCACTGGCTTGCCCTTCATCAACTCCCTATAGGCCTCTGACTTCCAGCCAAGGATATCGTAGATCTTGGTTGGTATGGTCTTACCCTTAAGCAGCAACTTATCCAGAGGCCTTGCATACACATAGTCCCTGAGTAAAGAGAAGGTGTCTTCGCCTGTCAGGGGATGGTTAGAGCGGTAGATGTAATTGGCCGCCATAAAACGGGCAGCCATGTTTACGGCATCACCCATAACGGTGTACTGAAACTTCCTGTCAGAGCCCATGTTGCCTGCAGACACATAGCCTGAATTGAACCCTATTGACAGCCTGATGGAGGCTCCATAACGCTCGTTTAGGGCATGTCCATAGGCATTGGCAAAGCGCATCTGTTCTAAGGCAGCATAGGCACATTTAAACACATTGCCCTTGTCTTCCAGAGGGACCCCAAAATCTGCCATTATGACTACGCCTTCATACTTGTCTATGTACCCATCGTAATGCATGATGATATTGCTCATAGGCGTCAAGTAGGAGCTAAGAAACACAGGTAGCCCCTCAGGGGTCAAAGAGCTTGTCACGGCATCTATACCCTCTATCTTTGAAAAGTAGGTTGTGGCGTGTCTCCTCTGACCAGTCAGGGAGAAGCTCTCCGGATGCCTTTCCATTAGTGCAAGTACTGCCGGCGATACCATAGCAGAAAAAAGCGCCCGCGTCTTTGACTTGTCACGATAGACCTTTATGAACTGCAATACCAGTGCTATCAAATAGGCCAGTAGGAGCGCCATCAGGGGTAATACCACCTCTATCCACTGACCCTCATAGACCCACAGGTAATACATCGTAAGGAGATACAGGGTGATAGAAGAGAGTGTAAAGGCCGTCAACAACGTTACCGAGTATCTAATGGCTATTAAAGACGCTGTTAGGGCCAGCAACAGGGCTGTTAGGTAGCCCAGGCCCTTAGGCGGATAGTGTAAAAAGTCCTCATTGATGAGCATGTTGAGGGCGCTTGCATGATAAAAGACCATGGGGCACTGGCTCTCAAAGGGCGTGGGGCTTAGGTCAATAGTCCCCTCACCGGTTAAACCTATCAGGATTATCTTCCCTGCCAGGTCAAAGGGCGACATTGAGACCTTGATACCCTCTCTTAGGGCCTCAATCCTTGGGAAGTAATAATAGTTGGGATGCCCAGTTTCTAATGTCCTCTTTACATCGTTGAATATAGCTGCTGTCTCTGTGTCCTCAGCCCCATGGCCGCCTGAGCCTTTGGTAAACTCTTCAATAGAGGCCATCTGGTTGTTTTTCAATAATGTCTCTGCCTTAAGGGCCGTCTTGACTGAAAAGGCCACTTGCTCAAGCCTCTTTGGGTCTATCACATCAGCGGTGAGTACCTTTAGATAGCCCCCTGAGTCGCCTTTTTTGATGTGTCTTGCTATCCATGTAGCAGCAACGGCCTCTGCTGCAAGGGTCTCTGCCTCTTGATGATGGAGTAGTTTATTTATGTCAGGGTTCTTGGTTATGAGCCCTTTGACCCTTTTGGGGTCTACAATACCTTCATTAAAGGCCCTTGATGCAATATCCATAGCCTGTTGAAAGGCATATACATAGGAGATATCCCTGAAGGATATGTGTGTAAAGGAGTCTTTGAAGCTGCCAGGCCAATTCAGTAGGGCCTGGAGGTGATGATCAATTGGTATAGAGAGCTCCTTGGGGCTACTACTTTGATCTTGTCTGACATATTTAAACCTCACCTCTTTGCCTGGCAGGATTATCCTGTCCTTGAGATCAATGCCCTTGAGCTCGGCAAAGGTTGCGAGGACTATGGGATTAAGCACAAGGTCATTGTACTGCCTAAAGGCAATAAAGTTTCTTATGGTGCCATCGCTGCTGTAGCCAGGTTGGGCAAAACCAAAGCCCCGAGATGCCTTTAATAGTTCCAACAAGGGTGGTTCAATGTCCACCGACTTGTAGATAAAAGGGGTTACATGGGGAGGGGTCTTAAGGAGGGTAGACTCAATATAAGACACGGCCTGTCTCTTTGGCTCAGGGAAGAGCTGGCGTAGCCTCTCGGTCTCAGAGGCTACATGCTGTCTCTTGAGTCGTGCTGATGGGTCTATGGCAAAGTAAGCGATAAAGACCAACCCCTGTTGTCTTATGGCATCAGCAAACGCCTTATCATAGTTGATAATCCCCTTATGGGCATGGGGCTGTTTCTTGGCATTTGGATCACCACTGGGTATTATCACCGAGGGCTCAGGCTCACTAAAGAGCACATCAAAGATCAGGGGGCCTGTTTTGTAGCGACTTAAGGTCTGTAGTAACACAACTTGATAGTACCTTGACCAGGGCCAGCTCCCGTATTGATTCAGTGCTTCATCATCGAGGTTTATCAATAGGATGTCTTCAGACTGCTTGATCGCAGGCCTTAGCCGAAACAGGGTATCGAGACTGAGGAGTTCGAGATTATTTGAAAGGTCAACAAGACTAAATAGGAAGGCCAATAAAAAGGCCGTCAACCCTATAAAAAGGACCTTCAGGTATTTAAAAAGGGGGGATGAGGTTATCCTTCGGGATTGCAACACAAGGCAAGATTATGGCCTTTATACATCTGCTATAGTGCTTCCAAGGACCTGTTCAAGGGTAATAGTACCATTGAAGGCCTTCTCAAGGGCATCCATCCTGAGGGTCCTCATGCCTGTCTCAAGGGCAACCTTTCTGAGTTCATCGGTGCCAGCATTCTTTATCAAGAGGTTTCTGAGATGTTTGTTCATCAGTAGTATCTCATATATGCCTATCCTGCCTTTATAGCCAGTGCCATCACAACTATCACAGCCTCTGCCCCTGTAAAGTATAGTGCCTTCCTTGACATCACCCTTAGATAGCTCCTCTTCCTCTGCTGAGGCCTTATAGGACTCTCTACACTTAGGACATATCTTCCTTACAAGCCTTTGGGCGCATACCAACACCAGCGAGTCTGCAACCAGATAGGGCTCTACGCCCATCTCTGTCAATCGTGTTACAGTGCCAACGGCGTCATTTGTGTGTAGGGTAGAGAAGACCATGTGACCTGTAAGGGAGGCCTCTACGGCCGTCTTGGCAGTCTCAAGGTCACGGATCTCACCTACAAGGATAATATCAGGGTCATGACGCATAAAGGCGCGCATGGCCTTAGCAAAGGTGTATCCTGCCGGGGGGTTGATATTGCTCTGTATTATCTGTCCACCTAAGGTGTATTCTACAGGGTCTTCAGCAGTGACTATCTTTATGTCCGGGGTGTCAAGGGTCTTAAGGGCAGCAAAGAGGGCCGTGGACTTGCCACTTCCTGTAGGGCCTACATGCAGAAGTATTCCGTAAGGGGCGTTTATAGCCTCCTTGTATAGCTTCATGTTGTGTTCACTGAAGCCAAGCATGTCAAGGTTGAGAATAGAACTCTTCTTGTCTAAAATCCTCATTACCACATCCTCGCCATGGGGTGTGGGCACGGTAGAGACGCGCAGGTCGATCTCTGTGGAGGGGTTATACTTTGTAAAGTCTATCCTGCCGTCCTGGGGCTGACGCTTCTCATCGATCCTCATGTCGCACATGATCTTGAACCTTGTGATCAGGGCGTCCTGTGCATACTTAGGCACCCTCATGACCTCCATCATATCTCCATCAATACGGTATCTTACTCGGAGAAAATCAATGGTGGGTTCAAGATGTATATCGCTTGCCCTTTTTCTAAAGGCCTCCTCAACTATCTTATTGGCGAGCATCACCACTGGGGCGCTGTTCTCTGTAGCATCGTCCCTTGTGACCTCTGCCACCTCGATGTTTGCCTTATAGGTCTCTTTTACCTGATCAAGTATGCTGCCTATGCCTACCTCTTCCTTGTCCTTCTCACGAGGTATGGCATAGTATTTGTCTATAGCAGTGAACATATTCTGCGTCGATGTCATAACTATACGTACATCCTTTATCCTAAAACGGGCATTCCGGTATATACGGGTTATCTCATCTAAGGCAATAAAGTCCCTTGGCTCAACCATTGCAAGGGTCAAGATTTCTTCCTCGTACTTAAGGGGAAGCACCTTGTAGTTTTTTGCATAGGCTGGTTTTATGTGTTTTAGCAGGTCAGAAGACAGGGGATAGTTGGTTAAGTCTATATACTCGTACCCAAGAAACTCGGCCTTGACCGGGGCGAACTTGTCTTCATAGATCCCTGATTCTATCAGCAGTTGCTCAAGGCTTTTCTTCTCTTTGGAAACCCTTGGAATTAATTGTTGAAGCCTTTCTTGGGGTATTATCTTTTGTTCAATAAGAAGTTCTTCAAAGCTCTTGCCTGTTGCCTTTCTGTGGGGGATCATTGGGTCCTCGTGAAGATAAGGATTATCTTACTCAATCTATTGTTTGCATCATGGTAGGGTATGATCTTAACCTCAAGCATAGGCAGAGTTGCGGTCATTCTGTAGCCCTTGTCAACGACATCTCTTATCTTTTCCTCTATTTCCGTTTGTGCAAAGTTTGGAAATATCTCAAAAAAGTTAGAACCCACAATATCCTTTGTTGACAAACGCATACCGCTCATCATCTCAATAAACCTATTTGCAGAGTGAATATTAAACCTTGTGTTGAGTATACAAATACCCTCGTCAATGTCGTCAATAATGTATTCCCTAAGCCCCTTTTCCTCTTCTATCTTCTGATATAGCAGGGCATTGTTAACAGCTATTCCAAGCAGATAACCAAGCTGCTCTAAGGTGTCCACATCTTCGTCGGTAAAACCGCCGGGCTTATTGAGGGCCTGAAACACACCAAGGAGTTCCTCCCGTGTTTTATCAGGTATTGGAACAACCAATACGCTGGTAGTCCTGTAACCGCTCTTTAGGTCCCAACTCTTATCAAAGAAAAGTTCCTTATCAAGGCTGCAGAGCTCTTCTTCGCAATAGGCATCCTTTATTCTAACTATAGTTTTTTTGATAGCCCCATAACCTGCAAGACTCTGAGTATTTATAGGCACGCAAATCTCCACTAACTCCTTTGCCTGTAGTACCTTCGAAAAGAGTTCACCCCGTTCGTGGTTTATCAGATATAGGGTGCATCGGTCGCATCCTATCGTCTTTCTTATTTCCTCTACCACAAAGGTTAGTATCTCGTCGATGCTAAGGGTGGAGAGTATTGTATTGAGGATACCAAAAAACTTTTCTTTGCTTATAATTGAGCCTTCATTCCCATTGGGTTTCATAGTTTTTAAAATATACTACAATAAAACGCTAAAAATAGAAAGTCTGTTTTTGCTATACTATCAGATCAAGGGCGTAAATGTTTTGTATGCTTAAATACGAGAGGAAAAACTTTGGAGTTGACTTGCCCCAAACAGGTCAGATAGGAGGAGTAATGCAAAAGAGTATATTCAACACCATAGAAGAGGCAATAAGGGATATCAAAGAGGGGAAGATGGTAATACTCATTGATGATGAGGATCGGGAAAACGAGGGGGATCTATGTATGGCAGCAGAAAAGGTAACCCCTGAGGCGATCAATTTTATGGCGAAGTATGGCAGAGGACTGATATGCCTATCGCTAACCCCGCAAAGGGTAGAGGAGCTCAAGCTTCCTATGATGACTGAACACAATACCTCTTCCTTTGGCACCGCCTTTACTGTTTCCATAGAGGCTAAAAAGGGAGTAACCACAGGCATATCTGCAAAGGACAGGGCAGTAACCATAAAGACTGCCATAAACCCTCAAACAAAACCTGAGGAGATTGCAAGACCAGGACATGTATTTCCGCTACGGGCAAGGCCAGGAGGGGTGCTCCAAAGGGCAGGACAGACAGAAGGGTCAGTTGACCTTGCCCGTCTTGCTGGTTTGTATCCTGCCGGAGTTATATGCGAGATAATGAACGATGATGGCACTATGGCGAGGGTGCCCCAACTCACTGAGTTTTCTGCTAAACATGGAATCAAGATGGTTACAATAAAGGATCTCATTGAATACAGGATGCACAAGGAGAGTTTTGTTAAAAGGGTTGCGGTTGTCCAAATGCCAACAGATTACGGTGAGTTTACGGCAATTGCCTATACAAACGACATTGACAATGTGACCCATGTAGCCCTTGTCAAAGGCGATATAAGTGGAGATGATGAGATACTCGTAAGGGTGCATTCTGAGTGCCTCACGGGGGATGTATTTGCCTCAAGGCGCTGCGATTGTGGTGAGCAACTCCATAGGGCAATGGCAATGATAAACCAAGAAGGCAAGGGCGTTATCCTATACATGCGTCAAGAGGGCAGGGGCATAGGGCTGGCAAATAAATTCAGGGCCTATGAGCTTCAGGATAAAGGGTTGGATACGGTTGAGGCAAATATAAAGCTCGGATTCAAACCAGACCTGAGAGACTACGGTATTGGCGCCCAGATCCTCGTCGACTTAGGCATAAAAAAGATGAAGCTAATGACCAACAATCCCAAAAAGATAGTAGGTCTTGAAGGATACGGCCTGAAGGTAGTAAAGAGGGTTTCCATAGAGTCAAGTCCCAACGAGAAAAATATAATCTACCTTAAGACAAAGAAGAAAAAACTTGGCCACATGCTTGAGAAGGTCTAAGGCGCGCCTGAGAGGATTTGAACCTCCGACACACGGCTCCGGAGACCGTTGCTCTGTCCACTGAGCTACAGGCGCTTTTGGCTTATTTTAACACAGAATCCCAGAATTCATTGTTTATTTGGCGGAAATGGAAATCCTTTTACAAGCAATAGACATATTCATCCACCTTGATAAGTATCTCAGCCTTGTAATTGAGCGATACGGTACGCTTACTTATGTAATCCTCTTCATAATAGTTTTTCTCGAGACAGGGGTGGTGGTCACACCCTTTCTACCTGGGGATTCCCTGCTTTTTGCGGCAGGCGCTTTTGCATCTTTAGGGGTCCTTGATTTGCCCACTCTCTGCGCTGTGCTGGTAGTTGCCGCTATATTAGGTGATACCGTTAATTACTGGATTGGCAATTTTGTAGGTCCTAAGATATTCCACCGGGAGGATGTGCGTTTTTTAAATAAAAGGCACCTCCAGAGAACCCATGACTTCTATGAAAAATACGGCGGCAAGACTATTATAATAGCCCGTTTTGTGCCCATCATTCGCACCTTTGCCCCCTTTGTTGCCGGCATAGGGGCAATGAGCTACAAAAGATTCATTGTCTATAATGTTGCAGGAGCGCTACTTTGGGTCGCTGTGTGCGTGTCGGCAGGCTATCTTTTTGGCAATATACCCCTTGTCAAAAACAACTTCAGCCTTGTCATACTGGCTATCATATTGATCTCCATTATGCCTGGCGTTGTAGAATACATAAAGCATAGACGCAGTCTCTCCTGTAAACGCCCTTGACCCCTCAGACCTCAGAATCAAAAAATACCATTGCCAGAGCCGCAGGACTGATGTCCGCTGCCACACTGATTAGCCGTATCCTTGGTTATGTAAAAGACATGATATTAGCCCGTTTCTTTGGGGCAACAGGCACATCAGACATATTCTTTGTGGCCTTTAGGATACCAAATCTACTTAGAGAACTCTTTGCAGAGGGCGCCATGTCCTCTGCCTTTATACCCGTGCTTACAGACTGCCAGGTAAAGGATGGCAAAGAAGCAACCAAAGCTCTTGTAAGATCTGTCTTTGCGGTATTGCTTATTTTATTGGGCATTATTTGCATACTTGGAATATATTTTGCGCCTCAGATTGTGAGCTTAATAGCCCCTGGTTTTAAAGACAATCCCGACAAATTTGATGCCACTGTAATGTTGACAAGGATAATGTTCCCCTTTTTGCTTTTTATAAGTCTTTCCTCATTGATAATGGGGGTTTTAAATACAAGGGGTATCTTCTTCGTGCCTGCCCTTGCCCCTGCACTCTTAAACGTAGTAACTATAATCTTTGTGATAGCCCTTGCCGAAAGGCTGATACACCCGATTATTGCTGTGGCAACAGGTGTGGTTGTAGGAGGCCTTGTGCAGTTTCTCTTTCAACTCCCCTCTTTCTACCGGCAAGGTTACACCCTATTGCTACCCATTAGGGATCTTAAGATCTTTCACAGCAGGCTTAAGAAGATATTCCTACTGCTTCTGCCTGCCACGGCTGCAATGGCTGTATCCCAGATAAACATCTTTGTCAGCACCATTTTTGCTTCCTTCCTTCAGGAGGGCAGTATTACAGCCCTTTATTATTCCATGAGGTTAATACAGTTTCCTATTGGCATATTTGGCGTCGCTATGGGTATGGCAGCCCTTCCAGCATTGAGCCGTCATGCCTCAGAAGGCAAGAGAGACAGAATTGCTGAGGACTTCTCCTTCTCGCTTCGGCTGCTTTTCTTTATAACCATACCTTCGATGGCTGGACTAATAACCTTAAGAGAGCCTATTGTAAATCTGCTCTTCCAGAGAGGATTGTTTGACTACAATGCAACCGTTGCAACGGCAAGCGCATTGATGTATTATTCTTGCGGAATATGGGCAATTGTAGGCACGAGATTATGCGCCTCAGCCTTTTACGCCTTACAGGATACGGCTATGCCTGTAAAGGCAGCAACAGCAGGGATAATGATTAATATTGTCTTGAGTTATATTCTGCTTAAGCCAATGGGACACAATGGACTTGCCCTTGCCAATTCAGCGGCAGCCCTGGTGAGCTTTGCTGTTCTTTTTGTGATGCTCCGAAGACGTCTCGGGATATTAAAGATCAGCAGCATTGTAACCTCAACCCTCAAGGCGCTTACAGCCTCTATACTCATGGCGGTTGCTGCATACCAGATAACAGGACTTCATATATGGCAGCAAAATGGGCAAGAGACATCCAAAATACTTTATTTAAGCGGGAGCATATTATTGTCCCTTGCAGTTTATGGAGCAGCAGGCCTGTTGCTAAAGAACGAGGAATTGACTTTCATAGCCGGCAGGGTTGCTGCGAGGCTTAAACCAAAGGGAGATGTGTGATATTATTTACATCCAACTATTGATATAAAAAGGTTTTACAGCCCCAAATTGCCGATAGAAACCTGTAAGGAGTAAGAGGGCATGCCTGAAAGCCTTTATACTGCCACAGGGTTTATTAAAAAGGGCCATAACTCATTCAGTCACCAAGAGGTGATTAGTTTGGCATTATCTGTGAAGGTGCAGAGGTCTCGTAAAAAGGTGTGGCAATAAAGCCTTTTCAGCACACCCTCTTACTCCTATCGGCAATTTAAGGTTACAGCTTCTATATTGAAAGCTTTTGACATTACTAATTTACTAAAAAGGAGGATATGGGATGTTTAAAAAGATAGTGCTTGCCTATTCAGGCGGACTGGATACCTCAGTGGCAATAAAATGGCTTAAGGAGAGGTATAAGGCTGAGGTGATAGCCTTCTGTGCTGATCTTGGACAGCAAGAGGACCTTGAGGCAATAAGGGAAAAAGCCCTAAAGACAGGGGCATCAAAGGTATATGTAGAGGATCTAAGGGAGGAGTTCGTAAAGGACTATATATTCCCAATGCTCAGGGCAAATGCAGTCTATGAAGGAACCTATCTGCTCGGCACATCTATTGCTCGTCCTTTGATTGCAAAAAAACAGATAGATATTGCAGGTCTTGAAGGGGCTGAGGCAGTTTCCCATGGAGCCACAGGCAAGGGGAATGACCAAGTGCGCTTTGAGTTAACCTATTATGCCCTTAATCCTAACATAAAAGTGGTAGCTCCCTGGCGTGAGTGGGAGTTTGACTCCCGTCAATCCCTTATTGACTACTCTGCACAGCAAGGCATACCGGTGACAGCCACAAAGGCAAAGCCCTATAGCACCGATAGAAATGTGCTCCACATCAGTTATGAGGGCGGTGTCCTTGAGGACCCTTGGGTAGCTCCACCAGAGGATATGTTTACCATGATGGTGCCTCCAGAGAAGGCTCCTGATGAACCGGAGATAATAGAGATACACTACGAGCAGGGTAATCCTGTTGCAATCAATGGCAATAGGTTATCTCCATACAATCTCTTTGAGCAACTCAATACCCTCGCAGGCAAAAATGGTATAGGCAGAGTAGATATAGTGGAAAATAGATTTGTTGGAATGAAGTCACGGGGTGTGTATGAGACACCTGCAGGCACAGTGCTTCATATCGCCCATAGGGCAATAGAGTCTCTCACCTTGGATAGAGAGGAGATGCACCTTAGGGACTCATGGATAAATAAATATGCAGAGCTTGTTTACTATGGCTTTTGGTTTTCCCCTGAACGGGAGATGCTCCAGGCTGCCATCGACCACAGTCAAAAAAATGTGTCCGGCGCCGTGAGACTCAAATTATACAAGGGCAACTGCACTGTCCTTGGCAGAAAATCTATCCTGTCCCTTTACAACCCAGAGCTTGCAACCTTTGAGTCAGAAGAGGTATATGATCAAAAGGATGCTGAGGGTTTTATAAAGCTTAACGCCATTAGACTGAAGGCGAAGGCATTGAGAAGGCATTGATGCCTCTTCAGGGAGCCTATGAGGAAGAGGTTTTTTACTGCCTTGCGCTCTCCTTCGTCAAGGATGTGGGGCCTCTGTCGGCGCGAAAACTCCTTGCCCGTTTCAAAAGGCCCCAGAACATATTCTCTGCATCCATTGAGGAGCTTGCAGGCTGTCAGGACATAGGAGTAAAGAGGGCAGAATCCATAAAGGCCTTCCAGAACTGGAAAGCCGTTGAAGAACACCTTAATAAGATTAAGAATTATGGCATAACACTTTTAAGATACACAGACAGCCTCTATCCACAGAGTCTTAGAGAGCTTGATGATGCCCCACTATTGCTTTATTGTAAAGGAAACATGCTGAAGGAAGACGCCCTTTCCATTGCTGTGGTCGGGGCAAGGGGTATGACCGACTATGGCAGAAAGGTTGCCTCTCAGATATCCTCTGCCCTTGCTTCAGCAGGCATTACCGTTGTAAGCGGCTTAGCAAGGGGAATAGATACTGTAGCCCATGTAGGGGCAATAAGGGCAAAGGGAAGGACCATTGCAGTGATGGGTTCTGGCATAGACATCGTGTATCCTCCTGAGAACAAGAGGTTATACGAACAGATTGCCTCTTCAGGCTGTATTATCTCAGAGTTTCCCCTTGAAACACCGCCTGAGAAACACAACTTTCCGCGCCGCAACAGACTTATAAGCGGATTGTCCCTGGGGGTATTGGTTGTAGAGGCTGCCCAAAGCAGCGGCTCTCTGATTACGGCAGAGTATGCCCTACAGCAAAACAAAGAGGTATTTGCGGTGCCTGGCAGGATTGATTCGATGCTTTCAAGGGGGACTAATCAATTAATAAGAAAAGGCGCAAGGCTTGTGCAGAGTGCAGAGGATATTATAGAAGAACTACTGCCACAGCTTAAGGGTATGATAAAAGGTATGCCCTCAGAGGAAGAACCACTTGAAATTAGTGATAAAGAAAAGGCAATATTTAGCCGTCTCAGAGAAGAGCCTCAGCATATTGACAATATACTGAGGGATTCAGGCATTAGTGCAGAGGAGGCGCTGTCGTTATTGCTTAATTTAGAGATTAAAGGGATTGTAAGACAAATAGAAGGCAAAAGATTTTGCAAGGCTTAGGAGGACAAGAAAGGTTGAATAAAAAACTTATAGACATGCTCAGGGTGATAGCACAGGATCTGATTGAGAGAGGTTACAGTGCTGATGAGACATTAAATGTAGATATAGATTTTGTGATGCTTACTGAGGACCTTATGGCAATGGAGTTTTTAAGACAGATTGACGAAACGGAATTGGATAATATCAGGGCGCTTCTTGCCTATGTACTGCTGAGGGAGACTGAACTTGATGTGGAAGAGGTGTATAATTTCACCTTTGGCATGGGAAGACCAATAATATGGAATTAGGGAGGAATAAATAGATTGAAATCGCTTGTTATTGTTGAATCCCCTGCAAAGGCAAAGACCCTTAGCAAGATATTAGGTAAGGACTTTAAGGTGAAAGCCTCTGTAGGGCATGTTAGAGATCTGCCGCAGAAGGACCTGGGAGTTGATGTGGACAACAATTTCACGCCCCAGTATGTAGTCATACCGGGCAAAGAGAAGATCATCAAGGAACTCAAGAGTGAATCAAAGGAGGCTGACAGTATATATCTTGCCACTGATCCTGACAGAGAGGGAGAGGCTATAGCCTTTCATATATATGAGGAATTACGAGGAAAAAAGAAGAAGGACCAAAGGCCAGTGTATCGTGTTGCCTTTCATGAGATAACCGAAAGGGCCGTAAAGGAGGCAATAAAGCATCCTTCACAGATTGATTCCAATAAGGTTGATGCCCAACAGGCACGCAGGGTGCTTGACAGGCTTGTAGGCTACAAGCTGAGCCCCTATTTATGGAAAAAGGTGCGCCGTGGACTAAGCGCAGGCAGGGTGCAGTCTGTAGCAGTAAGGCTTATAGTGGATAGGGAAAAGGAGATAGAGTCCTTTGTCTCTGAGGAGTACTGGACCTTAGAGGGTATTTTCAGTGCCGATGACCCTGCTGCTTTAAGGCAATTTAAGGCATCGCTCTACAAATTCAAAGGCTGCCTTGTGGTTGACCGGGAGGCAGAGGGGGCAGGCCGTTTTTTAATAAAGAACAAAGGCGATGCAGAGGACATAAAAGACACTCTATTAAATCAGTCCTATATTTTAAGCGCTGTTGAAAATAAGGTTAGGAAACGTTCGCCCTTTCCCCCTTTTATAACTAGCACTCTACAGCAGGAGGCATCGATAAAGCTCAAATTTCCTGCTAAAAAGACCATGCTCATTGCACAGCAACTATATGAGGGCCTTGAACTGGGACAGGAAGGGTCAGTAGGGTTGATCACATACATGCGCACCGATTCTTACAGGCTTGCCCCAGAGGCAGAACAATGGGCAAGGGAATTTATTGCAGGCCGATTTGGGACTTCCTATGTGCCTGAGGCAATACCTAAGTACAAGTCAAAGGATACCGCCCAAGAGGCACATGAAGCCATAAGACCAACTTACAATGATAAGACCCCTGAGAAGATAAAGCCCTTCCTTAGTAAAGATCAGTTCAGTCTATACAAACTGATATGGAACAGATTCATCGCCAGTCAGATGGCGCCGGCTATCTATGACCAGACTACTTTCATAATCAAGCCTAAGGAAGATAGTCTTGGCGATACAGAATTCAGGACCACAGGCTCTATCTTGCGATTCCCTGGTTTTTTGGCCCTTTATACAGAAATAAAAGAGGACTCTGAAGAGGAATCGGATTCTACACTTCCAGATCTCCATGAGGGTTCACAACTCACTGTATCAGAAATAGAGGGACTTCAGCACTTTACGCAACCGCCTCCAAGATATACTGAGGCTACCCTTGTAAAGGCGCTCGAAGATAAGGGCATAGGAAGACCAAGCACCTATGCGGCAATAATATCAACTATTCAGGATAGGAAATATACGACTAAGGAAGAGGGACGTTTTAAGCCCACAGAACTTGGGGTAGTGGTCAACAATCTGCTTGTAGATAAATTCCCTGAGCTTATAGACTTACAATTTACTGCAAAGATGGAAGATGAGCTTGATGAGATTGAAAAGGCAAAGTTAAGGTGGGTCAATGTTATTGGGGATTTTTATCAAAGGTTTGATGCCGATCTAAAGGCAGCAGCTTCAGACAATGGTAGGGTTAAGCCGGAAGATATACCAACTGAAGAGAATTGTGAAAGATGCGGGAAACCCTTAGTGATACGTTGGGGCAGACACGGAAGGTTTTATGCTTGCACGGGTTATCCTGAATGTAAGAATACAAGACCCCTTGAACAAGAACAGCCAGAACCGGAGAACAGTGGGCAGATATGTGATAAATGTGGTTCTGCAATGATCGTAAAGAAAGGGAGGTATGGTAGATTTCTTGCCTGTTCAAAGTATCCAGAGTGCAAGAATGCAAAACCCCTCAGTACAGGAATGAAATGTCCTTTAGATGGAGGGGAGATAATTGAGCGTAAAACAAAAAAGGGAAAGCCTTTTTGGTCCTGCGGAAATTACCCAGCCTGTAAATTTGCGAGCTGGGACAGACCTGTAAATGAGCATTGCCCTCAATGTGGCGCAATAACGCTCTTTCAAAGGGTTTCCAAAAAGGGTGATATTACTGTTTATTGCTTCAATAAAGGGTGTAACTACAAAAGACTTCAACAGTAACCCTATAGGGGGCCCCTATGACAGGAACAGAACCCATAGTTGTATGCACAAGCAGCGAGGCAGTCAGTCGGGCTATTGCGAGATACAAAAATATCATTATATGTGGCATACAGGGCGTAGGTAAACTCACAAGCACTATCAGGGCAGTAAAAAACCATCCTAAGGTCTATCTCATTGAAAACACCTTTGATTTTGATGGCAAGACAAAGGCAAAGGGATATGACAAGTATATTAAATATCTGCTTTCCCTAAAGGAAGACCTTGTAATAATTGAAGAGGTGCTCTCAGAGAAGGGAAGAGAATTTATCCAGAGCACTGATGATAGGATAATAATAATTGACGGAATCTTTGGCCGGAATGAAAGGGAGATTGCCGCAATAGCCAGTTTTTATGAAAATTATGATGTCAGGGTAATACTCATTGACCGATGTATCAGATATCTTGAGGACATACTGGGGCATTTTGAGATAGTTATTGAGCTGACCCACGACGGAGCAGTGATGTTGCCTATAGAAACAGCCTTAGAAATCTGTAGTGTCCTAAACAAGACACTGGAAAGGTAATGTTTTATAAACTTCTTAATAAGGAGGAGGGTAATTATGTTGCAGGATAGGTCTTTAAGGTTTAAGTTAATAGTGGCTTTTGCATTGCTGCTATCATTAGTTGTATGTCTTGGTCTGTATTCTGCCCTAAGGCTCACAGCGATAGAAAAATTGACAACAGAAATCTCCGCAAACATTATGCCCTTGACGAACACTATTGCAGGGATAAGCGAGAGCGTTGGTAGTTTTAGGCGTGGTGAATTATTGATGGTTGTTGCAAAGGATGAGGCAGATATAGACAGATATATAAAAATGGCTGCAGGGGATGAAAAGAATATAAAAGATTTGATGAATACTTACGAACAACTCTTAAAGGATGGAGAAGAGAAAAGGGTATTTTTAGAGCTTAAGGATTCTCTTTCTCTTTTCTTGGCAGAGCATCCAGCTATAGTAGAGCAGGCTAAAAAGGATAAGGACGAGGTGGCTTCAACCCTTGTGATGGGCAGGTCCTCTAAGCACTTTAATGATGTGCTTAAACATATAGCAAAACTTAAAGAGATTCATTATAAAGAGTCTCAGGCCCTGACAAAAAGCTCAATTGACTTTGTTCATGGCACCCTTCTGTGGACCCTCATACTAATGACACTATGTCTTGTAGTGGGTATTGCCTTTTCATTATTCATATCTAACGCAATAGCGAGACCTTTAAGGGACCTGACCTTCCAAGCAGAAAAAATAGCCTCAGGTGACCTTAACGTCTGTGCTGTTTATACGACAAAGGATGAGATTGGTCAACTAGGCACTGCCTTTTGTAAGATGTCTTCAAATCTCAAGGATGTAGTTAATCAGATGCTTTTGACCTTAAGTAAGGTAATAGCTACCGCGGATTTAATAAGAAACAATGCCGATGAAACAAAACTAAAATCGAAGGAAGAATCGGAGCAGGCAAACTCCATCGCTGTGGCTGCAACAGAGATGAACCAGACTATCACAGACATATCCCAAAACACATCCTTTGCATCACAGAGTTCAGAGGAAATGAAAAACACTGCAGCAAGCTGTAAGGAAATTACCTATAGGGCAATTGATACTGTAGGGGAAGTCAATAGGACAACAACAGAACTTGCAGATATGGTAGGGAAACTAAATAGCAGAGCAAGTGAGATTGGTGACATTGTTACAGTTATTAAGGATATAGCAGATCAGACAAACCTGTTAGCCCTCAATGCTGCCATTGAAGCTGCAAGGGCGGGAGAGCAGGGGAGGGGTTTTGCTGTAGTGGCCGATGAGGTTAGAAAGCTCGCCGAGAGAACTATAAAGGCAACCAATGAGATATCAGAAAAGATACTGGCAGTGCAGGTAGATTCAAATGCCACAAATGAATATATGTCTCAGGCATCAGAAAATGTAGGAAAGGCTACAAGACTCATTGCTGAGGTAGGACAGTCTTTGGACAACATAGTGTCTTCTATAGATAATGTAAGTGGTCAGATTATGCAGATAGCAACGGCTGTAGAGGAGCAGTCTGCCACCTCTTCAGATATCGTGAAGAACATACAGCACACATCTATCATTGCAAAGGAAGTGGATAACAATTCAATGAATATTGTCAAGGCAGTTCAAGAACTGCTAACAGTTGTCATGGGTCTAAGGGCAGTGGCTTTAAGATTTAAAACAGGCAGTGACAAGGTTGTTATAAGCACCCTTGAAGATGGCCACAGGATAATCTTTGGCAAGGTAAAGAATTGTGTTGTGTTTAATGAAAAGACAGACCCAGCAATAGTGCCTAACTTCAATACCTGTAAGGTCTGCGAATGGATAAAGGGACCAGGACAGAAATACAGCAATACAGAGGCGCTTCGGAAGCTTATACCACTACACAATAGATACCATGAGGTTGCTACAAATGCAATCATATCATCTAATTCAGGCAACAGCAAAGAGGCAGAGAGACTTTTGAAGGAGCTGGAAGGACTATTAGGTGAGATAGTGGGCGCACTGGAGGTTCTTAAAGAAAAGGCCCAATCCTAAAATATAAGGGCGGTTTTTAGAGTGTTTATATCAAATGCTATTGTAATTTGTGATTTTTTGTAGTATATAATACTGCAAATAAAGGTGTATTAAAAGAGGAGATAACGCTATGATTAAGAGACCCTTTTGTAGAGGCCTTGCCAAGACAATATTATTTGCAGGAATTTTTTTAGTGCTTTCTGGCTGTGGGGCACAGCAGTTTAAAACCGATGTGTTTCAGGACTTCTATTCTGTAGGCTGGGGACCCTCAGCAATGACCTGGAGCGGCAAGGACCTTATTATTGGGGAAGAAACAATGGTTATGGAACTGACCTCAATAGATACTGGTTCTTTTGTTGGTGAGACCTTTCCCTATAACAGCAACGGATTTTTCAGCTTCAGCCGTCAACCACAATCTATAAGATCAGTGGGCAAGATATCAGGACTCGCCTGGGAAGGTGATTGCTGTGGCATCGGTTATTTATGGGTGGCTGATTCCAAATACAGACAGATTGTAAAGTTATCCCCTTCCCATGAAGTATTAAGGGTTTTTGCAGCTCAAGGGTACACCCCGCAAGGGCTTGCCTTTGATGGCAAGGATATATGGACAGCCGACGCCTTTTCATCGAAGATATACAAACTGTCCTCTGAAAGCGGGCAAATACTGAGCGAGATTACCTCTCCCATAGAGCGGCCTCTTGCATTAGCCTTTGACTGCGGAAATCTCCTTATATTAGGCCTCAATACCTGTAAGAAGGCATCCTCGGATTGCATAGAGAAGAGGCTTGTGAAGATGAATGTCCTGGAAGGCAGGTTTATTGAAGAGATATCCTTACCAAGACAGATCCAGAGACCCATATCTCTTGCCTCTGCAAAGGATATTCTATGGATTGGCGACAGGACACTCAACAGGGTCTTTAAGATATCCAACAGCGGCAGTTCTTTGGAAGATACAAAAACCTATGCCTCAGCAGTTACTCCTACACAGGACAAAAAACCAAGGAAGATTGAGATAGTAGAAAAACCACAGGTTATGGATAAAAAGGAAGACCCCGATGAGGCAAAGAAGGCGGCCGATGAGGCAAAGAAGGCGGCCGATGAGGCAAAGAAGTCAGCCGATGAGGCAAAGAAGTCAGCCGATGAGGCAAAGAAGGCCTTTGAATTGCAGCAGAAGAAATAATCATAAATATCTGATTAAAGGGGGGCAGATTATTGCCCCCCTTTTTTGTCCCTTCTTGAGGGCCCTTTTTTTAAAATCTCCTTAAAACATTGGTGTCCCCTTATGTTGTCATAGGTTGCTGAGGATTGCAGGTAGCTCCAATTATTGTATCCTTTGCCGACTGCCCTATTTAACCAATCACAAGCCCTTTCGGCGTCATTCAAGGCTGCGTAAAGTTCAGCCATGCTGTTAAGGGCGAAGATATTATCTTTGTTGATCTCCAGTGCCCGCTGAAGGTCTTTCATGGAATTGTCGTGCTGTCCCAAAAGCAAGAAACAGAAGCCCCTGTTGTTGTAAGCCATCCCGTTATAGGGATTGAGCTCAATGGCGCGGTTAAAATCCAAGAGGGCGCTGTCATAATTTTTTAATTCCAGATAAACATTGCCTCTATTAGTATAGGCAGGGTCAAAGTAAGGATTTATCTCTATGGACCTATTAAAATCCTTTAGGGCCAAATCAAATTTTCTTAGCTTCTCATAGGCAATACCCCTGTTATTGTACGCCCTATAATCCTTCTGATTTTGGGCAATCATCCTGGAATACCTGTCCACTGCAAGTTCATATTTAAGATGTTTTTCCATTTATTTAGAGATTAACACAAAATAGGGTTTGCAAAAAAGTCTGCTATTAAAAGAAATAGCCTTTCTGTTATATTAAACCATGTATGTAATACCAGCCATAGATCTTCATGAGGGTAGATGTGTAAGGTTGCTGCAAGGGAGGAAAGAGGATGCAACAGTTTATTCAGAGGACCCTGTATCTACGGCACTGAAATGGGAAGGCTGCGGTGCCTCATTGCTACACATTGTTGATCTTGATGGTGCCTTTTCTGGGAATCAACATAACATTAACAGCGTAAAGGCAATACGAAGGGCTGTAAAAATGGATATTGAATTGGGCGGGGGCATAAGGGATATGAACAGGATTCAGATGCTGCTTGATCTGGGCATAAACAAGGTAATATTAGGCACGATCGCTGTAGAGAACCCTAAGATTGTAGAAGACGCCGCCAAAAAATACCCTGATTCGATAATCATCGGGATTGATGCAAAAGAGGGCATGGCAGCAGTTAAGGGATGGGTTGAGATATCACAGGTAAGGGCAATCTCTCTTGCCCTACAGATGCAGGATTACGGGGCAGCAGGGATTATTTATACCGATATATCAAGAGATGGCATGATGACTGGTCCTAACATTCATGCTATGTCAGAGATGGTTGAAGCAGTCAAGATCCCTGTAATAGCCTCTGGCGGAGTCTCAAGCCTTAAGGACATAGAAAACCTCAAAGGGATTCCAAAACTCTGGGGAGTTATTACAGGCAAAGCCCTATACTCAGGCGCTCTCGATTTGACTGAGGCTATAAAGATAGCAACCCAATAGTATCCTTTATTTCCGTCCCTTTGAAAGATAAGGATACAGGAGCATTCAGGGGTTAGCAGAATAATAGTTCAGTTACACTAAGGGCAACAAAAACACTACAAACAACGGAGAGGGTGAGATTCGAACTCACGGTAGGATATAATCCTACAACGGTTTTCAAGACCGCCGCTTTCAACCGCTCAGCCACCCCTCCATAAAGGATAGATATATTAGCAGAGTCCAGGTTATTTTTTCTATTCGGGAGATGCCTTGCTATGCATATCCCGAATAGAACCTGTGAACTAAATCTCGGTTTATTGACGCCCCTCTAAGAGTTCTTCAACCACAGCAGGGTCTGCTAAGGTGCTTGTATCGCCTAATTCTTCCACATCACCTCTTGCAATCTTCCTAAGTATCCTCCTCATGATCTTACCGCTTCTTGTCTTGGGCAATCCTGCTGCAAACTGCATCTTATCGGGAGTTGCGATAGGACCTATTACAGACCTTACATGCCCGACAAGGATCTTCTTGAGTTCTTCCGAAGGCTGGTGTCCTTCCTTGAGGGTTACATAAACATAAATGCCTTCTCCTTTGATGTCGTGGGGGTAACCAACCACTGCAGCCTCTGCTACAGCCTCATGACTGACGAGGGCTGATTCTACCTCTGCTGTGCCTAATCTATGCCCTGAGACATTGATTACATCGTCTATTCTTCCCATAAGCCAAAAATCGCCATCCTCGTCAATCCTTGCCCCGTCGCCTGTGAAGTATTTCCCTGGCACTCTCGAGAAATAGACCTCCTTGACGCGTTTGTTTTCAGGGTCACCATAAGTGCCTCTCAACATGCCGGGCCAAGGCTTTTCAATCACAAGATAGCCACCCTCATTGACCCCTGCCTTAGAACCATCTTCTTTTAAGACCACAGGGACAATGCCTGGGAAGGGTCTGCACGCTGAGCCAGGCTTAAGCGTCATTGCGCCTGGTAGGGGTGTTATAAGTATGCCTCCTGTTTCAGTCTGCCACCAGGTGTCGCAGATTGGGAGTCTTTCCTTGCCTATGTTTTTGTGATACCACATCCATGCCTCAGGATTGATAGGTTCTCCAACACTGGCAAGCACCCTTAAGGAGGAGAGGTCATGCTTTGCAGGCCAGGCTTCTCCCTCTCTCATAAGCGCCCTTATGGCAGTTGGTGCTGTGTAAAAGATGTTTACCTTGTGTTTAGCCACAATTTCCCAGAATCTTCCAGGGTTTGGATAGGTTGGTACGCCCTCAAACATCAGGCTTGTGGCTCCTGCTGAAAGGGGACCATAGAGAATGTAGCTATGCCCTGTTACCCAGCCTAAGTCGGCGGTGCAGAAATGTATGTCTTCATCATGATAATCAAAGATCCATTTAAAGGTCATCTTTGCATATAAAAGGTAGCCTGCTGTGGTGTGCAGTACGCCCTTAGGTTTCCCTGTGGAGCCTGAGGTGTATAGAATGAAAAGGGGGTCCTCAGAGTCCATAACCTCGGGTTCACAATAATTTGATATGTCGGGATCTGCCATAGCCTCATGCCACCATATATCCCTGTTTGGTTCCATATCAACTCCGTCTGTCCTCTTAACTACCACTACCTTCTCTACTGTGGGACACTCTTGTAGCGCTGTATCGGCATTGGTCTTAAGGGGCACCTGTCTACCGCCTCTGACGCCCCTATCAGAGGTAATTAGGAGCTTTGCCTTGCAATCCTGAATCCTATCCCTGAGGGCCTGTGAACTGAATCCTCCAAACACTACACTATGTATAGCCCCAATCCTTGCACAGGCAAGCATTGATATTGGCAACTCAGGTATCATAGGTAGGTATATGGTTACTCGGTCTCCCTTTTTGATGCCTTGTTTTTTCAATACATTTGCAAATTTATTTACTTCATAGTAAAGTTGCTGATAGGTGTATGTTTTGTAAGAACCATCGTCGGCTTCCCATATCAAGGCTGCCTTGTTGCGAGTCTGGGTATTAACATAGCGATCAAGGCAATTAAAAGACACATTGAGTTTTCCCCCAATAAACCACTTTATCTCTGGTTTCTGGAAATTGTATTCAAGCACCTTGTTCCATTTCTTGTCCCAGACAAGCATGCTCTCAGCCATATCAGCCCAGAAACCCTCAGGATCTTCCACTGACCTCTTGTAAATCCTTTCATACTCCTCCATGCTCTTAATATGAGCCTTGGCGCTGAACTCTTTGTCGGGGGCAAAGGTTCGCTTCTCATCCATTAATACACTGATTCCCTCTTGTGACATCCCTTATCCTCCTTATTTTTTATTGTTTAATTAAGGCCGTTGTAACGGCATGGGGTCAGGTCTTGAAATGTCAGTTTTTAAGTTCAACCTCCCTTAATGCCTTGCTTATTGTTGTGTAATGTAGCCCGAGATATTCTGCAACCTCCTTTTGTGTATATCCGTATAATACTATTGCCTCATATATTTGTCTATTCCTTATCTCCCTGTCCTTCATTCCCTCTTTGTTAAGTATTTCATCTATATTCTGTCTGCCTATATACCTTTGTGCCTTTGGTATCTCTTTTGTCTTTTCTCTCTTTGATAATAACTCCCTGAACTTTTCAGTAAATCCTTCACTGCCAAGCAGGATCTGCCCCCTCAGATTCTTCCATGGACTCCCTTCTACAAACCCAGCCCTTACAAAAGCCCTATAACCTTCCTGTGCCTCTTTGCATATACCTCCAAATTGGCCAAGTATCCAGTCAACTGTTAAATACTCAGGCACACCCTCAATGCCCGCTGTGCTAAGATAGCTGCTCCATCTCCAATCTTCTGGCTCCTTAACAATCCCTGCCCTTACAGGGTTCAATACTATATACCGACATAGTTCCAGTAAATAACCATCCTTCTCCACTAATATGGCTTTGTATCTTCCCTGAAATATATGACCCACTCTATCGTGTATCCTGTTAAATGTTTGCGTATAAACACCATTTAACTGTCTCATCCCTTTAGAGAGATTTGCCTTTGGGGTCTCAATTAACAAATGATAATGGTTGTCCATCAAACAGTATCCGTGACATAACCACTCATGCTTTTTTACAACAGAGCTTAATATCTTTAAAAATTTATCCCTGTCCCCATCGTCTATGAAAATAGAGCCCTTGGCATTGCCTCGAGAGGTTACATGATATAGTGCCCCAATATATTCTATCCTTAATGGTCTTGCCATTTAGGTTAACCATAACAGAATTTTACATTATATTTCAAGACCTGACCCCCATTCTCTTTATCCTCCTTACATAGATCTCCTCTGCCATAGATGCATCAATAGCAAATTCAGAGTATCCGATCCTGAATATATAGGCAGGGAATCTCTGCATCAGCATAATATCATTGCCTGGCAGTACACCCATTGCCATGAGCTTATTCATCTTCTCGGGCTCCTTCGTCTTAATGTATGCAATACGTCCTGAGTCTTCTGACTTTAATTCGGTAAGGGGCAGAACATTGTAGACACCAGAGTCTTTAGCATGTTCGCAGCAAGAGCCGGGCGGGATAGGCTTGCCATGGGGACAGGTTGTGGGGTGATTGAGCAAGGTGCATATCTTTGTATCCACACCCTCTTTAAGTAGATGTTCAAACCTACAAACCCACTCCTCTTGACTGTCATCCCATATGTCTAACACATCCCTCATCAGTAGCTCGGCCAATCTATGCCTCCTGATAACCTGTCTGCCCTCAATCTTGCCCTGGATTGTAAAACACAGGCCTTCAGGTTTGATCTCGATCAGCCCCTCGTTAAGGAGGCTCTGAACGACACCGTCATTTGGGTCTGTCTGGATGTCCTCATAAGATACTATATCCCTCCCCTCTTCATCAGCAAACCAAAGGGCCTCAAGTATATCTTCTGCCTTATCTGTAAGTTTCATACCCATCTCTCCTTTTTAATGATTTTGGTTAAATAACGAACCTCCTCTATTGATCAGTCAGCCCTGTAAAAACAAGGGCATACACTTGTTATTGCAAAGAGGCTATACTATGTCGACCAATGTGAGTATTTTATTGAGCAGAAAGCCGCTCATTAAGGCTATGGTGCTTACAAAAAGCACTATCAACATCGCGGTTTTCAAGCCACGCTCTTTCCTCATTACTAAAAATTGGGCAACGCAGGGTATAAAGAGCGTCAAGGTAACTGCTGCCACTACAAGTTGTTTAGGATCCAGAAGACCATTGGTTTGTAGGTCAAACAGACCCGCTGCCCCGTAATCCCTTCTGAAAAAACCAAAGATGAAGGCCACTGCTGCCTCTCTGGGTAAGCCAATCAAGGACATCAATGGACTGACCCATTCTACCAGCCTATCTAATAGGTTCGTTATCTTGCCAAACCAAAGTATGACAGAGATCAACAAAAATAGAGGTAATATCTCAAAGAAATACCACTTCATCTTGCTGTAAGTCTTTGTCAAGACATTTGATAACTGTGGTATCCTCATGGGTGGTAGCTCCATATAAAATATAGGCTTGTTGCCAGGCAGTATCTTTGCTGAAACAGTGCCAACCATCACAAATAATAGGGCTATGGTGCCTCCCCAGACAATAAGGCCCCATTGCGTCTGTGATAACAACCCAAGAATAACCCCCATTTGGGCAGAACAAGGTATAGCGAGGGCCAGCAAGACTGTAGCGATGATCCGCTCCCTTGAAGTCTCAAGGGTCCTTGTTACCATTGTAGCCATAGTATCACATCCGAGCCCTAAAACTATTGGGATTACAGCTCGGCCCGACAGTCCTAAACGTTTAAATATCAGATCCACCATTAACGCAAGCCTTGGCAGATAACCACTATCTTCAAGGATAGCAAAGAATAGAAAAAATGTCCCTACAATAGGGAGTATGATGCCTACTGCATAGCGCAGACCTAAGGTTGCTACACCGTATTCTCCTATAATCAATTCTTGAAAAAGCTCCCAGGAGATGAGGCCTGTAACTAACTCAGTAATCCATGGATTAAATAGTTCCTCAAAAAAACCTTCCTCAACGAAATCCACAACGGTGCCAGCGCCAAAGACACCAACAAACTGATACAACCCAAAGTACAAGACAATAAGTAAAAGGGGTATGCCTGTAAGGGGATTCACACACCACCTCGATAGCCTATCAGAAAAGGTCTGTTTCCTATCATCAGGCACCTTAAATACATCTCTCATTATCTCAGACACCATGTTTTTTCGTTCAATAGAGAGAGACAGATTAAAAGAACCTCTCCTTTCGTAGATCTTGTCTTTAACTAACCTGGATATTTGATCGTATCGTTCTGCCTCCTGATGCATAACCAACTCTGTTATCTCTTTGTCCCCTTGCATAAGTAGTGTGGCAATGGTCTTCTTTGAGAGCCTGTAATCTCCCCTTAACATCGCTGCAATGGACTGGATGTCCTTTTCAATCCCTGCGCTGTAATTGAGGCTTATGGAACTGTTGTGTAGGTACATTGGAGATGGAGACCTGCCCTGGTGGATTTCATCATTTATGGCCTCTATTATCTGGTTATAACCAGCCCCCTCCCTATTTTTAACTAACTCATGGATCTTCTTGTCTCCCTGCACAAGGAGTTTGGCAATAGTAATCTTAGGCAGCAGATTGTAAGACCCCTTTAACCTCGAGGCAATGGATGAGATAGGCTGTCCTATATCTGAATTGTAAAAGGTGCTATTGTTAGACACATATTCAATAGCAGCCTTTATCTCTTCGATCCCCCTTTTTTTTACACTAGCAGCCTCTATTACAGGTATCCCAAGCCTCTTTCTAAGTAAGGCTGTATCTATTTTTATACCTAATCTCTCGGTCTCATCAATGATATTCAGCACAAGTATCAGAGGCAGGTTGGCCTCAATAAGCTGGATAGTCATAGGGAGCATACGCTCCAGGAGTCTTGCATCAACCACGTGGATGACCACATTCGGTGACTCTCTAAGCAGTATTGTCCTTGCAACCCGCTCTTCTTCGGTGATGGGCATTAATGAATACATGCCTGGGGTGTCTATGATCTCATAGGTCTCTCTATTAATCTGAGCCCTCCCCCTTGTCACATCTACCGATGTGCCTGGATAATTGGATACGGTAACATAGGATCCTGTTAGGGCATTAAACAATACGCTCTTGCCTACATTAGGGCTACCTACCAAGGCAACAGTCTTTATGCAGGAATTTGGATCGGAACCCTGTACATTACAGGTCTTTTTCTTTTTAAAAATTGACATGAAACAAACCTCCCTTTAGGATTTTTCTGTTATTAAGTAACGTTGCTCGCGACATTCATGGGTTTGTAGAGCTTTCCCTCTAACTATCTACCGGGGGCACCTCTGAAGAGGGTTACAGTATCAATAGGTATCCTTATTTGAATTATAAGCCCACCTCTGGGTGTCCCTGATAGTGCAATGAAAGATGGTACATCACTAAAACCTCATTGTTATGCCTGTAAGTACTGCAAGATCAGTTGCGCTCTTGGTGAGCCCTGTCTTTATACCAAAGTCTATATCGATACTTTCAGAGATGGCATATATAAGCCCTCCTATGGCGAAAGCAAGGGTATTATCCGACGACCTCTCTGGATTTTTCTGTAAACCCAGGTTGCCTACAATCTTAAGGTCGTTCTTTAACTCTAACTCTGCGGCGGCTGAGATGTGCCAGAGGTGCTTTAATTCATCAATCCTATTGTTGTTGTAAACATAGCCGAGATTGAAGTGAAAGAAAAAGGGGTCTTTTTTTGTTGTGGAGATCAGGAACAGGCCACCAGTGACCTTCCCGGCGCCAAGCCCCTTTTCATAATCGCCTGTAGGCAATGTGAGCATTGGTTTAAAGGCAAAACTCCAGTTATCTTCTGTCTGATAAAACCTCCATTTCAGCTCTATTGATAGATCTGAAGGTCCTTTTTCATCAGACCGCTTAATCCCATCTTCCGTCTCTTTATGCCTTTTGTAAGGCAGTGCAAGTACTAAATCCGCATTGTCCCATAATCCGTATGAAACTAGTGCGGTTATTTCTGCACCTGTCTTTTTAACCTTAACACCATCTTCATCCTCCCTGTCATATGGAAACTCTGCGTTCAATTCAATCTGAGCCTTACCTTTACCCTGTGTGCCTGTGTCATCAGTAATTAATGGGTGAATAGCAAAAGCGGTGTCACAAAGAAAACCAAAACTGAAAAACAAAATAGCTAAAACTACATTGATCCTCAAATTTAAGCCTTTAAACATCATCCAGTTACCCTCCTTTGCGGTTATTATGTGTAAGGGATTCGGGATCCTCTACAAGTGTAGGCGCTTGCAGCGCCCCTGAAGCAGGCTCAGTCCTTTTGATATTCTGTATGCATCCACATTTAGGGCATTTAATCTCAACTACAATCACTGTACCCTTCATCAAAAGGCGGTGACATCTTTTGCATCTTATCTCTCTCATAACGAGCTAAGACCTCTCATCCTCTTGCATTGCTGATCCTTTGGCCCATTAACCTTCCTCTGAGGTCTGTCCATCCCGGCTAACAAGAAAATGTACCCCTTGAAAATACAAACTTTAAAGATAATGATATTAAGTTTCAATTTCTACCTAAAAAAAGGGCAAGGTAAATACCCCTCCCTTTTGAGAAATTAATATTTGACCTTTATGCGGTCCATGTCTTCTTTTGTGATCTCCTTCCACCTCTTCGGAGTCCAGTTACCTACCCAATCCTTAAAGATCTTGAGATTGCTCTGTCTCTCCTCTTCGGTAGAACCCAGGTACTGATACATGTTGCCTGCATTACCGGTTGTCTTGCCATCATCAAGCCTTCTCATAAGCGCCCCAGTATCTGGCCAGGCCGTATAAAACACCAGATGACTGTAGGTATCCATCCTCATGCCCTGTCCTTTTGACATCCACTTGTCCTTCTCCTCTTTAAAGGCATAGTACTCAGGGGCTGCATCCTTTCCATGACAGGATACACACTTAGCATCAAATAGGGGCTTAATGTGTTTTCTGTAGGTTATCTCCTCTGCCCCAACAGAGCTGCTCAGCAAGACTATTACAACCATTGAGAGCACCACCTTCACCATTATCACCTCCTTTTATTGAAATTGGATATCATTATATTAGATTGCGTCCTTTTTGTCAATGCCAAGATATGGGGGTCAGGTCTTGAAATATTAGTAGGGGCATCCTATGGGTTTACCCATAATAATCTTAACCCTGCATGATCTGAGGTCATTTCAACAAAAAGGGGTAGGAGTAAACCCTCCTCCTACTGGTCTATTGCTTGTCACATGAAAACCTATTGCCCTTATCGCTTGCTAATCTTGCAATTATCTCACCTTTTGGCAAAAGGAATTTTACAGGGAAGGCAAGGCTCCGATGTCTTAAAGATAGGGCGAAGTGCATTCTAAATAGGCAGGTTCAAGTAAGAGGATGGGGTTTTTATCTTAGGAGTAATCTTTTAGAGGTGATTTAGTAGATGAAAAAATCTTATCGATGAAAATCTGCCTCTTATCCCTTTTATAGAGGTTATCGCTATTTAATATATCGGGATTTGGGTTATGCGCTTGTCTTGCATACTTGTTCTGGCTTTGTGTATTATTAATCTATGTTTGACATAGGTTTTCAAGAACTTGTAATTATTTTTGTGGTTGCTCTGATTGTTTTTGGTCCTAAGAGGCTGCCTGAGATTGGCAAGACCCTTGGCAAGGGTATTGGAGAACTCAAGAAGGCGATGGACAATGTAAGGGATCAGATCCATGAGGAGGTTAAGGACATTAAGCCCGCGGTAGATCCGATTGAGTTTAAAAATAAATTATACAGCGCCTTTGATGACCCTCCTACAAAAGAGTCCTCGGAAACACAGGATGAAGCTAAACAGCAAAATAATCAAGGGGATGTAGGTAAAAATCAAAAAGGAGATTCAACGAGCCCTTAAATGGAAGATTCTAAGATGCCCCTCACTGAGCATTTAGGTGAGCTCAGGAAGCGTATTGTCCTATCCTTAGTTGCCCTGCTTGTTACATTTTCTGTTTGTTTTGCCTATTCTGAAGAACTTTTTAGATTTATAATGTTCCCTTTGAGATATGAATTGGATTTTTCTATAAAAAAGATGTATATGTATTTTGCCCCAAAGGATAAATTGCAGGCTACAAAACTGGTCTTCCTTGCCCCGGCAGAGGCATTCTGGATGAGCATCAAGGTCTCTCTTGTATCAGGGTTTGCCTTTGCCCTGCCTGTAATCTTTTACAATTTCTGGAAATTTGTATCCCCTGGACTAATGCCAAGGGAGCGCAAATATGCAGTGCCTTTTATATTCTCAACCACTGTGCTTTTTCTTGCTGGCGCCTCTTTCTGTTTTTTTATAGTTTTGCCCTTTGCCCTGTCCTTTTTGCTGGGTTATAAGACCGGTGATGTGCTTATGCCAATGCTGTCAGTAGGTCATTATGTGGACTTCTGCCTGAAGTTCATATTAGCCTTTGGCGCAGTATTTGAATTGCCGGTTCTTATTTTCTTTCTTACACGCTTTGGTATAGTTAGTACTGAAACCCTTGCCAAACATAGAAAATATTCTATTTTGTTTGCTTTCATATTTGCAGCCTTTTTAACTCCTACTCCTGATGCCTTCAACCAAACACTCATGGCTGTCCCCATGATACTGCTATATGAGGTAGGCATATGGATATCTAAGATATTTGCAAAAAAAACAGACCCTGAGGAGAAAGAGACTGAAAAGGAGGATACCAAGTAGTGTCAGCCGAAGGATTGAGAAACATGAAGGCTGTGGCATCTGATATATCCGATGGATTCGTTACAGTCAACCCCATATTTCTAAAGACACTTAACCCTGAAGAGATAAAGACATTGAATTATTTCTTAACAAGGAAACAAAATGAGATCAGGATTGAACCCTTTGCGGCTAATGATCTGTCTGCAATAAGAAATAAAAGTATGAGGCTTCAGCGTATAAGTTTAGCCCTCACGGTTATAAAAAATTATGCAAAGGCCAAGAAACTGCCTCTTCAGAACAAAGAGAATAAAACAACTAAAAAGAGGGTGTTTACAGGGACATAACTATGAAAATTGCCGTTACTGGATTATCAAACTCAGGGAAAACAACCCTATTCAATGCCCTAACGGGCATGAATATTGAGACTACGCCTTATCCAAATGTTAAAGGCGAGCCTTCCGTAGGCATGGTAAAGGTGCCCGATATTCGTATAGAAAGGCTTGCCGAAATATTTAAGCCTAAAAAGATTACCTATGCCTCGGTTAATTATATTGATTATATAGGTCTCACAAAGGGTGACCATCTCCAAAACAACAAGGTCTTTGATCATATAAAGGACGCCGATGCCATAGTGAATGTGGTAAGGGCATTTAGAGATGATTCGATAACCCATCCTATGAACGATATTAACCCGGTAAGGGATTTTGAGACCCTTGAGTTGGAGCTTATATTTGGAGACTTGGAGCTCGTTGAGAAACGACTTGAGAGGATAAAGGAAGCTGAGAAAAAGGGCAAGAAGGCAAAGCCAGAGGAGAAGGATATCTTACACAAATGCAAAGAAGCCTTAGAGAAAGAGAAGCCCCTCAGAGGGGTTGCCTTTACAGAACAGGAGAAGGGGCTAATGAGGCCTATGCAGTTTTTATCAAACAAACCTGAAATAGTGGTTATAAATATGTCCGAGGAAGACCTTAATTCTAAAACTCAGGAAGAAACAATAGCATCAATACAGAGTGTTATTGAGGCAAAGGGGATGTCGGAGAATCTGAAGGTCCTTTCTCTATGCGGAAAGATTGAGATGGAGCTTGCCCAGATGGGTGAGGAAGACGCAAAGGCATTCCTTCAGGATCTTGGAATAATAGAACCAGCAAAAAGTATGCTCATAAGGGTAAGCTACGATATGCTTGGATTGATATCCTTTCTTACCTATGGAGACGATGAGGTTAGGGCATGGACTATCCATAAAGGAGATGAGGCGCAAAAGGCAGCAGGAAAGATACACTCTGATATTGAACGAGGATTTATAAGGGCAGAGGTTATAGGTTTCGAAGATTTCATTGCCGCAGGAGCTTCCCTTGCTAAGGCAAAGGAAAGGGGTATGGTTAGACTTGAGGGTAAGACCTATGAGGTAAGAGATGGCGATATGATAAACTTTAGGTTCAATGTGTAAGGCTGTATAGCAGCTCTATTGTTTTTGACTGTGCCATGGTAGTGAAATAGTAGCAGATGTATTGGTTATAGTCAACCAAAGTCCGGCTACCAAACATTGCCGATAGGAATAAGAGGGTAGGCAAACAGGGCAGTAGAGCTGTAGTTAATAGGGTAGACAAGAGGTTTAAGCAGGTTGATAAAAAGTTTGAGGATATAAACAACAAACTTGATAAAACAGAGCGAATAGATATCAAGATAGGCAATGGTCTAAAGGAAAACAGGCTATTTACTATCAGGATGTTTACCTTTGCCATGACCTTTGCAGCCATCTCTATGGTAGGGCTCTTTGGGAGGTTACTCAGGTTGTTTTGATATAAGGCATGGGGTGCATTGCCCATTCATATTGAGCCCGTGATTACAAGATCCTCAGGGTGTATGGTAATTCATAAGAATATGGATTACTTCTATGTGCTTTTAATGACGCTTTAATTGCCCTAAAAATACAAAACACATGCACTCCTATGGCCTCATCACCTTTGTGGTATACGGGACTGATACTCAGTATCCTCTTTCTTGTTCGCAATATCTGCTCCACCATCCATAAAGGGGGATTAAGGGTGGATTGTCCCCCCTCTTTGCAAAAGAGCACAAGGGGAGATTTCTTTAGACCTTGTCGTTACTGTTATGAAACCCTTATTATATGCAAATCCCTTCTGCCTGTGAGCATGAAGAATACGAATTTACCCTTTGCCCGTTAATTAAAACAGTCATTGCCCCGCCTGAACTGAAGTCCATCTTAACATTGCCCGCTCCATCGGTTATATTGAAACTTCCTGACACAGGACATCTGCTGCCTATTGCCAAAACAGCATTGGTAACGGTTGATACCGTTACCTCTGAGTTTATGCACCTCGGTGTTGTCTTGCCGAATTTAATCGGATGTTAAAATTGGGGTAAACTACTTCTTCTCTAAAATCTGCTACTTTGTTTCCTGTGAAGGAGGCAAGACAGGTCATTAAAGTCCCAAATAAGCCTCTCTTACATGATTATTGCCTCTCAATTCATTGCTATTGCCTGAAAGTGTAATCTTTCCTGTTTCAAGCAAATAGGCTACAGAGGATATGGCAAGGGCAAGATTAGCATTTTGTTCAACAAGGAGAATTGTCTTTCCCTCCTGATTGAGTTTAATAAGTATCTTAAAAATCTCTCTGACAAAGACCGGGGAAGGCCCCATGGAGGGTTCATCAAGCATAAGAATCTTTGCACCAGAGACCAGTCCCCTTGCTAAGGCAAGCATCTGCTGCTAGCCGCCACTAAGGGTACCTCCTAACTGTCCTAAACGTTTATACAGGGGTGGAAAGAATGACAGAGCCATGTCCATATCCTTTTTGGTTGCCTCTTTGTCCTTTCTTTGTCATGATGATAAAATGAGGTTCTCCTTGACTGATAAATTGCTAAAAATACCTCTACCCTCTGGCACATACACTATCCCAAGACCAACAATCAAATGGGATTCTTTACCCTTCAGGGGTTGCTCATTTAAAAAAATATCTCCGCTATAGGGTACGAGCCCTGATATTGCCTTCAGTAGGGTAGTTTTACCAGCACCGTTTGCACCTATAAGGGCGGCAATATTGCCGTAGGATACCGAAAGATTGTCAACCCTAATCATGTATCCAGTTAAAAGAGGAATTATCCCCAAGATATGCATTTATTACCTCGGGGTTGTTGTAAACCTCCTGAGGGGTGCCTTCTGCTATAGTAACTCCAAAATCTAAAACTTTTATCATAGTGCATGTCCTCATTACCATCTTCATATGATGTTCAATAAGTAATATGGTCAGGTTGAACCTTTCTTTGATCCAAAAGATAAAATCCATTAGGTCATCAATCTCCTTAGGATTCATCCCAGCAGCAGGTTCATCAAGCATTAACAGGCTTGGATTTGTAGCCAGAGCCCTTACTATCTCGAGCCTCCTCTGGGTGCCATAGGGTAGATTCTTTGCTAACCTATGGGCATGAGATTCCATGTTAAATAGCGATAATAGATGCATTGCCTTGTCGATAAGCGTCTTTTCTTGAGAGTGGAATCTACCAGTGTGAAATAGCGCCTCAAAAAGGCTGTATTTGTAATTGTTGGAAAAGGCTACTCTTATATTGTCAATAGGGTTGTAAGTTGAAGGGGTCAATTCTTTATTATTGACAAAATTTTTTGTGAGGAATTCATTATTTCTTGCTACTGCTCTACCGCTCTGCTGCTCTAAATCCGTGGATTGTCTTTTGTTATGACCCCCTTAGGGTAAAGTTTCATCATGAATTCTGACAAAATTGTGAAAGTCAGGTAAAATATCCCCATGCAAGAAGAACAAGACAAATCTATAGAAAGATCAAAAGAACAGTTACAAGAGGAGTTAGAGGCCTTTAGAAGGCTCTATGAAGACTCTGTCTGCAAACAGCAGGCAGAGAAGATACATCTCCAATTAAACGAGACGAGGTTAAGTTCACTCGTCCATCTCAGCCAGATGAATGACAGGGACTATAAAGAGGTCATGGACTTTGGGCTGGAAGAGGCCATAAGGCTTACGGATAGCAAGATTGGGTACATTTTTTTTTATAATGAGTCAACAGGGTTATTCACCCTTTACTCATGGTCAAAAAACGTTATGGAGCAATGCAGTGTGGTAGAAAAACAGACCCTCTACGAATTAGACAAGACAGGTCTGTGGGGTGAGGCAGTAAGACAGCGCAGGGCTATAATCACAAATGATTACAGCGCCCCTAACCCTTACAAGAAGGGTTATCCGGAGGGGCATGTGGCCCTCAAGAGGCATATGAATCTCCCTATATTCAGGAATGGCAAGATTGTGGCTGTCATAGGGGTAGCAAATAAGGAAGAAGATTACACTGAGATGGATGTGCAGCAGTTACAGTTATTCATGGATGGACTGTGGAACATTGTAGAGAGGAAGCAATTTGAGGATATGTTGATAAAGAACGAGGAGATGTTTAGGACCGTCTCTGAATTTGCATACGATTGGGAGTACTGGATCTCCCCTACAGGCCTTATTCTTTATTGCTCTCCCTCTTGTCAGAAGATAAGCGGATACAGCCCAGAGGAGTTTATTAAAAACCCCAGACTGCTCTATAGCATTACACATCCTGAAGACAAAGCCCTGCTGCCTGAATCTATTGAAGAGTCCCACGGCATTAGCTCTGAGGCCCATGAGATGGAATACAGGATAGTCACAAAAGACGGTCAGGTTCGCTGGATCGGACATGCCTGTAAGCCAGTGTTTAATGAAAAGGGCGAGTTTATGGGCAGGAGGGTCTCAAACAGAGATATAACAGAGCGCAAATCAAAGGAACAAGAGGTAGTAGAATCAAGACAAAAGATCCAGAAGCTCAACAGCAATATAATCAAGATGCTGAAGATAATGTCTCATGATATAAGAGGTCCACTCATCGCAGTCTCGTCAACCCTGAAGCTATTGTTAAGAGGCACCTATGGTCCTATGGACGACAATGTATACCAAACCGTCAAGGACCTCAACGTAAGGGTAAATCAGATCATAGGACTGGCTGAGGAGTGTCTTGCCAAGGCCCAAATGGTTGACGATGACATACATATCGAGAAGACCGAGATAGACCTCCGTCATGAGGTGATTGAGTCAGTGCTTGCTGAGTTGGCCGGCCAGATTGAAGAAAAGAACATATTCATTGACAACAGACTTGGTGCTATACCGACAGGTACCATAACAGTAAATGCCAGTAAGGTGTGGCTCAAGGTGGTTTACCGTAATCTCTTCAGCAATGCCATAAAATATGGTGGCAAAGGTTGTACCATAGCCTTCGGATATGAAGACCACGGCTCCTTTTATCGTTTTAATGTTTATAATACTGGCGCCCCGATACCAGAAGACAAAAGGGATATACTGTTTACGAAGTTTGGCAGGATCCAGAGAGAAGGCGATGATATCAAGGAAGGACTTGGTATGGGGCTTTTCATGACAAAGGAGATAATTACCCAGCACGGCGGTAGTATATGGTATGAGGCAAAACCAGAGGGTAATGACTTTGTCTTTACTCTGCCCAAATGAGGGTGCTATTAAAACTAAATCTAAAATAATGCAACAGGAAAGGTGGGATTATGTTTAAAGGTGGAAGATTCTATTCATATGTGCTTGTATTTATATTTTTGCTGATGCCACTCTTTATGGGGATATTGAGCCTTTATATAGATTGGCTGTTTTTTAATGAAACAGGTTTTGCCTCAGTCTTTAGCAAGACCCTTTCAGCAAAGGCCCTTACAGGTCTTGCCTTTGGCGGTGTATTCCTAATCTTTTCATTCCTCAATATCCTATATGCAAATAGAGTAAACTTTCCTCAGAGGGAGTTCTTCTCTATTGAAGGAATGGTATATCCCCTTAGAATAGGCAACCTCGAGAGGATGATTAAGCCCCTTTCAATAATCGCTGCCTCTCTGCTTGCCTTTTTTGTCTTTCAGTGGGGAGCCATGCGTTGGGAGGAGACGCTTACCTATGTCAACAGCATTGATATGGGGGTTTTGGATCCTATTTTAGGGATGGACATAGGTTTTTATCTCTTCAGGTTCCCTATAATTGAATCTCTAAAGGGTTACGCAAGCTTCATGCTGATCAGCACTGCCATAATCGTTGCCATTAACTATATGCTTCGGGGCGGCATAATTTTTTCGGGAGGGATCTTTTCTGTAGAAAAGAGGGTTAAGATACATCTTGGCATCCTTTTGGGCATGATTATCTTTGTTGTTGGTTTTGGTTTCTATATTGATTCTTTCAGGCTTCTTTTGTCCTCTCATGGGGTTGCATCTGGTCCGGGCTATACTGATATAAACGCACGGCTGATATTTCTGAGGATACTAATGTTTTTGGTTCCAGCCGCTGGGCTTTTATTTTTGGCTGGACTTTTTAAGGGTTCTCTGAGACTTGCATTTGTGCCGCTCTTTGTCGTTGCAGTGATCTACATATTGGGACTCGCCGTCTATCCATCGCTGCTTCAAAAACTCAAGGTCGCCCCAAATGAACTTGTACTTGAGACGCCATACATTGAGCACAACATCCGATTTACCAGGTTAGGATATGATCTTAACAGGATTGAGACTATACCCTTTGATGTTAACTACACCCTTACTGCAAAGGATATACAAAAGAATGAGGCAACTGTAAAAAACATAAGACTCTGGGACCACGGCCCATTGCTGAGAACCTATAGTCAGCTTCAGCAGATAAGAACCTATTATAAGTTTGCCGATGTGGACAATGACCGATACACAATCAACGGTGAGTATATGCAGGTCATGCTATCACCCAGAGAGCTTTCTTATGGAGACTTGCCGAGCAAGTCCTGGATAAACGAGAGGCTTATATTTACCCATGGCAATGGTATCACTCTTGGTCCTGTGAGCAGGATAAGCAGAGAGGGACTCCCTGAGTTTATAATCAAAGACATCCCACCTGCAAGTTCTGCTGATATAAAGGTGACAAGGCCAGAGATATATTATGGTGAGCTCTCAAATGATTATGTCATTGTCAAGACCAAGGTGCCTGAATTCAGCTATCCCACTTCAAATGAAAATATATACACATCCTATGATGGTAAGGGTGGAGTGGAGATAGATTCAATGCTGAGGAGGATCCTCTTTTCCATAAGATTTGGCACAGAAAAGATACTCTTATCTACAGATATTACCGACAAGAGCAGGATCATATACAATAGGAACATTTCTGACAGGGTAAGGAAGATTGCGCCATTCCTCCGCTTTGACAAAGACCCATATATGGTAATAGCAAAGGACGGCAGGATGCATTGGATAATCGACGGATACACCGTCTCAGACAGGCTCCCCTATTCAAGACCCCAAAGCAGGCACATCAACTATATCAGGAATTCTGTGAAGGCTGTAGTGGATGCCTATAATGGCTCAGTAGACTTTTATATAAGTGATCCCACCGATGGGATAATAAAGGTCTATGCAAAGACCTTCCCGAAGATGTTCAAGCCCCTAAAGGATATGCCTGAGGACCTCAGGCAACACATCAGGTATCCCCAGATGTTTCTTCAGATACAGGCATCTATGTTCGCTGCCTATCACATGACAGACCCTAAGGTCTTTTACAATAAAGAGAACCTTTGGGACATACCTACCTTCAATCAAAAGCCCATGGAGCCCTATTACACCATTATGAAGCTGCCGGGTGGTAAAAAGGAGGAATACATACTGTTGTTGCCCTATGTGCCTGCCAAGAGAGACAACCTTGCTGCGTGGCTTGCTGCCCGCTGTGACGGAGAGAACTACGGAAAGATAATAGCCTATACCTTTCCAAGGGACAGGCTTATTTACGGGCCTAAGCAGGTTGAGGCAAGGATAAACCAAGACGCTTATATATCCCAGCAGTTGACCCTCTGGAATCAGCGAGGCTCAGAGGTGATAATGGGCAGCCTCCTTGTGATACCCATAGAAAGCTCCCTTCTGTATGTGCAGCCCCTTTATCTTGCAGCCTCTGACAAGGCGGGGCTTCCTGAACTCAGGAGGGTAATTGCTGCCTATGAAAACGAGGTGGTAATGGAGGAAAATCTTGATATAGCCCTTAACAGGCTTTTTGGCGGCAAGAGACAGCCAATACAAACATCCTCTCCTGAGAAAACTCCGATAGATACAAGGACTTCTGTGGCCGACTTGTCTAAAGAGGCCTTGAGGGTCTTTGAGCGGGCTCTGGATATGCAGAGACAGGGTAATTGGGCAGGCTATGGTGAAGAGATTAAAAGGCTTGAGCAGATCTTAAGGAGGATGGTGAAATAGGAATGAGTGAGTTGCATAACCTTATCTTGCAAACAACAGCACAGATCAATAGGCTACTCAGAAGGCTTAGGGAGAGGCAGGTTGACACAGATCCTAAGATAGTCGATGCTGTACAGAAAACGCTTTGTGAGGTCAGGGCAAAGGGAGACAGTGCTGTAAGGAAATTTACCCGTCTCTATGATGGGCATAGCTTGTCAATTAAATTCCCCCTACCACCACCATCGCCTTTGGATGGTGATACCGAGAGGATGCTCAAGTCTTCCATTGACAGGATCAGGGTCTTTCACAAGAATCAACTGCAAAAGAGTTGGACCGTAAAGGAAAAGGGGGCTGTGTTAGGACAGATAATTACCCCCCTTGAGCGAGTGGGTGTCTATGTCCCTGGAGGAAAGGCCTCTTACCCTTCGACGGTTCTCATGAATGTAATACCAGCTCAGGTGGCAGGGGTAAAGGAGATAGCCCTATGTGTGCCTACCCCCAAAGGAGAGTTCAACCCCGTTGTCTTGAGGGCAATTCAGATGCTTGGCATCACGGAGGTCTACAGGATTGGTGGTGCTCAGGCCATTGCCGCAATGGCTTACGGGACAAAGACCATAAAAAAGGTAGACAAGATCGTTGGGCCAGGAAACATTTATGTTGCCACAGCCAAGAAGATGGTCTTTGGCGATGTAGATATTGACATGATTGCAGGACCAAGTGAGATACTTATAATTGCCGATTACTCTGCATCATCAGAATTAATTGCTGCTGATATGCTCGGACAGGCAGAGCATGACGAGAGGGCATCAAGCATCCTCATTACAGACTCCCTGGAGCTTGCAAGGAGGGTAAAAAGGGATTTAGAGGCCCAGATAAGAACTTTGCCCAAAGGTCAGATAGTCCAAAGGTCTCTGAATTCCTACGGTGCTATTGTAGTGACAAAGGATATAGAGTCCGCGGCAGCACTCGCCAATACTATTGCCCCTGAACACCTTGAGATAATTACTGAGAGGCCAAGGATGATACTGCCTTTAATCAAACACGCAGGGGCCATATTCTTGGGCAAGTGGTCTCCAGAACCTATGGGTGATTACTGTGCAGGCCCAAATCATACTCTGCCCACAGGCGGCACAGCCCGTTTTGCGTCGCCCCTTGGTGCCTATGATTTCTTAAAGAAGACAAGCATAATTGACTTCACTGAAGAGGGCTTTCTAAGGCTTGCCCCTATTGTGGAGAGATTCGCTATCCTTGAAGGGCTTGAGGCCCATGCCAATACAATCAGGATTAGGCAGGCTCTATCCTCACAGGAACGAGGGGGAGCAGCGAGACCACTGAAGGATAAGTGAGGGTGTTGACCTTTCCATAGGAGAAATGGGTGTGAGCAAACACTGTGCCTTCTTCCACCTCATCGGTGATGATTGCCTTTAAGAATACTGAACCTTTCCTTGATGTAACCTTCACAAACAGGTCGTGGACTATGCCAAATTTTTGGGCATCTGCAGGATTTATCTGTATATATGGCTCAGGAACCACTGAATCAAGGTTCTTCGACAGCGCCGAGAGACTGCCCGAGTGCTGAAGCACTGTCTCAGTTACAAGGAAAAGGGGATATTCATTATCAGTATAATCCATCATCTCATAGGGCGCAGGATTGAATGAGAGCCTTGTGCGGATATGTTTGTCCAAAACATCCCTGAAGTATTCATCCATCTGTCTCCTTACATCAGAGATAGTTTTTACCTTTAGATTGCCACCCATAGCCTCTGCAACATCACGAAGTATCTCCCAGTCTGGTTTGGTGCCCTCAGGGGCAGGCAGAAGTTTAGTGATCTGTTGACGGCTGCCCGTTGCTGATTTAAAGGTCCCCATCTTTTCAGCCCAACTTGAGGCAGGAAGGACCACATGGGCAAGTTTTGCTGTATCGGTAAGGTATATATCCTGCACTACCAGGAAATCTACCCTTTTAAGAGACTTCTCTACAGTTGTTGTATCTTGAAAGGTGACTAGGGGGTTCTCTCCCATGATATAAAGCGCCTTTGGGGTATCCTGTGTATAGAGCATGTCATAGCAGTCTTTGCCATTTACAAGGGGTCTAATAGTTATATCCCACATGCCAAGGGTATTGCAAAACTCTGCAGGCACCTGTAAGGTCTCTGGCTTATCACCCATCAAAAGGACGAGATTTGCTGCAGCGAGGAAGGTGTAGAGGCTTTTTGTGTTTTCAGCGTAGCCTGAGGTGATTGCTATAAGCCTGCTTTTTGCTGAGGCATAACTCAGGGCCGCCTCTCTAAGTTGCTCTTCCCTTAAGCCAGTAAGCTCACAGGTCTTGGAAGGGTTGTAATCATTGAGACTTGCAATAAGGGCATCAAAGTTATGAACCTTTGATGCGGCTTCTTTGTTGTAGAGTCCCTCGTGGTAGATTATATGAGCCATGCCTCCTAATAGGGCAAGCCCAGAGGAAGGATGTATCTTCAGGTAATTAGTGCTGTTTCGTGCTAATTTTGTCTCCCTTGAATCGGCTACTACCAGAGTAGCCCCATAGTATTTTGCAAGAATAAAGTTCAATCCCCAGACAGGCATGGTAGATGTAATATCAGACTCCACTACCAAAATGTGTTCGGCCTTCAAGGGAGAGTCCCAGCTTATGGGCAACGACTCTAAGCCAAAGGCCCACTCAAAGGCTGTCTGGGCCTTAGCATATCCAAAACGGGCGGCGGAGTCTATATTGTCTGTTCTTATTACCTCCCTCATGAAACGCTGAAACATAAAGTTGTCTTCTAAGGTGCACCGCTGTGAACCAATGGCGCCTACAGCGAAGGCGCCGTATTTGTCCCTTATTTCTGTTAGTCTTTTTGAGACCTCCTGTATCGCCTCTTCCCATGAAACTGGACTCAGTTGCCCATCCTTTCTTATAAGGGGAGTTTTTAGTCTGTTCTCAGAGGCTATAAAGTCAAAGCCATATCTGCCTTTACTGCATAGATCGCCTTTGTTGACGCCTATCCCTTCCTTGCCTCTTGCCCTTATAATCTTATTGTCTCTTATGCTTAGGTTGGTGGTACACCCACAACCACAAAAGGGACAGATAATCTGGTGCTCTTCCATATACCAAGCCCTTGAGGAGTGTCTATAGGGTTTGCTACCGAGGGCGCCCACAGGGCAGGTGTCTATGCACTGGCCACAAAACTCGCAATCTAAGGGTTCATGAAAGGCAGGACTTATCTTTGTCTTGATTCCCTTGTCTATAAAACTAATGGCGCTTACTCCCTGGTGTTCGGAGCATACCCTTACACATCTCCCGCAAAGCACGCATCGGTTGGGGTTGTACTCTACGATAGGCGCATCAAGCCTCTCTGGTTCCTTTCTTCTTTCTCCCTTGAAACGATTTGTGGAGGCGCCATATTTAAATACCAGGTCTTGTAGCTCACACTCTCCAGCCTTGTCGCAGATTGGGCAATCCAGGGGATGATGGATGAGCAGGAGTTCAAGCACCGTTTTTCTTGCCTTTATTACCTCTGGGGTTTCAGTGTTTATAACCATGCCCTCTTTTACGGGTGTAGAACATGCGGGCAGGAGCTTTTTTTCCCCCTGAATCGCTACTATGCACAATCTACAGGCTCCGAAGGGCCTGAGTCTCCTGTCATAACACAGATTTGGTATGTAAATTCCAGATTCAAGGGCAGCCTGTAGTATGGTAGCATCCTGTGAAGACTTTATCTTTTTACCATTTATTGTGATCTGTATCATTATCCTGCAACCTCCTTAGATGATTCCTCGGCAGTAGAATTTTCAGGGATATCACTGTTCATAAGTTCTTCCCTCATCCTTCTGGGCCCGATCTTGAGGGCGTTAAACTTACAGGTCTCATAACATGATCTACACTGTATGCACGAGGATTGGTCTATTTGGTGGGGTTTTTTCTTTTCCCCTGATATTGCCTTTTTGGGGCATATCCTTGCACAGGCCCCGCACCCTATACATTTTTCCTTGTCTATGTAAAAGGTGCATAGTTCCTTGCACACCCCAGCCTTGCACCACTTATCATTTATGTGTTCTAAATACTCTTCCCTGAAGAATCTGATAGTAGATAGCACTGGGTTCATGGCCGTCTGTCCAAGCCCACAAAGGGATGTGGTCTTTATATCAAAGGCAAGGTCCTCCATGAGGTCTATGTCTTCTTCGGTTGCAGTGCCTGTAGTGACCTTGTTCAAAAGCTCAAGCATGACCGAGGTGCCTATCCTACAGGGTGGACATTTACCGCAGGACTCATCCACTGCAAATTCAATAGTAAACTTGGCGCTGCTAACCATGCAGTTCAGGTCACTGAGGACAGCAATACCTCCAGAACCTATGATGGCATCCAATTGGGTGACATCCTCGTAGGTTACAGGCACATCGAGGTACTGTTCTGGTATGTATCCCCCTGTGGAGCCACCAACCTGCACGGCCTTGAATCTCCTGCCCTTTATGAGACCACCACCGATATCGTCGATAATGCTCTTGAGGGTAATGCCCATAGGCACCTCTATCAGGCCGGTATTATTAAGGGCGCCACTAAGGCTGAATATCTTGGTGCCAGCGGACTTTTCAGTGCCCACAGACCTAAACCATTGGGCACCGTTTTGGATAATTAAAGGTATGTTGGCGAAGGTCTCCACAGTGTTGATGACGGTGGGCATATCCCACAACCCCTTCTCAGCGGGGAATGGTGGACGGGGTGTAGGCATCCCCCTCATGCTCTGTATGCTCATAAGTAGGGCTGTCTCTTCCCCACAGACAAACTCGTCTGAGCTCATGAATAGCTCTATGTCAAAGTTAAAACCAGACTCTAATATGTTTTCCCCAAGGAGCCCGTATTCCCTTGCCTGTGTAAGGGCCTTCTTGAGTCGTTCTATAATGATCGGTGCACCTGACCTCACATATATGTAGCCTTGTGATGCCCCTATTGCCCTTGCCCCAATTATCATTCCCTCTAATATCAGATGGGGCTCTACCTCTATTATGCTCCTGTTACATACAATGAACTTCTCAGGTGCCTTTGACTGGGCACATATCTGCCACTTCATCCCTGTAAGGGCACCAGCGCCTCCCCTGCCCCTTAATCCAGAATCCTTCACAACCTCTATAATCTCCTCAGGCGTCATCTCCAACAGTGCCTTTGCTGCCGCCTGATAACCATCCCTTGCAATATACTCATCAATGTTTTCAGGGTCTATAAGTCCCTTATTCTTCAGTGCCCTCAGGACCTGTTTGTTGAAAAAGGGTATATCCTTAACCGTTGGGATAGACTGTTTCTTGGCTGGTTCTTTGTATAATAGCCGTTCTACAGGCCTTCCCTTGATCAAGTGTTCTTCTATGATTGCCGTTACATCCTTTGGGGAGACCTTCTGATAGAGCACATCATCTGGATAAATGATCATTATGGGGCCCTGAGGGCAAAAGCCATTGCAGGATGTGAGTTGGATATTTACCTCGTCCTCCATGCCCCTTTCTTTTAGTCCCTGTTGCAGCGCCTCTTTTATCTTTAAGCTCCCACCGGCAGAGCACCCAGTGCCTCCACATAGCATTACATTACAGCGGTATTTATCCATCTAAACCTATATCCTCCCTTATCTATTGCAGACAAATAGTCTGTGCCTATATTGCCGTCTCATTGCCTGTTACAAGGGCAAATTCCTCAACTACCTTACCTTGATTTATATGCTCAAGCAAGATCCTCTTTATCTTCTCTTCATCTAACTGCACATATTTGACAGGGGCCTCCTTTGAGACCTCAACAGTCGCCATAGGTTCCTTGCTACAGAGACCTGCACAACCAGAGGTGGTAACAATAACATCCGTTAGCCCTTGCCTATTTATCTCACTCAGAAGGGTCTCCATTACCCTTCTGGCGCCAGCCGCAATCCCGCAGGTCCCCATGTGAACTGTTATCTTTACCCTTGCACCGCCTTCCCTTACTGTAAAGGCTGCCTTATGTTGCTCCTTGATCCTCTTGAGGTCTTCAACGGTTAATCTTGGCATTTTACCCTCCCTTGTTGATTAGTCCACATAAGAGTGTTTGATTTTCCATATTTTACACAAAGATGATTTTTTTTGCTTTCCAATTGTTGCCTAATATAAACTATTGCACATAAGGAGGCAAGGTGAAGGTTAGCGGTTTTACATTTATCAGGAACGCAAGTCTGCTTGGTTACCCTGTAAAAGAATCCATCCTCTCTATACTCCCTATATGTGATGAGTTTGTAGTCAATGTTGGAGAATCCGAGGATAATACCCTTGAGTTAATATCCTCAATTGGAGACCCTAAGATAAGGATACTCCAGTCCAAATGGAATGAAAAGATGGTAACCAAGGGTTTTGTGTATGCCCAACAAAAGATGATAGCCCATTTTAATTGCACTGGCGATTGGGCATTCTATCTGGAGGGTGATGAGGTTGTGCATGAGCAAGACCTGCCTTTAATAGTGGAGGCAATGAAAAAATATGAGAACGATAAGGCAGTAGAGGCGCTTGTTTTTGATTATGTTCATTTTTATTGTAATCAGTACACTGTCTTAGAGGGGACTGGATGGTTGAGGAGGGCGCCTCGTATTATAAAAAACAACATCAGGATATACTCTCCTGATGGGCTATACTTTCTGGTGTTGCAGGGTAACAGGAGGGGAAGATATCCAAAGGCTGCCCATACAGGGGCAAAGATATACCATTATGGATGGATGAGACCAGAAGAAAAATATTCAGAGAAGATTAAAAAAGTAACTGTTTATTGGAACAAAAAATCCCAAGAGGATTTTCGATACGGAAGAATAGACCCTGCAGTGGTAAAACCCTTTAAGGGGACCCATCCATCGGTGATGAACAGTTGGTTGTCTGATAATCCAAAACCCCTTGTCTTGGATGATTCATACAAACTTACGGAGAAGGATATAAGGCAGCGCCTAAAGGGTTTGATAGAGAAGGTTCTGCCCGTAGACTTAAGCAGGCGACACTTTAAACTCATAAGGTAATCGTATAAAACAGCCTATAGAGAATCCTGTGTAAGGTGTTCCTAAGAGGTGCTTTATGTCCCAAGGCATTGAAGAGGCATGTATCCATGTGCTTTATGCCTCTTATGATCTCCGTGTATTTGGAAGTTTTTTAACCTGGCCTGTTGCCTTGTTATTTTTTTAGCCCTAAGGGCAATAAAAGTTGTATAATTTCACCACTCGTAAATATTAAATAAGGGAGGAGATATTATGGAGAAGGTTTCTTACAAGGAGATTGGTCTGGTAAACACCAGGGAGATGTTCAAAAAGGCTATGGAAGGGCAGTACGCAATACCTGCATATAACTTCAACAATATGGAGCAACTTCAGGCAATTGTCATGGGATGTGTGGAGTCAAGGTCACCCTTTATACTGCAGGTGTCAAGCGGTGCAAGGAAATACGCCAATCAGACCCTGCTGAGGTTCCTTGCTATGGGCGCTGTTGCAATGATTAAGGATGCAAACTCCCCTGTCAAATTTGCCCTCCATCTGGATCATGGAGATACCTTCGAGCTATGTAAATCCTGCATAGATTCAGGATTTTCATCGGTCATGATAGATGGTTCCCATCATTCCTATGAGGAAAATGTAAGGCTCACAAAACAGGTGGTTGAGTATGCCCGCGACTACGATGTTACTGTAGAGGGTGAGCTTGGAGTGCTTGCAGGCATTGAAGATGAGGTGTCCGCTGAGAAATCCACTTACACAAAGCCTGAGGAGGTAGAGGACTTTGTAAGCAAGACCGGGGTCGATTCCCTTGCCATTTCCATTGGCACTTCCCATGGGGCTATGAAATTCAAACCTGAGCAGTGCACGAGAGATGAAAGGGGTGTGCTTGTTCCTCCACCATTGCGTTTTGACATACTTGAGGAGATTGAAAAGAGGATACCCGGATTTCCCATAGTGCTTCATGGTGCATCTTCTGTGATCCCGGAGTATGTGCAGATAATAAATTCCAATGGAGGCAAACTAAAGGATGCAGTCGGGATTCCTGAGGACCAGTTGAGGAGGGCAGCCAGAAGCGCTGTTTGCAAGGTTAATATTGACAGTGATGGAAGGCTTGCAATGACGGCAATGATACGAAAGGTATTTAACGAATCACCAGCAGAGTTTGATCCAAGAAAGTACCTTGGCCCTGCGAGAGAGGAACTGAAAAAGATGATAATCAGAAAAAACAAGGAAGTCCTTGGTTCTGCAGACAGGGCTTAATGCAATACAGTTATAGGGCAGTTCTTTAAGGTTATTAAATGACCAAATAGATGAAAGGAGATATTTGTTTAATGGATAAAGATAAGAGGTCTCTGAAGCTTGGACTGCCAAAGGGTAGTCTCCAGGAGGCAACACTCAGACTCTTTAGGAAGGCAGGTTATCATGTGAGTGTTTCAGAACGCTCCTACTATCCCATATTTGATGACCCTGAGATAGTTTCTATGTTAATAAGGGCACAAGAGATGGCGAGATATGTGCAGGATGGACATTTAGACTGTGGGTTAACAGGACATGATTGGGTTTTAGAACAGGACGCCTCGGTGGTAGAGGTGTCCGAACTCATTTATGGCAAGGGAGGTTTTAGACCTGTGCGCTGGGTAGTGGCAGTGCCAGTAGATTCACCCATCAAATCCATCAAGGATCTGAAGGGCAAGAGGATAGCCACAGAACTCGTGGAGTTTACAAAGAGGTATCTTCAATCAAAGGGGATAAAGGCGCAAGTGGACTTTTCCTGGGGCGCCACTGAGGTCAAACCTCCTTATCTTGCCGATGCTATTGTGGAGCTTACCGAAACAGGGTCTTCTTTGAGGGCAAATAACCTCAGAATAGTGGAGACCATCATAGAGTCTACTACCCGTTTTATAGCAAACAAAAAGGCATGGCAGGACAAATGGAAGAGGACCAAGATGGAAAACATCGCTATGCTTCTTAAAGGGGCGCTTATGGCTGAGGAAAAGGTTGGGCTCAAGATGAATGTCCCCGAGAGTTCTTTCAAAAAGGTGCTTAGCCTTTTAAGCGCTATGCACTCTCCTACAGTATCTTCCCTGAGTGATAAGGACTGGTATGCCATTGATGTGGTCATTAATGAGAGCACGGCAAGGGACATCATCCCTAAGCTCAAGAATGCCGGAGCCTCAGGAATAGTAGAGTATCCCTTAAACAAGGTGATCCCCTGAGTGGTGGTTAATGGCTTTGTCACAGAGACTCATGGGCGTGCAATTAATGCTTGTGCAAGAGATTAATAGGTCTATGGGTTTCTGTGAGGTTCTTGATTAATGTTCAGGCCTTTGGAAGAACCTGATATCTTATATGCAAAAATGACCTTTATAAACTAATCTGTGGTTTGGTGGTTAATTTAGCTGCCCTTTGTGAACAATAATTAATGGCTCTTTCCCCTGAAAACCGATACAGCGTCAAGGTGCCCCTTTTTGAGGGCCCCCTTGACTTGCTGCTTCATTTGATAAGGGAAAACAAGGTTGACATCTACGATATCCCTATATCGCTTATCACAAGGCAGTATCTGGATTATTTAGAGGCAATGAAGGAGCTAAATCTGGAGATTGCCTCTGAATTCATTGTTATGGCATCCACATTGATATACATAAAATCAAGGATGCTGCTGCCAGTAGAAGAGACACAGGAGCAGGGACAGGAGGAGGATGATCCCCGTAGTAATCTCGTTAACAGATTATTGGAATATCAGGCATTCAAGGAGGCCTCTTTAAAGATGAGGGAGAGGGAGGAGTTGTGGGCAAATATATTTTCTCGGGAATGCCCAGAAGAGGATACTTTAGAGCCTGAACTTCAACTCTTTGACCTTAATATCTTTGACATGCTTACTGCCCTAAGACGAATCATATCGAAGGCACCTCCAGAAACCCTATTGATTACACGGGAGATGCTGACCCTGAAAGACAAGATAAAGTTTGTTATGGAGAAGATTTATGATAATAAAACCGTAAGATTTGAGGATCTCTTTGCAGGGGACAGAACCAGGATACAGATTATTTTATCCTTTCTTGCCATACTGGAGATAGTAAAGCTTGGCCTTGCGAGGGCTTATCAAGAGGGATTCAGGGGTGTAATATGGATTATCAAGTCCGATAGAGATGTTGAGAGCCTTAGCTATGAGGAGGCGTCTTAAGCCCTCGGCGCTTTGAGCAAGAGAATGGGGTCAGAGAATGGGGTCAGGTCTTGAAATATAATTTTTAACGCTGATAGGACTAATCCAAAGGGCGAATATCCAGGGCCAGTATATCCTGTGACATCTGAAGGCGTAGAGCGGCTATCTTAGCTCAGCGGCTATTGGGGGATTTTGAGCTTAAAAGCTGATGATTCAAGACCTGACCCCCCACACCCCTTCATTTATCACCCATTATTATGTTAGTATCTCACAGGAGGCTATAAGAGATGACACCAGTATCAACAGCAGATACCTTTACAGAAGCAACCATTGAGAATACCGTAAAAGAATTCGTAGACAAGCAAATTAAGACTGCCATAGAGGAATATGTGACTGCCAATGAGTTACGTCTTAAGGAGCTATCGCTTATTGAGAGGATAATAAGGGTAGAAGAGGAACTCAAGTATCTAAGGGAGTCGCAACATGTGCAGTTTGTAGCGCTTCAGCGTGAGTTGGTTACTCGTTTTGAGGCCTCAGAGAAGAGGTTTGAGGCCTTACAGCGCGAGTTGGTTACTCGTTTTGAGGCAACAGATAAGAGGTTTGAGGCCTTACAGCGCGAGATGGTTACTCGTTTTGAGGCAACAGATAAGAGGTTTGAGGCCTTACAGCGCGAGATGGTTACTCGTTTTGAGGCCTCAGAGAAGAGGTTTGAGGCCTTACAGCGCGAGATGGTTGCCCGTTTTGAGGCAACAGATAAGAGGTTTGAGGCCTTACAGCTTGAGATGGTTACTCGTTTTGAGGCAACAGATAAGAGGTTTGAGGCCTTACAGCTTGAGACAAATATCCAAATTGACATCTTAAAGAAAGAGACAAATGGCCGTTTTGATGCCTTACAAAAGGAGACGAATGCTCGAATTGATGCTTTGCAGAAGGAGACGAATGCTCGAATTGATGCCTTGCAGAAGGAGACGAATGTCCGTTTTGATGCCTTGCAGAAGGAGATGAATGTCCGTTTTGATGCAATAGAAAAGAGGTTTAACTTTATGCAGTGGTTTATGGTGATGGGTTTTACGGTAGTGAGTGTATTGATCACATTATTTGGTATTTATACGAAACAATAGGACAAGCCCCATTTTTTGCCGCCATAGTTATTTAAGAACAAGCTCAGCGATAGGGTCTGAGTCTTTTGATCTCTGTCTGTTATCTTGGGTTATATAAGCCCTTTGAATTCCTCTTTGTCTATAGGACCCAATCCAACAAGGCAACCCTTACCATTGTTTATAAGCCTGTATGCGAGGTCTTTGACATTCTTTAGACTTACGGCTTCTATGGCCTTTATTATTTCTTGATTTGAGAAATATCTGCCAAAATAGATCTCCTGCCGCGCAATGCTCTGCATCCTTGCACTTGTGGATTCAAGCCCCAAAAGGAGATTGCCCTTTATTTGGTCCTTTGCCCTCTTGAGTTCCTGTTCCGTAATGGTTGCATATAAACCCTTCATTTCCCTTAGGATCATCTCAGAGACGGCCCTTGCCTTCTTTCTTCCTGTGCCTGCATAGACTGCCCAATATCCTGTGTCCTTATAGGAGGAGGTAAAGGAAAATATTGAGTAGGCATAACCCTTTTTCTCCCGTATTTCCTGAAAAAGCCTTGAACTCACACTTGCCCCCAATATCGAGTTCAATAGGGCGAGGTCATATCTCTCAGGGCTTGCAAAGGGTATTGCCTCTACCCCAATACAGAGATGGACCTCTGAGAGGTCCTTTTCATAAATTGCGGTCTCAGATTTGAAGGTGTTGGTCCCCTTCATAGCAGGCGCTGACCCCCTTCTGAGATTTCCAAAGTAATGATTTAACTTGTCAATTACATCCTGATGATCGAACTTGCCTGCACAGGATATGACCATATCTGCGGTGCCGTAATATCTTTCCACATGAGTGAGCAGGCTTTCCCTTGAAAAGTGCCTTATTGTATCCCTTCTACCCAAGACGGGTTGTCCTAATCCCTCGTCACCCCAAATGGTCTTATTGAATAGATCGTGGATGTAGTCATCAGGGGTGTCTTCAACTAACTTGATCTCCTCCTTTATCACACCCTTTTCTTTTTCTATCTCCTCATCGGGAAATTTTGAATGTATAAAGATATCAGAAAGCAGGTCAATTGCCGATTCTTTATACTCGTCGAGCACCTTGACATAGAAGGCAGTGTTTTCACGGCTTGTAAAGGCATTAAGGTCTCCCCCAAGGGAGTCAATCTCAAAGGCTATGTCAGAGGGAGTCCTCTTCTCTGTGCCCTTAAAAAACATATGCTCAAGAAAATGGGATATCCCATTTTCTTCAGGAGGTTCATTCCTTGAGCCTACCTTAACCCATATTCCAATAATAAAGGAGCGAAAATTGTTCAGTTGCTCCATTACAACTGGTATCCCATTATGAAGCAGCGCCTTCCTAAACATTATTATGCCTTAGACTGTTCCCGCATAGCCTCTTTTCTGCTGAGTCTTATCTTGCCCTGAGGGTCTATTTCAATGACCTTCACCAGCACTTCATCACCGATGTTGATCTCATCGGTAACCTTGGCTATCCTCCTTTCAGCTATCTGGGAGATGTGCAGTAATCCGTCAGTGCCTGGAATAATCTCAACAAAAGCGCCAAAGTCAGCAATCCTTTTTACCTTGCCAAGATAAATCTTTCCTAATTCAGGCTCTTCTACGATTCCCTTTATGAGTTCAATTGCCCTTTGTGCTGAATTATTGTCAGAGGAGGCTATGTTTACCTCACCGCTGTCATCTATATCTATCTTGACGCCTGTCTGTTCAATAATTCCCCTTATTACCTTCCCGCCTGAGCCTATCACATCTCGGATCTTCTCCTGCTTTATGCGCATCTTATATATACGGGGGGCATAGGGCGATAATTCCTTGCGAGGCTCCGGTAGGGCCTCTTTGATCTTTTCCAGTATAAAGAGTCTCCCTTTCCTCGCCTGCTCAAGGGCGTGAGACATTATCTGCCTGTCAACGCCATTGATTTTAACATCCATCTGAAAGGCGGTAATGCCCTGCTCTGTGCCTGCAACTTTGAAGTCCATATCCCCCAAGTGGTCTTCAAGGCCAAGGATATCGGTCAGAACAATGGTCCTGTCTGCCTCCTTTATGAGTCCCATTGCTATGCCAGCCACAGGCGCCTTGATAGGGACTCCAGCATCCATTAGTGACAGGGTGGCTCCGCAAACCGTTGCCATCGATGAAGAACCGTTAGACTCCAGTATGTCAGACACTATTCTTATGGTGTAAGGGAAGACATCCTTCTCTGGAATTACATACTTTAATGCCCTCTCAGCAAGGGCACCATGTCCTATCTCCCTCCTGCCAGGAGACCTGAGAGGCTTGACCTCGCCAACACTGAAGGGGGGAAAGTTGTAATGGAGCATAAAGGATTTAAAAGAATCACCCTCCAGGGTCTCCACCCTCTGCTCATCGTCATGGGTTCCAAGGGTGGTAACTACCAAGGACTGGGTTTCTCCTCTTACAAAAAGCGCAGACCCATGGGCCCTCGGCAATATCCCTGTATAACAGGAGATATTCCTAATCTCATCGGTCTTTCGGGAGTCTGCCCTAATCCCTTCATTTACTATCATGGAGCGCACAATCTCCTTTTCGTAGTCCTCAAATATATTTGTAACAAGACGTTTAATATCCTGTTTGGCATTGTTTGTATATTTTTCTGCAGAGCTCTCAGTATTGAAGTTTTTAAGGGTCTCCTCAAGGATGGCATTGAGCGCCTCCTGTCTCCTTTGTTTGCCTGGTATACTGATGGCTGTCTTTATCTTCTGGGAGACAAAGGACCTTACGTCTTCTATGAGCTGAGGATATTTGGGTGATGGGGTAAGGGGCTTTTTCTCCTTACCTACCTTTTCTCTCAACTCATCCTGAAGTCTCGTTAGCCCTTTTATATTTTCATGAGCAAGATCAATAGCCTGCATAATAGTCTCTTCGCTTACCTCTGCACCACCGCCCTCAACCATAATTACTGCATCGGCAGTCCCAGCAACCACAAGGTTAAGCGAGAGATTTTCCGACTCCCCTAAGGTAGGGTTTATGATAAACTCGCCCCCTTTCATGCCGATCCTTACGGCTGCAGCAGGTCCGTTGAATGGGATATCGGAGATGTGGGTTGCAGCAGACATGCCTATGATGCCCAATAAATCTGCAACATTCTCATCCCCAAAGGATAGCACTGATACAATGCCCTGGGTCTCCTGATAAAAATCCTTTGGAAATAGCGGTCTGATAGGTCTGTCAATGAGCCTTGAGGTAAGCACCTCTTTCTCTGTAGGTTTACCCTCGCGCTTGAAGAAGCCTCCGGGTATCTTTCCTGCTGCATAGGTTTTCTCTTGATAATCTATAGTCAAAGGGAAGAAATCAAGTCCTTCTCTCCGATTTTCATCTGCAACTACTGTGGCAAGCACATAGGTGTCGCCATATTTGACTAATACGGAACCGTCTGATTGCCTTGCAATCTGTCCTGTCTCAATGATTAACTGTCGTCCTTTAAATGTGGTCTCTACCTTGGTCATGTAAATTCTTCTGAACTCCTTAGTTGGATTTATTTGATAAAATGGGGATTATAAGAATCCTTAAAAAAAGGATTCTTATTTCCTTAAGCCGAGGCGTCCCAATATGTTGTCATATCTCTTTTTGTCGTTTGATTTAAGATAGCTTATGAGTTTCTTTCTTTGGGCTACAAGTTTCAGTAAACCTCTTCTTGAATGATGATCCTTTTTATGGATTTTAAAGTGTTCGGTAAGAGATGAGATCCTTTCTGTTAGCAAGGCAATCTGCACCTCAGGCGACCCTGAGTCCTTATCGTGTACTCGATAGGATTCTATCAATTCTCTTTTCCTCTCCTTGTCAATAGACATTGAATAAATCACCACCTTTCATTGAAATATTATTTTTTAAAGTCCCTTTTAAAAGCCTGTTAGATTAACACAAGCATTTAGGGTCTGTAAACCTTATCCCAGTATTGTCTTAGGGCTGCCAATTTCCCCTCAACCCACTGGAGGTTTGACAGATACCAGCTTGTTGTTTCATATAGCCCCTTTTGAAAATCCACTGTAGGGGACCAGTTTATCTCTTCTTTTATCTTAGAGCAATTAAGGCTATAGCGAAAGTCATGACCAGGTCTGTCGGGCACAAACTCGATAAGGGACTCAGGCTTGTTCATAATCTTAAGCACTGTCTTTACCACATCAATGTTCCTCTCCTCGTTGCCACTACCGATGTTGTAAACCTCTCCTGTCTTGCCCTTTTCTATAACCTCGAGCACTGCCCTCGCACAGTCTGAGACATGGAGCCACTCCCTCACATTTTCCCCCTTGCCGTATATTGGTATCCTTTCGTTGTTGTAAGCCTTAAATATGATGACAGGTAGGAGTTTCTCTGGATACTGCCAGTATCCGTAGTTGTTTGAAGGTCTAAGGGTGATCACAGGTAGTTTGTGTGTTCTATGGTATGCCCTGCCGAGCATGTCCTGTGCTGCCTTGCTGACTGAGTATGGAGAGCTTGGATTAAGGCAGGTGGTTTCAGTAAACTGCCCCTTTTCATCAAGGTCTCCATAGACCTCATCGGTGGATATGTTTACAAACAGGCTTAAACCCACCGCCCTTGCACAATCGAGCAGTACCTGCGTCCCCTTGATGTTTGTATCAATGAAGGGCGATGCATTTAGTATGCTCCTGTCCACATGGCTCTCCGCAGCCCAGTGCACTAAGATATCAGGTCTCTCGGTGTTTATGATATGCCTTGTCTTTTCAGGGTCTGTAATATCAGCCTGATAAAACCTTATATCACTCTTCACTGTTGACAATCTCTCCACATCCCCTGCGTAGGTTAGGCAATCTATAACGGCTACATCATAGGAACCTACGGCCTGTCTGACAAATTCACTGCCTATAAAACCTGCGCCTCCAGTAACGAGCATCCTTTTCATAGACTCTCCTGATAGATAAAATTGTTTTCTGCGTCCTTCAGTGATGGGAGCTGCGCATCCTTTGGCGATAGGGCTGGGGTGTCGCAACCCCATTTGATGCCGATGTCTTTGTCATTCCATATTATGCCTCTATCGTATTCAGGGGCATACTCAGATGTACAGGTATAGATGATCTCTGTATCGTCGGCAAGGGTGAGAAATCCATGGGCAAATCCAAGGGGTATAAATAGCATCAAACCGTTGTCTTCAGAGAGCACCTCGGCCGTCCATGCACCATATGTAGGAGATCCCTTTCTGATGTCAACCGCCACATCGAGTATGGCCCCCCTGATGCACCTTATGAGTTTTCCCTGGGCATAGGGATGCATTTGATAGTGTAGCCCCCTTAAGACGCCCTTTGATGACCGTGAGTGATTGTGTTGCACAAAGTCCTCTTTGATACCTGCCTTGATAAACTCAGACCTCTTGTATGTCTCAAGGAAGAATCCCCTATTGTCAACGAACCTCTTAGGCTTTATCAAAATCACCTCTTTGATCGCAAGGCTTTTGAACTCAAAGGGCATGTCAGGCCTCCTTTGCTATATTTGCAAGATAGCGGCCGTAGTCATTCCTATAGCCCTCTGCAATACGGTTCAAATCCTCTTTAGAGATGTAACCAAGTTTGAAGGCTATCTCCTCAATGCAGGCGATCTTCAGGCCCTGTCTCTTTTCTATGGTGGATATAAAGTTGCCGGCCTCAAGGAGGCTCTCTGCTGTGCCTGTATCAAGCCATGCATAGCCCCTACCTAAAAGCTCCACCGACAACTTGCCCTTTGCCAGATAGGCCCTGTTTACATCGGTAATCTCAAGCTCACCCCTATGTGAGGGCCTCACAGACCTTGCAATCTCTATGACAGAGTTATCATAGAAGTAAAGGCCCGTAACAGCATAGTTAGACCTTGGTTTCTTTGGCTTTTCTTCAATAGATACCGCATTGCCAGCAGCATCAAACTCCACAACGCCGTATCTCTCAGGGTCTGTGACATAGTAACCAAACACCACAGCCCCTCCCTTAGTGGCTATGTGTTCCTTGGCCTTTCTTAAAAGCCCTGTAAGGCCATGGCCGAAGAATATATTGTCACCAAGTATGAGACATGCATCATCATTACCCATAAAGGATTCGCCCAGTATAAATGCCTCTGCAAGCCCCCTTGGATAGTCTTGTATCACATAGCTCAGTGAGAGCCCAATTTGGCTTCCGTTGCCGAAGATCTCTTGAAGGCGGGGGGTGTCTCTTGGTGTGGAAATAATCAATATCTCCCTGATACCTGAAAGCATCAGTATTGACAGGGGGTAATAGAGCATTGGTTTGTCATAAATTGGGAGTAACTGTTTGCAAACCGGTATGGTGATGGGGTAAAGCCTTGTGCCACTACCGCCTGCTAATATGATACCTTTCAAAAGGGCCTCCTTTTTGTATAAAATAAGCCTATGCGTTATGGCGAAGAAGAGATAGACAAGGCAACCCTCGAGCTCTGGGATAACCCTACACCCGAACGGGATTACGAGATAAATATAACCTTTTCAGAGTTTACCTGTCTATGTCCCCGGTCAGGGTACCCAGACTTTGCAACCTTCAAGATCACCTATGTGCCCGATAAAAAGATTATTGAGCTTAAGTCTCTGAAGCTCTATCTGAATTCCTTCAGACAGTGTTATGTGTCTCACGAAGAGGTCGCCAACAGGGTCTATTCAGAATTATCAGAGAGACTCGCCCCTCGATACCTTGAGGTCATTGCAGACTTCAATCCCAGGGGGAATGTAAAGACCATCATTCGTATAACATCAAGGCAGTCTTTGCCCTCTCTATAAAAGCCCTTATCTTTGAAGCATCCTTAATGCCCTTTGTAGTGGATTCAACCCCTGAGCTTACATCTACTGCATAGGGTCTTACATGCCTTACTGCCCTTATGATATTGTCTGGATTGAGCCCACCGGAGAGGATTACTCGTCCATATTTTTTTGCCTCTACAGCGATGTCCCAGTTGAAGATCTGCCCCGTGCCTCCATAGGAATCAGGGGCGAAGGTGTCTAAAAGAAAGGCATTACAGCGGAAGCTTTCCAGTATGGCAAGGTCCACAAAATCCATTACCCTAAAGGCCTTGATTGTCCTCTGCCATAGTGCACAAAAGGAGGGAGGCTCATCACCATGAAGCTGCACCAAGTCAATGCCTGTGAAGCTTTTGACATCATTGATACATACCGCTGTTTCATTTACAAAAACCCCGATGGTTGTTACAAAGGGAGGAAGTTGCTCTATTATTGACTTTGCCCCTTCAGGTGTTATAAAACGGGGGCTTTTATTGTAAAAGATAAAACCGAGGGCATCGGCACCTGCATCGACGGATATTAGGGCGTCTTTTAGATTTGTAATGCCGCATATCTTGACCTTTACCTGATAGTTTTCCATTGTCTTAACAAGATTATAGCATAGCTGTTTCCTTAAATTGCTCTGCTTGGGTTATAATCGGACACCAACATGGAAAAGGTTACCAGAGACCTATTGACACAGACACTCTTAGATATGGGTGTATCAGCAGAATTTGCAGAGCTGGAGATACCAAGGGATGAGGCATTGGGTGATTTATCAACACCTGTGTCAATGAGGCTTGCCAGGGTTCTAAAGAGGCCTCCAACAACTATAGCTGGTCAGATAAGGGAATCTATGTTGGCAAGAGGGGCCGGCCTCTTTAAAAGCATAGACATTGCAGGTCAGGGTTTTATCAACCTTACCTTTAGCGACGATGCCCTTATTGCAGAGCTCAAAAGACTGCTCCAACAACAGGAGGCCTATTGCAGGGAGGATATAGGCAGGGGCAAGAGGGTACAGATCGAGTTCGTCAGCGCTAACCCAACAGGCCCACTACACTTAGGGCATGGTAGGGGAGCTGCTGTAGGTATGGCCCTTGCTAATCTCTTGCAGGAGGTAGGCTTTGGTGTTCAAAGGGAGTATTATATCAACGATGCAGGCGTTCAGATTGAAAAACTTGGACAGTCGGTATTTGCCAGATATAGACAACTGTTTTGCGACGAACCCGAATATCCCTTCCCAGAGGATGGATATCGGGGAGATTATATCAGTGAGCTTGCTGAAAGCCCTGAGATAAGAGATTTTGCAGGGCGAAGTGGCCTGTGCTACAGTGAATTCAAGGATGTGGCCGATACTATAAAGGAGTTGTCCTGTTCATTGATGTTGAGGGAGATAAAAAGGGACCTCACAGATTTTGGCGTAACTTTTGATTCCTGGCAGAGCGAGAGGGAGCTTTATCGCAGTGGGTTAGTACAATCAGCCATAGCATTTTTAAGATCAAAGGGACTCATTTATGACAGTGAAGGGGCTCAATGGTTTAAATCCGCGGCCTTCGGCGATGACAAAGATAGGGTGGTTGTAAAGCAGGACAATCAGTACACCTACTTTGCCTCGGACATAGCCTATCATAAGCAAAAACTGGATAGGGGTTTTCAGGAGATTATAGACCTTTGGGGGGCAGACCATCATGGTTATATCCCAAGGGTGTCGGCAGTGCTACAAGGACTTGGATTGCCTTCAGAGGGCTTCAATGTCCTTTTGATACAGATGGTCACCCTGCTAAGGGATGGCAGACCTGTGCAGATGTCAAAACGGGCAGGGGACTTTGTCACCCTAAGGGAGTTGATAGATGAGATAGGCCCAGACACCACAAAGTTCCTCTTTCTCACAAGGAGGCACGACACACCCCTCGATATAGATGTAGAGAAGGCAAAGGCACAGTCTTCTGAAAACCCTGTGTATTATGTGCAGTATGCCTATGCAAGGATAAACAGCATCTTCCAGAAGGCGATCTCCATGGGGATAGACCCCTATGAACCCAACAGCATCTCTGGGTTTAATGAAGATGAAAGGAGGCTCCTGAAAAAGGCACTTTTATACCCTATGACCCTTAGGTCTGCTGCCCTCTCAAGGGAACCCCACAGGATAGCCTTCTTCTTGCATGAGTTAGCAGGGCTTTTCCATCCTTACTATCACAAACACAGGGTCATAACAGAGGATGCCCTGTTAACCCAATCAAGGCTTGCGCTTTGTAATGCCATGAGGATAGTCTTTGGCCACGGACTCAGGATACTGGGGGTATCAATACCTCAGAAGATGTAGGCTATCCCTGGTACCTTAAATTGCCTGTGCAGAGGCTTGAGCATATCAAGGGGTTTAGTAACCCCAAATTGCCCTTAGGAGTTTATAACAAAAAAAGGGGCATGCCAAATTTAGGGCAGCAGCAGGAGATTTCTCTCAAGAATGTTATTCCCTTTGAACTGCTGCCCTGTTTAAGGTGTGGCATTAAAGCCTTTTCAGCATGCCCAGTATTTCTAAGGGCAAGTTAGGCCTGAGATTGATATAACGATAAGTTTCTGATATCATCATTCCTCTATGGATTACCCAAAGGGTTACATATCTGTCATTGGTGCTGGTAGCTGGGGCACTACGCTGGCTGCCCTCCTTGCTGATAAGGGCTATGATGTTACCCTGTGGGGATATGAAAAAGAGGTGGTGAGTTGTATAAACAATATCGGCAAGAACGATATGTATTTGCCCGATATAATACTCCCTCATAATATCTATGCTACCACAGATTACAAAGAGGCTGTAAAGGATGCCCGATACATTGTGAGTGTTGTGCCCACCCAGCACATTCGTCCAGTTTTTACGGCGCTTAAGCCCTATATTAAAGCAGATGCCTTAGTGGTAAGCTGTTCAAAGGGCATAGAGAACAACACCTATTGCCTGCCCTCCAAGATAATTGGAGAGATACTCAGCCGTCCTGTTGCAGTTTTGTCAGGCCCGAGCTTTTCAAATGAAGTTGCCCTTAAACTGCCCACTGCAGTAACCCTTGCCTTTGAGGACAGAAAAAATGCCTTGCTGCTGCAAGAACTATTCAACACCGATTACTTCAGGGTCTATACCCACAGTGATGTAATCGGCGTTGAGATAGGGGGGGCCGTAAAGAATGTTATTGCCATTGCCTCAGGCATATGTGAGGGTCTTGGACTTGGAAACAATGCAAGGGCAGCCCTATTGACAAGGGGACTTGCAGAGATAACCCGTCTTGGGGTGGCCATGGGCGCTCAAGAAAACACCTTTTCAGGCTTAAGCGGACTTGGAGACCTGATGCTAACCTGTTCTGCTATGATGTCAAGGAACTTTTCAGTGGGATACAAGCTCGGTAGAGGCGAGAAGCTTGATGCCATCATTGCCAGTACAAGGTCAATAGCTGAGGGTGTTGCCACTACCCTTTCAGTCTATGAATTATCCTCAAGGCTCTCCATTGAGATGCCTATCACTGAACAGATATATCTGACCTTATACAAAAACAAGCCCCCCTTTGAGGCCGTCAGGGACCTTATGAATCGTTCCCTCAAGCCCGAGTTTGATGCATACTAAGCAGTTGGAGGATATACTCAGGCAGGTAGAGGCTGGTGTCTTGTCGGCAGGGGATGCCCTTGAGAAGATTGGGAAACTCCCCTTTGAGGATCTCAAGATCGCCCAGATAGATCATCACAGGGGTCTAAGAAGCGGGGTGCCTGAGGTGATCTTTGGCTTGAATAAAGGCGATGAAGAGACCGTCAGCATTGCCAGGGCAATGTACAAGCAGAGCGGAAGGTTTCTGATTACCAAGACCAGGGAGTCGGTCTTTAAGAAACTCAGGATCAAGGATGCCAAGTGGCATGCCCGTTGTGGTCTCATTGTTTGTGGGGGGCCTGAGCTATTGAGGGGCAATATACTTGTATTAACTGCAGGCACCTCAGACATTGCCGTTGCCCAGGAGGCAGTACATACAGCCTCCTTCTTGGGCAGCAAGACAGAGATGCTCTGTGATGTGGGCGTTGCAGGCATCCATCGTTTGTTCAGCAACATAGACAGGATAAGGGAGGCAAGGGTATTGATAGTCATTGCAGGCATGGAAGGGGCGCTGCCTTCTGTGGTTGGCGGTATTGTAAGTCAACCAGTAATAGCCGTGCCTACCTCTAGTGGCTATGGGACAAGCCTTCAAGGCATGACTGCCCTCTTTGCTATGCTCAATTCCTGCGTCCCAGGCATAGCGGTTATGAACATAGACAACGGCTTTGGGGCCGCCTGCCTTGCCCATAGGATAAACTGTCTGCCTGATAAGGGATAGACCCTTACCTGTTGCCCTTACACTCTCTCTTTAAATCATCGAGCATCTTGGCAATATTCACTGATATCTCTTCCATTTGTTGCAGCAGCTCTTCAGCCTTTGCCTTATCTCCAGCCTGAGCAGCCCTAAGGGCCTCCTTTGCAATGCTGTGGATCTTTTCATGGGGATTATTCATTTCTTTGTATGCAGACATATGTCCACATATCTTTGAGCCTTGTCCAAAGTACCATTTACCAAGCCTACAGCTCATGTGGTCAGGCAGGCTGTTAGGGTCGAGGGCGACATTGTTGTGTATGGCATTGAATACCCTAGCCACAAAGGCCCTATGGTCAGCCTTCGTGAGGTCAAAGATAGTGTATTTATCGGTATCGGTCTTAAACATAGTTGATGAATTCCTAAGATAGTCTGCCACATCTATAAGGTTTGCAACCTCTTTCAGGACCTCCTCAGACATCTTCTCAATCTCCGAGGCGATCTGGGAGTTCTTTTCAATATTGCTTGCCACATCCTGAGAGGCCGCAGACTGCTCTTCGATGGCAGTGGCGATCTGGATTATCTGATCCTTGGCTGCCTCCATAGATTGGGTTATCTCCTCAAGCACAAGGCCAGTCTGTCTGATCTGCTCTGTAGCCCTTGTAACCTCTCCAGAGGCCTCTTGCATGGTCTTCATTGTCTCAGAAGAGCCTGATTGGACCGAATAGATCTTTTCTGACACCTCTTCAGTGGCCTTAATTGTCTTCTCTGCCAGCTTCCGCACCTCATCTGCCACTACAGCAAAACCCCTGCCTTGTTCTCCAGCCCTTGCCGCCTCGATGGCTGCATTTAGGGCAAGCAGGTTTGTCTGGTCTGCAATATCCTTTATAACGGTGACAATACCCCCAATCTCACTGACCCGCTCGTTGAGTTGGGTGATCATCTGCGATAGTGAGTTGGTAGTCTCATCTACTTTATTAACAGTGTTTATGGCATCATCAGCAATCCTCTTGCCCTTTATGGCTGCCTCAACTGCCTTTTCAGAGGACTGTGAGGAGGTGGATGCGTTGCGAGCTATGTCTCCTATTGTCTGGTTCATCTGTTCTGCTGCTGTAGCTATGGCAGAGGATTGCTGAGACTGTATCTTTGCGCCCTGTGCAGTCTTTAGCGACTTGAGTCTGAGTATGTCTACCGAAGTGATTACATTCATTGCCCCTTGAGAAAGCCCGCTGATAAGGTCATTGAAGGTCTCTGCCAGTTTATTTATATGCTTTGAGATAGAGCCAATCTCGTCGTCAGAGGTATGGCTAAATCTCACAGTGAGGTCTCCCTTGGTTATGCTGTCTATATTATCGCTAAGGCCATGCAGACCACCAAGCATCCTTTTGACAACGAAGAAAAGTATAAGGCCAATTAATATTGAGCTTACTATAGTGCCAGCCATTATTATGTTTCTAATCAGAAAGGCATGTTGCATGACCTCATCAGTATAGCTGCCTGCTGCCACTACCCACTGCCAATCCTTGACATAATCAAAGGCAACAATCTTGTCTCTTGCAAAGGATTCTCCGAGTTCCTTATTAATCCATGGGTACTCTATAATGCCTTCTTTCTTGTCAATAATCTCTCTTATAAATTCTCTGCCCTTAGCATCCTTAGCATCGATGATATTTTTGCCCTCCAGGGCTGGATGCATCATCACTGTCCCCTTATCTTTGCCTTCTCTGGCATTTAGGATATACACATACCCTGTCTGTCCTATCTTGATCTGTTTGAAGTTGTTCAACATACCTTTTAGGGCCTCTGTAATGTCAAAACCAACAAACAATATGCCAATAACACGATTTGCATTGTCCCTGATGGGTTTATATTTGGTCATATAGTCCCTTCCAAAGAGCCTTGCCTTGCCAACATATGTCTCTCCCTTCAGTGCCAGCGGATAAGCTGGATGACCCCTGTCTAATAATGTCCCAACTGCCCTTTGTCCGTCCTCTTTCTTAAGGGATGTGGCAATCCTGATAAAGTCATCGCCCTTCTTAACGAAGATGGTTGCAACAGAGTTGCCTGTTGCCTTGGTGAGGTTATCGACATGGTGATTGTTGAGATTAAGGACCTCTGAGCCGTTCTTTAAGACTGGCACCTCTGCATCTGCAATCCTTGTAGTCCTCGATGGGTCTAAAGTAAAGTCATCTTTAAAGTAATTGGAAAAGACATTTAGTATCTGTTCAGCGCCTCCCTTTGCTGCGCCATTGAATATCTCAATGGTCTGTCTTATCATCCTTGCTTCTCTCTTTAGCTCCTCAATGCTGTTTTCATAAAAAGACCTTTTTGTGTATAGGTAAAGCATCGAGGCAAGACAGAAAAATATCAAAAAAATAGCTACGATACATGCTACTGCTACCTTTGTGCTAATTGATGTGTTTCTCATCCTCTGCAATATAAGGCTCATTGCCTCCCCCTTTTATTGTGTTGTCTTGAAAATTTTACATAAAACAACAGGTTATTTGTATGGTAAAATGGTGATATAAAAAGAATTAATAATGGTCCTTTTGTGTTGTCTAAGAATAACCAGTATAATTTTCTTTGAGATAAAGAAACTTTTTGCTTAATATGTCTCCACTAATGTCTATTTATAGGATGCTTTTTGATGCCTTCGGCCCCCAAGGATGGTGGCCTGGGGACAGTCCCTTTGAGGTTGCTGTGGGGGCAATCTTGACCCAGAATACTAATTGGCAGAATGTTAACAGGGCAATCAAAAATCTCAAGGATGCCCATTGTTTATCGCCGCGCACCTTATATGAGATTCCAGAGGGGGAACTTGCAATACTTATAAAGCCCTCAGGTTATTTTAACATCAAGGCAGTTAGACTGAAGGCCTTTGTTGCTTTTATAATAAACCAATATGACGGCAGCTTGATGAATATGGTTGCCGAGGATACCGAATCGCTACGCAATAAGTTACTATCAGTAAGAGGCATTGGAATGGAGACGGCAGATTCAATACTTCTGTATGCCCTTAATAAACCAGTATTTGTGATTGATGCCTATACCAAAAGGATACTATCAAGGCATGGTATAATCTCAGAAGGGGCAGGTTATCAGGAGTGTCAGGCCCTTTTTCATCAACAGTTAGTGCATGAGGTGCCTTTATTTAATGAATACCACGCCCTTTTCGTGAAACTGGGAAAACATTACTGCAAAAGTAAACCCCAATGTAATGGCTGCCCACTTCAGGGGCAGAGATTTTAACAGAGGCACCAGGACAGTTGAATCTTCAACAATACCATACTTAAACTTTTAACGAGCCAAAAAGGAGGAAACCATGAAAAGGAGAGATTTTTTAAGGGCAGCCTCAGTAGTAGGGTTAAACTTTGTGTTTAGTGGAGGTAGCGAGATTTTTTCATCAGAGGCGGAGGCAGCGGTGCCCTTTGAGATGGTTGTTGCCAAGGGTTCTTCTCCTAAAAAGCTTGTTGAATCTGCTGTCAAAGAGTTAGGAGGTATGAATAGGTTTGTTTCTAAGGGCGATGTGGTAGTTATTAAGCCAAACATCGGATGGGACAGGACACCTGAACAGGCTGCTAATACAAATCCTGAGGTGGTGGCTGCCCTTGTGAGGCTCTGTTTTGAATCAGGAGCAAAGAAGGTCAAGGTCTTTGACAGACCTGTCAATGACCCCCGCAGATGCTATGTTCAAAGCGGTATCGAACCTGCTGTAAAGGCTTTAGGGGCAGAGATTTACTACATGGATGATAAAAAATACAAAGAGATCTCCCTAAAGGGGGATGTGTTAAAATCCTGGCCCCTGTATGTTGATATCTTTGAGGCCGATAAAATTATAAATGTGCCGATAGCTAAACACCACAGCCTAAGCAGACTCACTATGGCAATGAAGAATTGGATGGGCGTAATGGGTGGTTCCAGAAGGCACATACACCAAAGGCTTGATGAGAGCCTTGTCGATCTATCAAGGGCAATAAAACCAACTCTAACGGTGTTAGATGCAGTCAGGATACTCACTGCAAATGGTCCACAGGGCGGAAGCCTCGCAGATGTAAAAAGGCTGGATACCATAGTGATGAGCCCTGATCAGGTAGCTGTTGATTCTTATGGGGCAACCCTTTTTGGCATGAAAGGCAGTGATCTCGGCTATGTAAAGATAGCTGCACAGCAAGGTCTGGGTGTAATGGACCTGACTAAAGGGAGTATAAAAAGGATAACCCTCTAAATCGCCTATGAGCATTGTCTGATTGCAGAGGTTTACAAATTGTTGATAGGTGCCCTGTCGCCTGATTTTTAGAGATAGGCTTGATATTACACTTTGGTAGTGGCAATGCAGGAGAAATTTATAAATACTGGATTTTGTGGATCAAATAGTTGCAGACTTCCTAATATGCAATCCTGTAAAAGACCTATTATAGGGGTTTTAAAGGGCATTACAGATGAAGATAATCCTAATAGATAGCAACTCATATATATACAGGTTTTATCATGCTCTGAAGGGACTAAGCACCTCTGGAGGTTTCCCTACTAATGCCATTTATGGTTTTACAGGAATGCTTTTAAAGTTGATCAAGGAATCTAAAGCCGAGGGTATTGCTGCTGTCTTTGATACAGCCCACCCCACAGAGAGACATATTGCCTATGTTGAATATAAGGCAAATAGGCCTTCCATGCCTGAGGATCTTTCGGTGCAGTTTCCTGTTATAAGGGAGATAATCGGTTTCTTGGGCATAGAGATATTTGAATCTGCTGGTTATGAGGCCGATGACCTTATTGGAACTATTGCAAAAAGAGCCTCTGAAAAGGACTGTGAAGTTTACATAATGAGTAATGATAAGGACATGCTGCAGCTTGTAAATGAGAAGGTTAAGGTCTACGATCTTCAAAAGGATGTGTTGATAGGCAAGCAACAGGTTATAGAGAGATTCGGTGTAGAGCCTTCAAAAATACCAGACATAATGGCTCTAACAGGAGACAGCATTGACAATATACCTGGCGTGAAGGGCATAGGAGAGAAAAAGGCTAAGGAGCTTATTGTTGAGGCTGGCAGCATCGAAAATCTCCTTGAAAATATACACACTATCAGGAATGACAGAATAAGAAGGCTTATCTCAGAGTCCGGGGAGATTGTGAGACTATCCAAAAGACTTGCCCTTATAAATACTGATGTGCCCTTTGATGGAGATGTGAAGAGCTTGCTGCTAAAGGAGCCCTCATGGGAGGACCTGCGCAGGATATTCCGAGAATATGAATTGAGGGCCTATTTGAAATTCATTCCCACAAAAGAACATACTAAAGGACAAAAAATACAGATAATCAATGACAGGGATTCATTTATAGCTTTTATGGAAGGCTACTGAATGTCTGCATTGAAGACGGAGATGCCTACAGGTGAATAATCCCTCAAGACTCAAAGACATTACTTCTAAACTTACAGTGCTTTATGTAGAGGATGAAGAGCTCTTTAGGATTACTATCGAGAGAAAACTCAAGGACTTTTTTAGGGATATAATACTTGCAAAGGATGGTGTTGAGGGACTGGAGAGATTGAAAAATAATCCAGTGGATCTGATTATTACTGACAACCTTATGCCCAATCTAAGCGGGCTTGATATGATTCAAGAGATAAGGAAGCAAGATACAAAAACTCCGATCATACTTGTTACTGGCTTCATAGACACAGAGTTTCTTATAAGGGCGATCAATCTCGGCGTAACCCAGTTTGTGGCAAAACCCATTAATTATGACAACCTTTACAAGGCAATAGAGATAGCCACGCAAAGGGTTATTCTTGAAAACTTAGAAAGGAAGACACAGGAACAGGAACTGGAGTTGCTTAAATACCGAGAGAAGTATCACTCCTTGCAGCAAGAGCGAGCCTTTAGAAAGGAACTTAATATTATAAAAAATGACCTGTACTTTAAAAGGATCATACTCAAAAAACAAGCCCATGAAGACATTGCAAGACAATGGCACTGTAGTGTAGTTTTTAAACCCCTTGATATTATGAGCGGAGACAGCTATTCCATAAGGGAGATACAAGAGGGCAGATACCTTTTTATACTTTTGGATGCTATGGGCAAGGGCTTATCTGCCTCAGTTACTACTATCCTTTCTACATCCTATATAAATCATTTTGTCACGCAGGCAAAGCAGAGGGGCGACTTTTCTCTTGTTGAATGTATCAATGCCTATCAGACCTTTATAAGAGAGGAACTGCTTGAGGATGAGATAGTGTGTTTGTCCTTTATAGAGATAGACTTTCAAAGCAATATCATGAGATATGCCATGTTTTCTGAACCACCACTTTTATTGCTCAAGGTCAATGGAGAAATACAAAAAGTTAGAAGCAACAATCAGCCGGTAATGAAATTTCCGTTGCCCTTTAAAATTGATGAGATAGACCTAGGGGATGTAAAGAAGATGCTCTTTTACAGCGATGGATTAAATGAATGTTTCTCGAGCAAGGACAAGCTTTATGAGGAACACATCGAGGCTGACTTTGCTGATTCCTATACTGCAAAGGAACTCTACAGCCATTTTAGCAGATTAATGGATTTAGCCACCGATGACATTACCATAATATTTCTTTCCCTTATGCCCTCAAAGGCCATTTTCCATAAGGATATAACCATCAATAGCAGGATAAAAGAGGTGTCAAAGGCAGCCGATGAGGTAAGCACCACAATTTCTTCGTATATGTCCGAGCAAGAATGCATAGTATTTATGAGCGCAATGACCGAATTGCTCTTCAACGCCTATGAACATGGCAACATAGAACTTGAGGCTCAGGAAAAAAAGCGGCTTATCGCTGAGGACCTCTATGATAATTATCTATCCAGGAATGAAGACTCAAACAATAAAAAGATACACATAGTGATAGGGGTTTATGAAAACGGGGATCATAGAATTATTGAAATAACCATTACTGACGAAGGCAGGGGCTTTGATGTCAACTCGCTGCATGAGTGCGGCACCAATTATTCACAGTTCTCAGGCAGGGGTGTAAGGATTGCCCAAAATATACTTGATGGAATATACTACAACCAAAAGGGAAATGAAGTAACTATGATAAAGAAGATCAAAAAGGAGGCTTGAGATGGAGGTTAAGATAACAGGGGCTTCGGAGATAACTATTACAGGAAATATTCAGAGCATTGAAGACTATCAAGAGATAAAAGACAGGGTAAGGTCATTGACTAACAAGGGGATATCTTCGATTGTTATTAAGATACCTGACTCCTTATCAATGCCTTCATCGGTAATAGGATTTCTGCTTAAGCTTGTCCATGTGGATAATATGAATATGACGATTCATGTTAGAGATGAGAGGCTCTATAACCTCATGGAGATACTGAATCTTATAACAGTCCTTAATGTAAAAAAGATGTAGTTTATTTGACAGCATCACAGGCTCTTTCATATAATCCTTTCTTTTATAAGAGGCTTTATACTAAAACCGTAAGGAGGTGAAATAAGACTATGTATATGGTAACAGTAGACGCTGTTAAGTGTGAGGGTTGCGAAGAGTGCGTTAATATTTGTCCTCAGGGCGTTTTTAGGATGGTTGACGGCAAGTCAGATCCCTACCAGACCTCAGAGTGTGTTTTTTGCGAGAGTTGTCTCGGCGTATGTCCAACCTCGGCTATCACAATTAATGAGATGTAACAATCGTGATCTTAAAAAGGCAGGATAAGGATTTTTTATGGGTCCTGCCTTTTTTCTAATATCCAATAGATCGATAGGTAACCAGGCTTTTTTAGTTTAGCTAATTGATGAGATACTTATTCCGGTGTAGGGCATGTTGAATCATAGGGAAGGGGACTTTCATGTCCTATTGTTAACCACAAAAGATCTTCTTCCTAATAAACAAAGGGCGTTCATAATCCCTGAAAAAATATGACTTTTTGATGATCCACGCAAAACAACTGATTAGCTAAATAGAGGTGGATTATTCCTGAAATAGTCCGGCGCTGAGGTATTTGTCTCCCCGATCGGGGAATACAGTCACCACAACCTTGCCTTTGCCAAGCCTTTTGGCAATTTTCATAGCCCCAAACATAGCAGCCCCAGAGGATATGCCAGCGAAGATTCCTTCATGCAATGCAAGCTCTCGAGCTGTCTGTGCGGCTTCCTCATCAGTGACGGTAATTATCTCATCTAAGATAGTCCTTTTAAGGATTGGGGGGATAAAACCAGCGCCAATACCACCTATCCTGTGTCTGCCAGGTTTGCCTCCTGAAAGCACAGGGGATGCTGCAGGCTCAAGGGCAACAATGAGACAATTGGGATTTGTAGCCTTAAATACCTCCCCTACACCTGTAATTGTCCCTCCTGTTCCAACGCCAACCACAAAGGCATCAGGGACAGAGCCAAGGGCATGGATTATCTCTGGGGCAGTGTATTTACTATGTGCCATTGGATTTGCTTTGTTTTCAAACTGCTGCGGCATAAAGAAATCTGGATTATTACTGGCTATCTCCTGTGCCTTTTCCACTGTGCCTTTCATACCCTTTTCAGCAGGGGTTAGCACTATCTCTGCACCATAGGCCTTGAGTATCTGACGCCTCTCAAGGGTCATATTTTCAGGCATTGTCAGTATGAGGCGATATTTCTTAACCGCTGCAATCATGGCAAGGCCAATACCAGTATTGCCGCTTGTGGGTTCTATGATTGTGCCCCCTGGTTTTAAGATGCCTTCAGCCTCTGCTGAGGTGATCATCTGAAAGGCTATCCTGTCCTTTACTGAACCGCCAGGATTGTTCCCCTCAAGCTTTGCATAGATGAGTGCTCCTTCGGGATCAGGCATGTGTTGTAATCTGATCAGCGGGGTACAGCCTATAAGATTTAGAATGTTTATCTCCATTGGACTGAGATATAATAATTAGAAAGAAAGAAAAATACAACATCCTTTTGTTATATTAAAGGCACGGGGCGTAGCGCAGCTTGGTAGCGCACACGGTTCGGGACCGTGGTGTCGGAGGTTCAAATCCTCTCGCCCCGATAACATATTGATAATCTATTCAGGTATTCCCAAAAATCATGCACTCAATCCCTTTAAAGGAGATAGATTTGCCTATACAGCGCTTTAACACACTGATATGGCAAGCTAACACTATACGACAATGTTATCAAGAGATATTTTACTCAGTCATTAAGAAAGGCAGGTTTAATACAGGCGCCCTTCCATAGCCTAAGAAATATTAAAGTAAGCATGAGAATACAGGCAGGGCAAAACATTAAATACATCCAATAACAGTTAGGTCATGCAACTATCAATATTACGATGGACATATAGGGACACCTGTTTAATGATATGGAATTGAAAAGGCAACAAACAGAGCTTTTAGAAAAATCTTTTAAATCCCTTAGAAGAGAGAGCCATAATTTATACGAATTGCTGTTTGTGCAAGTTCTTAGTTTTAGTGGCTTTGATGGACATATTCCTATAGGAATAGCTTAAAACCAATAAAAAAGGGCTTACATTTCTGTAAACCCTTGCCATTTCTAAGTGGCGGGGGTAGGATTTGAACCTACGACCTTCGGGTTATGAGCCCGACAAGCTACCAAGCTGCTCCACCCCGCTGTCTGATAAAATAACTTAATAGTTGTTTGATTGTCAACAAACAGGAAAAAACCTGTCAAGGCAAACTCATAGATTCCCTTGAATCCTGCCCTAAGAGGAACAGAGAGCCCTTTTTGGCGCTTTGATAACTGGAGGAACCTCGCCTTTCTTACAGTTGAGGGAAGATGAGGTTATTGGTCAAGACATTTTTATAATATAGAAAAGAATGAGGATGTTTCTGATCTCCGTGCTTGAAGCAGGGCAGTTATGTATCTCAGCGGTAAGATTTATAGGGCTTATGTGAAGTGCCTGTGATCATGCTGATACAGAGGGACATAAAAGAGGGCAATGTGGTTTGAGTAATCAAAGGCTAAGCCTTTATAAGAACTCATTTAAGGGTGATGCGCACAAACCTCCTCTTGCCTGCCTTAATTAGGTAAGAACCCTTTGATAGCTTGTAATTGGTATCACTTATCCTATCTTCATCGACAGCAACACCGCCCTGCCTTATCAATCTTTGCGCCTCAGAGGTGCCTGTACAAAGACCCGCCTGTTTCATTGCCTCTGCTATCCATAGGGTTTCTTGTTCCATCTGTAAAGATATCTCAGGTATATCATCTGGCATGCCCTTTTGAGCAAAGACCCTTGAGAATTCATCCTTTGCCTTTAATGCAGCCTCAGAGCCCCAGTAACGGGCTGTGATCTCAAAGGCAAGGTCTTCCTTCGCCTTCTTGGGGTGTAAAGAACCCCTCTCAATCCCCTCTCTCAAGTCTTTTAGTTCTTCGTTAGATATGTGGCTTAGAAGCTCATAGTACCTAAACATTAGCTCATCGCTTATGGACATTAACTTTCCATAAATATCCTTTGGCGCCTCAGAGATCCCGATATAATTACCAAGGCTCTTTGACATCTTGTGGACGCCATCAGTCCCTTCCAGAAGAGGCATCATAATAATTGACTGCTCCTGTTGTCCATAGGCCTTCTGGAGAGACCTGCCCATGAGCAGGTTAAATCTCTGGTCAGTGCCGCCAAGTTCCACATCAGCCCTTAAATGGACAGAATCATAACCTTGAAAGAGGGGATAATAAAACTCAAGTATAGATATGGGCTGCTGGGAGGTGAACCTCTTCTTGAAGTCCTCCCTTTCGAGCATCCTGGCAACTGTTTCAAGGGCTCCAAGCCTAACTACCTCAAGGGCAGACATTTCTTCAAACCACTGACTATTGAAACACACAGTGGTTTTTTCAGGATCAAGTATCTTAAAGACCTGTTCCTTGTAAGTCTCAGCATTTCTGAGCACATCCTCTTTGGTGAGGGGCTTTCTTGTCTCTGATCTGCCTGTAGGGTCTCCAATCATGCCTGTGAAATCACCGATTAGAAAGAATACCTCATGTCCAAGAGACTGAAACTGTCTGAGTTTCTCAATAAGTACGGTGTGCCCTAGATGAATATCTGGGGCAGTGGGGTCAAATCCAGCCTTGATTTTAAGGGCAGTGGAGGTATCATAGGCCCGTTGGAGCTTTGCAAGGAGTTCCTTCTCAAAGATGATCTCTGTAACGCCTCTTTTTAATACATCTAACTGCTGCTCTGGTTTTAACATGGGATGCTATGATATAAAATTATGCCCTCATGATGCAACCTGCATACACCTTACAAAATCAAGTTTTGAGAATCGCATGCACTCATTGCAGGATATACAATCGGCTTTTTCTTTGCCCTCTGCAAACTTGTTTGGCAAATCAGGTTCTCTGATAAGGGGCCTTGAGAGACTTACGATATCGGCATATCCCTCTTTAAGAATCATATCAGCCACAGACCTTGAACGTATCCCACCTACTAAAGCTACGGGAATGGAGACGGCCTCTTTAATAGACCTGCTGTGGTCTTTAAAGTAAGCCTCTTGCTCGCTACTTTTTATGCCTTTCCTTACTGTTGCTACTTTAGATTCATACATGCCCCCGCTTACCTCAATGGCATCAAAGCCTACATATTGAAGCCTCTTTGCAATTCTGACAGCCTCGGGTATCTTTAAACCACCCTCTATGAGATCATCGGCATTAATCTTTATGGTTATTGGAAACCCATCTCCAGCCTCAGATCTGATGGCTTTATATACCTCTTCAATAAAGTGAAACCTCCTCTCCTCATCACCTCCCCAGTAATCCTCTCTCCTATTTGTGTGCGGAGAGAGAAAACTACTCACAAGATACCCGTGGGCGCCGTGTATCTGAATGCCGTCAAAGGAGGCATCTCTCGCCCTTCTTGATGCCGATGAAAAGGAATAAACAATCTCCCATATCTGTTCGTTTGTCATTTCTTTAGGCATGACTCTAATAGAGGGGTCATACACTGCTGAAGGCGCTATCGGATCCCTGCCTCCAAGCAAAAAGGGAAAGCACTGTCTCCCGCCATGGACTAACTGGATAAATATTCTCCCTTGCTCTTTATGAACTGCCTCAGTAAGCCTTGAAAGACCAGGTATGTAATGGTCTTTATGTATGCATAACTGCATAGGGGCTGAATAGCCTGACAGGTGCACAAGGGCATTGCCCGAAATGATCAACCCTGAACCACCTTTTGCAAGGATTCTGTAGAGTTCAATAATCCTATCGGTTACAAAACCATCAATATCGGCACTTTTCTCATAAGTGGCTGAACGAATTATGCGATTCTTTATTCTTAAGGAACCTATCTCAGAGGGGTCAAATAACATTATTTATTAAAGGGGATTCCTCTATGCCGCACACCTTTTTCCAAAAACATGTTACACAATTTGCCTCATACCATTTTTGCAAAAATCCACCCAGTTTTTTTCTTATATCCTCCCATCTTACCTCTTGACCAATATCCAGATTAAGCAGCGATAAAGCCATTTGATCCATGGAATTAACCTCATCCTCTGAGGCTGCATCCATTGTGCAGCGTTCGTCTTTAAGGTGAGGACACATAAGGCATACATCATCGGGACCCCTGAGGATTACTATTGCAGAGGACTGGGCATTTTTAAGTGTTTGCTCAAGGGCATCAATGAAGTCCTCGCTGTATCCTATGCCATGGTAAAAATGCAGACATATAAGATGATGCCCCCTAAACCTTGCCTTCATTTAGCCTCTATTATGCGCAGGAACATTATAAGAACCCTGTTATCTTAAAAGGGATTATACCGCTTTTATTAATAGCCGCTCAATTTCTATAATACTCAAGAACCCTCTGCAACAGATCGTCTTTGACTTTGTAAGCGAAGGCATAGTCCTCATAATTGCTATCTTGACGCTTTGCTGCTGTGCTGCTTATATTAAGGGTCTCCTGTATGTTCTCAGGCATTATAAACCTTGAAAGCCTGTTAAATTGAGCAATGCCGCTCTTTCTGCCCTGATGGTGCATACTTAGGAACAATCTCCTCTTTGCCCTTGTGATAGCTACATAGAGCAACCTCTTTTCTTCCTCCAACTCCTCCTCACTATCAAGGGAAAAACTAATCGGCAATACACCCTCTATCAGTCCCATTACAAAGACCCTTTCCCACTCAAGCCCCTTTGCAGAGTGTATCGTTGATATCGTCAGAGGTCTGTCTTCATCCCTTGTCTCTGGTTCTCTTGCCCATACTCCCCTTTCAGGGGGCTCTATAGAGAAATCATTAATCATATCTTCCATTGATTTGTAAGCAGCAGCTATTTGTCTTAGGGTTTCTAAGTCGTTAATCCTGAGATGCCAGTCATCGAACCTGTTCTTTAAGATAGGTCTGTAGTATTCAAAGAAGACATCAAATATTGCGCCCACCTCTTTATGCCCTAACTGAAAGGAGATTTCAAGGGCTTGAAGGAGTTTTTTTATTGGGACAGGATTCCGCATCTTGCCAGCATTCTTTGCCAGTAAGTTCAGGGCATCCTTTATAGAAGCAAGGGTTATTATCTCTGAGGTCAACCTCTCTGAGGTCTTTGCCCCTATCCCCTCAAGTAGCATCAGGGCCCTGTGCCAGGCAAGTTCATCCTTGAGATTTACTAACACCTTCATATGGCAGAGCAGGTCTTTTACATGAGCCATCTCATAAAACCTTATCCCCCCGTAGGTATCATAGGGGATATTTCTTTTGCCCAATTCAGCCTGCAGAGGAATTGTAAGATACATAGATCGGCACAATACGGCTACTTGCGATAGGGCAAGTCCTTCCTCGATAGACCCTTGAATGGATTCCGCTATCCACTCAGCCTCCTCATAGGCATTCTTAAAAAAAAGCAAGTCAGGTTTTAAGCCCTGCTCATTGTTAGCTGAGCTTAGAGATTTATCATACTTCTTGGACATCGTATCAAGTACAGCATTGGCACAATCAAGTATAGACTGGGTACTACGATAATTTTTCTCCAGCTTTATTATTCTGCATCCAGGAAACCTATGGGGGAAATCTAATATATTTTGATGGGCAGCACCCCTGAATCCATAGATGCTCTGGGCATCATCACCCACTACCATTATATTGCCTGTAGGAGATGCTATCAGTGATGCAATATCTCCCTGCAATATATTGGTATCCTGATATTCGTCAATCATCACATGCCTGTATCTCTTAGTGACAGCCCTGTGGATATCCTCATTTTCAAGCATTGCCTTTAGGTATATAAGCATATCGTCGTAGTCGATATACCCTCGTTTAATCTTGTATTCTGCATAAACCATGGCAAGTCTGTTTACATCCTCCACATATTCCAAGAAATGAGGATATTCCTTTTTTATAATCTCGCCTATTGGGGATGCCTTATTTATAGCCATGCTTATGATACTTCGCAGGGTGTCTTTTTTGGGAAATCTCTTGTCCTTGCCATAAAGATTAAGGGCAGTGGCGCAGCGGTGCAATGCCTCTTGAGCGTCGGATTCATCAAGGGCTATTAACTCCTGATTAAACCCAATTGCCCTTGCGTATCTCTTTAACATCCTGTAAGCAAAGGAGTGGAAGGTCCCGCCATCAATATCCTTGCATCGGGGATCTTGCCTTGATGCCCTTGCAATCATCTCTCTGGCTGCCCTTCTGGTGAAGGTCATAAGAAGTATCGATGATGGATTCACTCCCCCTCTGACAAGCTCAAAGGAGCGGTATTCAATTACCCTTGTCTTGCCGCTGCCGGCTCCAGCTATAACTAACAGGGGACCCTGAAGGGTTGTAACCGCCTCATATTGAGAATCGTTTAAGCACTCCCTAAGATCCATGCCTGTAATAGGCCTCCTTTATGCTGTTCTCCGATAGCATGGCAAGTTCCTTTCTTGATAAAACTACTTTATCTGTTGGTTTAATAATATCACATATGGTTACCACTGCAAGAATTTTTTTAGTTGCTGTAAGCCTCCAGAAGTGTCTTAATAGGTTCATTTCACTGTGCCATGGCGCAATCTCACAGGGATTATTGGTTAGGCAATCGTAGTAATTTATAGCCACTGGAACAACAGGGATCCCTAATCTCTCAGGAAGGGCAAAAAAAGAGCTTCGGAAGGGTTTTAGAGTCTTGCCGTCCGATGTAGTTGCCTCAGGAAACAAAAGGATGTTCCTGTGGAGATCTAAAAAGGTTTTGACCTTTTCCAGTGCCTCAAGGGTTGATCTGCCTGAACTTCTGTCCACAAAAACAGTGCCAGCCAAGGCGCTCAGTATCCCTATAAGGGGCCATCTTCTGACCGCATCCTTTGATATAAATACGCAGGAAAATATGCCTGCCAATACAGGTATGTCCGTATAGGACAGATGATTGGATACTATAAACATCCCCTCAGGGATCTTTAAAGAGCCCTTCTTTTTCACTGCAATGCCTAACGCAAGGCAGTTGAGCCTTCCCCAAACCATCACAGCCCTTGCGAGCGTCTGTTGTTGGATTGCCTTTATTGGGAATAAAAGGAGCCATAAAGGTAGGGTTGTAAGAAAGGCAGTTAAGTTTATGAGCAACAAAAAGGCGATCCTGTATATTCTTAGTATCATCGAGATTTAAATGTATGTTATCATTGTTTTTGGGTAAAATAGACGATCTGGAAATTTTCTTGAAGATTTTAACATAAACTTGACTCATTATTGAGGTTACAATGCGTTTAATACTGACTATTATATGTCTTTTTTTGTTTGTTACAAATGTGAAGGCAAATCCCTTTGAAGAATTTCTAACCAAAGAACAAACCTTTTGCCCTCTGGAAAACAGTAAGGACAGCCAGAACGATCCCTGCAGCCCTGAAATTGCCGTGCCTGCCAAGGAAAAGGATGATGCAGCTAAAGACTCAATCAGTCCCAAAGGCGCGACAAAAAAAACCTCCAAAAGGGTTTCTAAATCTACAATACAACAAACAAAGTCTGTATCCTTAGGCAAGATAAAGGTTGTCTTCTTCTGGGGAGAGGGATGTCCCCATTGCGCTATGGAAAAACCCTTTCTTGAATCGCTGGTGGATAGGTTCCCAGAGATGGAGATAATGGCCTATGAGGTATTGAAAAATAAAGAAAATGCCCTATTATTTCAGAGCATTGCCTCTGCTTATGGCATAAAGGCTTCAGGTGTGCCAGCCACTTTCATAGGCAACAAGGCATTTTTGGGATTCACAGAGGGCATTGCCATGGACATAGAAAGGGCAGTAGAGGAATGCAGCACAACACCCTGTATAAATCCTCTTGAAAGGGCGCTTCGGGGCGCTTCCCAAAATCAGGAGATCACTGCAAGGGAGGGTATGAATGCAAAGGAGGCAGCATCCGGACAGGAAGTCATCAACATCCCTTTTATTGGGCATACAGATGTCTCTAATATGGCGCTTCCTCTTATGACCCTTGTGATTGCAGGGCTTGATAGCTTTAACCCCTGTGCCTTTTTCGTTCTATTTTCATTGCTTGGGCTCTTGATACATGCTAAATCTCGAAAAAAAATGGCGCTCATAGGCGGAGTGTTTGTATTCTTTTCAGGGTTTATGTATTTCCTTTTTATGGCTGCATGGCTTAACTTTTTTTTAATTATGGGAGAGATGTCTCTTATAACTACCCTTGCAGGGTTAGTATCTGTAGTCATAGCAGGTATAAATATAAAAGACTTCTTTATTTTTAAGAAAGGAGTTTCTCTTACCATATCCGATGATGCAAAGGGCAAACTATTTGACAAAATGAGGCGACTGCTTCGTTCAACCTCCACAGTGTCTATGCTATTTGGCACTATTGTATTGGCAGTAGCAGCAAATGCCTATGAACTTTTGTGCACTGCAGGGTTTCCTATGGTGTTTACAAGGATATTAACCCTAAATAATCTCCCTCCCCTGCAGTATTACTCCTATTTGGCGCTATATAACCTCATTTATGTTATACCACTGCTTGTGATTGTTACTGTCTTTACGGTGTCTCTTGGTAAGAGGCAGCTATCTGAAGAGCAGGGGAGATTCTTAAAACTCCTTTCAGGACTTATGATGCTTGGACTTGGCATGGCTCTCCTCATAAAGCCATCCCTGCTTAATAATGTGCTTATTTCGGTCTTGTTCCTGTTAGGAGCGCTCCTTATTTCCTTATTTCTCTCTCTCACATTGAAGGCAAAATAAGTTTGACTTAAATTGAGTCTTTCTGATTAAATAGTTGGCTAATTATAATGGAGGTGCAGTAAAATGTATGCTATTGTTGAGACTTCAGGGAAGCAATACAGGGTTTCTGTAGGCGATAAGATTGTGGTTGACAAACTCAATGCTCAACCAGAATCCGAGATAGTGCTTGAGAAGGTTCTTATGCTCTCATCGGAGGGCAAAAATATCTTTGGATCGCCCTATATTGCGGAGGCCTCTGTAAAGGCAAAGGTAGTAGATTCTTTCAAGGGTGACAAGATCCTCGTATTTAAACCAAGACCCAAGAAAACCCACCGTCGGCTTACAGGTCACAGGAGCCGTTTTACTAAGCTTGCGGTAACAGAGATAATCGGAGGTTAGCTATGGCTCATAAAAAAGGTGTAGGAAGCTCAAGAAACGGAAGGGACAGCGAGTCTAAAAGACTTGGGGTAAAGAGATTTGGAAGTCAATTTGTAAGGGCTGGTAATATACTTGTCAGGCAGAGAGGGACCAAGTTTCATCCCGGCAACAATGTAGGTATAGGAAGAGACCATACCATATTTGCGCTTATAGACGGCACAGTAAAGTTTGAAAGAAAAGACAAAACAAGGACCAAGATAAGCGTATATCCCCTTGAAACAGTAGCATCAAAGAATTAGTTTTAATACTTAATAGCAAAAGGCAGTCTCTACAGGGGGCTGCCTTTTTTTTAATGAACCCACAAAAATAACTTGCCCCAATGAAATTTGTCGATTATGCAAAGATTTATGTAAAGGCTGGAGACGGTGGTAGGGGCTGTGTCAGCTTTAGGAGGGAAAAGTATGTCCCTAAGGGTGGCCCTAATGGAGGTGACGGGGGCAGGGGAGGCAATGTCATAATCAGGGCTACAGGGGAACTACATACCCTCTTGGACTTCAGATACAAAAGACAATACAAGGCACAGAGGGGGGGGCATGGCATGGGAAGCAACAAACGGGGCAGAGATGGAGAGGATCTGTTAATACCTGTGCCCTTAGGAACTATCATTAGGGATGCAGAGACTGAGGAGATACTGGCAGATTTAGACAGCGATGGGGCTGAATACATGCCAGCGCAGGGAGGCAGGGGAGGCCAGGGCAATGCCCATTTTGCAACACCCACAAGACAAACACCCAGATTTGCTCAGCCTGGAGAGCCTGGACAGGAAAAGACACTTATACTGGAGCTTAAGCTGATTGCCGATGTAGGGCTGGCAGGATTGCCTAATGCCGGGAAATCAACGCTTATTTCAAAGTTATCCTCTGCCAAACCCAAAATTGCTGACTATCCCTTCACAACACTCACACCCAATCTGGGGGTGATAAAGGTAGAGGATTATAAAAGCTTTGTAATGGCAGACATCCCAGGAATTATTGAGGGCGCCCATAGGGGTGCAGGTTTAGGTATCCAGTTCTTAAGGCATATAGAGAGGGCAAAGATTATCCTCCACCTTGTAGATATATCTGAAATATGTCAATCAGACCCCGTTGAGGATCTCCTGAAAATACGATCTGAGCTTGCTCTTTATAACCCGTTGTTAGTAGAGAAACCCTTTATAGTGGCAGGCTCTAAAGAGGATATCCAAGGCGATGGGCGTCGCCTGGAGAGATTGAAGGCATACTGCCAAAGGGAGAGCATAGATTTCTTTGCCCTTTCATCAGCCACAGGAAAGGGACTTAAGGAACTATTAGCGTATCTTACCGCCAAATTGTGCAATTAAAGGGACATATTCAGAGAGCCTTTGTTATAATCTTGCAATGGGGATAGAAAAGATACTGAAGCCATGAGCAGGATTGTAATAAAGATAGGCAGCAATATCCTTGCAGACTCCAAAGCAGGGCTCAATTATAAAAGGATTGATGCAATAGCCTCGGAGGTAGCTTCTCTTTGCGGTCAAGGGCATGAGATGCTCATAGTATCCTCAGGGGCTGTGGCTGCAGGCATGAGAAGATTGGGCTTTGAAAGAAAACCCTCTGAGATAAGATTGAAACAGGCCTCAGCAGCTGTTGGGCAATCTATACTTATGGCAGCCTATGAGAAAGGCTTTGACTATCATCATATAAAGATTGCTCAGGTTCTGCTAACCCGGGAGGACCTATCAAATAGGACAAGGTATCTAAATGCTAAAAACACCCTCCTTACATTGCTTTCCTTCAAGGTTGTTCCTATTATTAATGAGAACGACACTGTTTCCACAGAGGAGATAAAGTTTGGAGATAACGATCAACTTGCGGCTTTATTAGCAGGGGCGGTGGACGCTGACCGATTGATAATACTTTCCGATGTAGAGGGGCTTTATTCCTCAGACCCCCGCACTTGTGCTGACGCAAAGATAATCAGAAAGGTGCACGAAATAAATGACCAGATTGAATCCCTTGCTGGATGCTCCTCCTCAGGAGTTGGCACAGGGGGTATGTATTCAAAGGTGCTTGCAGCCAAAAAGGCTATTGCCTATGGCATCAGAGTTGATATTATAAGCGGAAAGAAGAGAGGCTTGTTAAGAGACCTCATTGCAGGCAGGAATATCGGCACCTGCTTTGAACCGGCAAAGAGGTCAATCTCTTCAAGAAAGGGTTGGATTGCCTTTGCTGCCCGTCCCAAGGGGCTTTTAATCCTTGATGATGGCGCAGTCAGGGCGCTTCTTAAGGAAGGCAAAAGCCTTCTGCCCTCAGGCATTAAAGCCGTAGAAGGCGACTTCTCTGCAGGAGATGTAGTCAGGTGTGTTGATAAGAACAATAAAAAGATAGCAAAGGGGATCGTCAACTATTCCGTTAAGGATGTTGATAAGATAAGGGGAAAGAGGACGGATCAGATTGAGGATATTCTTGGCTATAAGTATGCCGATGAGATAATACATCGGGACAATCTTGTGTTGTCCACTTAATCAAACAAGTTTAGAAAAATCCGCAATAAGGCCTGCTATTTTTTGCACTGATTTTATAAGGGCAAGCCTATTGTGCCTCACCTCATCACGGTTATCCATGACAAGCACCCTGTCAAAAAAGTTGTTTATATAGGGCTGCATCTTATTTAGGCTCCTTAAGGCTTCAATGAATCTCTCTTGCTTAACAAGGTCTGATACCTCATCAGAGGTCTTCAAGGAGGATTCGTAGAGTTCCCTTTCCTGATCCTCTTGAAAAAGAGAGGGTGAAAGGGGCGCAACATCGACCTTAGGGGCTATGTTATTTATCCTTTTAATGGACATAGTTAGCGAAGAATAATAATCCATGGTTTTAAAATTCTTTAATGCCTCTGCCCTTTCTCTAAGGCTGTAAAGGGGCTGCTCTCTAACATAATCCATAAGACTTGCCCTTATATCCTGTTCATATCCAGAGGTCTGCATAAAGTAATCAAAACGTTGTCCGAAGAAATTAAATATTTCCTTCTTTAGGGCTTCAGAGTCTAATGCTGTAAGAGGCTCTATGGCAAAGGATACTATCTGCTCAAGGGTTATGGAGTATCTCTTTTCCATAAGAATTGAAACTACAGCATAACACTGTCTCCTTAAGGCAAAGGGGTCTTCGGTGCCGCTTGGTATTTCACCTATTGAGAAGAAAGAAACCAGGTTATCAATCTTATCTGCAAGACTTATAACTACGCCTGTGTCCGATTTAGGAAGTCTGTCACCGGCGAAACGGGGCAGATAATGCTCACTAATTGCCAAGGCAATCTCGTTACTGTATTCCTCATTCCTTGCATAATAGCCGCCCATTACCCCTTGAAGCTCAGGAAATTCTCTGACTACTCCAGAGACAAGGTCTGACTTGCATAGTTCTGAGGCAATACTAACATCACTAAGTCTATCAGGGCAGCATCTCTCTGCAATAAAACAGGCGAGTCTCTTTATCCTCTGAGTCTTCTCGTAAATAGATCCCAATCGCTCATGGTGAACAACCTTTTTTAACTCCTCAGCCCTCTTTTTAAGGGGTATCTTTTTATCTTCCTGATAATAAAAACGGGCATCTTCAAAGCGTGCCTTTATAACCTTTTGGGCGCCCTTTGTGACCCTGTCGGCATTATCTGGCTTTGTGTTGCTGATAATGACAAAATGGTTTGTGAGGTTCCCGTGGAGATCCCGCAATGCAAAGTACTTCTGATGCCCCTTCATAACCGTTATCAGCAGTTCCTCAGGCAGATCAAGATAGTCCTGGGGAAAAGAGCCAAGCATTGCCTGGGGAAATTCAACCAGATCTCTCACATGGGATAGGAGTTCTTCGTCCTCGATAAAGGTTGCCTTTACCGATTCCGATAGCTTCTTGGAGGATTCTTTTATTATGCTTTCCCTTTCTGCCTGATCGAGGACAACGAAATTGTTTCTGAGCAGGTTAATATAAGTCCTTGCATCCCTTATCTCAAAGGCCGCTGGAGATAAGAAGCGATGTCCTTTGGTCATGTTGCCGCTCTTTATGCCTTCAAGATTAAAGGATATCCTTTTATTATTGTAAAGGGCCAATATCCAGTGTATAGGTCGCACAAAACGCAAAGAGCTACTGCCCCATCTCATAGCCTTCGGAAAAGATAGGGACAGTATGAGTTTTTGAAGCGCAAAGGGTAGTATCTCTTCTGCTGGCGCCGATGGTTCCTTTATTAAGGCTACAATGTAAAGTCCCTTGTTCTTTTCCTTTCGCTGGAGGTCATCGAGAGATATCCCGTTGTTTTTGGCAAAGGCTTCTGCTGCCTTTGTAGGGTTGCCATTGCTGTCAAAGGCAACATGCACTGGAGGACCCCAGACTTCCCTTTCGGTGGCGACCTGAGAATCTTCCATTTCACATATAAGAGCCAGCCTCCTTGGGGTGCCATAGGTTTTTATTTCACCACACCTCAACCTTTGCTCCGAAAATATCCTTTCAGCAGACTCCTTAAGCCTTTTTATTCCTATTGAGACAAAGCGAGCAGGTATCTCTTCGCAACCGATCTCAAGGACCAAAAGTGGGTTATTTGCCTTTGTGTTCATCCCTTGACCTTTGAAGTATAGGAAATCCCATGTCCTGTCGCTGTTTAAAAAATGCCTCTGCACACATCCTTGCAAGCGCCCTAACACGGGCGATATATCCAGTTCTCTCAGTTACCGAGATGACCCCCCTGGCATCGAGCATATTAAAGGCGTGGGAACACTTTAGACAAAATTCATAGGAGGGATGCACCAATCCCAACTCATACATCCTCTTTGACTCTGTCTCAAAGGACTCAAACTCTCTAAACAGCATATCAGTATTTGCCTCATCAAAGTTATATCTTGAAAACTCTATCTCTGAGGTCCTGTGTACTTCTCCATATTTAAGGTGTTTGTTCCACCATAGGTCAAAAACATTGTCTGTGTCTTGAAGATACATTGCGATGCGCTCAAGCCCATAGGTTATCTCAAGGGATACGGGCATAAGGTCGATCCCTCCTACCTGTTGGAAATAGGTAAATTGGGTTATCTCCATGCCGTCAAGCCAGACCTCCCAACCTAAACCCCATGCACCCAGGGTAGGTGACTCCCAATCGTCTTCAACAAAACGGATGTCGTGCTTTAGAGGGTCTATTCCCAGATAATCCAAACTCTCAAGATATATATCCTGACTATCAATAGGTGAAGGCTTTATAATGACCTGGTATTGATAGTAATGTTGGAGTCTGTTGGGATTTTCACCATATCTGCCATCGGTTGGGCGTCTACAGGGCTCAACATAGGCGGTTCTCCAGGGTTCAGGGCCAAGAACCCTAAAGAATGTAGCAGGATGAAAGGTTCCGGCTCCAACCTCTGTATCGTATGGTTGAAGCAGGATGCAGTCTCGCTTTGCCCAGTAGTCATGAAGTTTAAGGATTATATCTTGAAAATACATTGAGGGGCAAATATTAAAGCAACCAGTTATCCTTTGTCAAACTAAAAAATTATTCCGAGCATCCAAAACTAATTATCATCCTTATATCTATCCTTGATAGCAAGGACATTCTCCCAGTTTTTAGTAAAGGCATTGACGCAGGAAGGGTCAAAATGAACTCCAGAGTTATCGGTTATATATTTCAGGGCCTCCTGAATCTCCCATGCCTTTTTGTAAGGCCTCTCAGAGGTAAGGGCGTCAAATACATCCGCTACTGCCACTATGCGAGCATAGAGCGGTATCTGCTCACCTTTGAGCTTATGAGGATATCCTGTGCCGTCAAACTTCTCGTGATGGTGCAGGGCAACCAAAGCAGCCTCTCTTAGGACCTCTGAACGGCTATCTTTAAGGATGTTGTAGCCTATTGTGGTATGGGTGGTGATAATGGCAAATTCCTCAGGTGTTAGTTTTCCCGGTTTCAAAAGTATGTTGTCAGGTATCCCAACCTTTCCTATATCGTGCATAGGGGATATCTTCAATATCATATCTTGTCCATCGTCATCTATGCCAAGGTTTTTTGCAATGTGATGGGAATAGTAAACCATGCGGAATATGTGCCCCCCCGTCTCTGGGTCCCTTATCTCTGTTGCCCTGGAGAGGCAGTAGATGGTCTCCATCTCTCGGAGCAGGATTTCTTCGGTAGCCTTTTTTACTTCCTTCTGCAGCCACTCTGCCCTGCTTAACAACTCCTTTTGGTGT